>CAZYZD010000006.1:0-48320 GCA_964651755.1 uncultured Sulfurospirillum sp. | reverse complement strand
GGGACTCTCTATTTTAACCATACCTGCAAGGTGTTTTACACATCAAAAACCAGATATTTTACATACTTCTTTGATTGAAAAATATATAGAACATGAAATAAGTGACGACCCCAGATATGAACAGAAATATCTTGCACTTTTCGGCAACCCTACCAAATATCCCTATAACATATATAGTATATTCAAAGACCTTGAACGAAAACGTCTTTTGAAGCCAGAGGAAATTATTTTTAAAGAGATGAAAAGTGCCGATGCTATACGTATTTTTCTCTATCACCAATATCTTCTTATCCAGGAGTATGCACAACTGATTCAAAATGAAGAAGAGAAGAAAGCCGATACTATTGAAAAGTTTCATCAAGAGATTACCCGTAGTATAGCAATTATGCAGAGTTATGAAGAGATTTTTGATGAACAGCAATATCAAAAAATCATTATGCATCTTTATACACTTACAAGAATAACAAAGATACATCAGGATCTTATGCTGATATATCATCAACTGATTAAACTCAATCATAAACTAAACAGTAGTTATATTCAAAAAATGATAGATAATATTCAAATAAAACTTTCCGCAGAAGAGCATAAAATAAGCAAATATGTTGAAAGCAGAGAGTTTGCAATTATTTCCAATCAGTATGCACTTTTTATTCGTGAAAAAAGCAGATCCTATACAAATTACGAATCGCAGCTTCCTTTTGGATACAGTGCCAAAATAAAAGTACATAACAGTCACAGTGAACTATTGCATACTATCAACTTCCTTGATGGGTGCAACGATGAAAAAAGTTATGACAAACTCAAAAATGCTTTTGAAGAATTGGTTGATTTTGTTACTATCTTTGAAAAGCAAATTGACTCCGACTCTTGTAAACCCCTTCTGCTTGAGGCAAGACAAATATTTACCATGCTTCAAAAATATGAAAAACGCAACAAATATCTTCTTATTTTAAAAATGCTAAAACTCCATCTTGCGAAGGAAGAACAAAAAGAAGAATTTATATATTTACGTAAAAAGGAGAAAAAACTTTTACAGAAACAGAAAAGATTTGATAAAAATATTTTTAAACATTTAGAAAATTTTAAAGATATAACACTTTAATATGTAAACTATTTTTGCTATAATCTTCAATACTTAACACACTTTTTGAAAGATAAAAGCATGCTTTCAAAAAGAAGTTTATTATTGAGGAAGTATCATGATAAGAGCAGTTCGTTTCATATTGGTTATTCTATTTACATCTTTTTTATTTATTGGCTGTTCCAAAACACCTTACACCCATCGAAATCAGGTTGTAATTTTTTCACCGCAGCAAGAGTTACAGATGGGATACCAGTCTGCACAACAAATTTTACAAAAAGAGCGTGTCAGTAACGACCCAAGACTCAATGCTGTTGTCAAAAGAGTCGGTATGAAAATTGCAAGAGCCGCTGCACAGCCGGGATACCAATGGCAATTTTTTGTTATAGACAAAGATGTACCCAACGCCTTTTGTCTTCCCGGCGGTAAAGTTTTTGTCTATTCAGGACTTTTTCGCGCTGTACAAAATGAAGATCAGCTTGCAACCGTTATTGGACATGAAGTTGCCCATGCCATTGCACGCCATGGTGCAGAGAGGATGAGTATGATTCAACTAGGACGTATGGGAAAACAGATTGCAACACAGGCAATCGGCGGTGGGAAATATGCCAACATCATCAATCAGGCATATGGAGCGGGAGAAACATTCGGTATGGTTCTTCCTTTTAGCAGAAAATTTGAATATGAAGCAGATGAAATCGGACTCTATCTTATGACAAAAGCAGGATATAATCCAAGAGAAGCTTTACGCTTCTGGCAAAATATGATGCGGTTGACACAAAATAAACGAAAGCCGCCTGAATTTCTCTCTACCCACCCTGCTGACAGTCACCGTATCGAAAGACTGAAAAAATTGATACCAAAAGCATTAAAATATTACAGATAAGAAGGAAAAAGTGTGAACCAACAGGAAAAAATCGTCACGATGTTTGATAACATCGCCAATACCTACGATGTTGCAAACAGAGTACTCAGTTTCGGAGTAGATAAAAGCTGGAGAAAAGAGGCGTGTGACAAAACTTATGAGATATATAACAAAAATGAACTAGATATGATACTGGATGTCGCCTGCGGAACAGGAGATATGTGTGAATTCTGGGACAAACATGCCAGAACAAAAAAGATTCAAATCAAGGAAATTTACGGTGTAGATCCCTCTTCCGGAATGCTGAGTGTCGCAAAAGAGAAAGGTCTCAATGCAAAATTTATTCAGGCAGAAGCAAAAGATTTACCGGTAAAAGACAACTCTGTAGATATCTTAAGCATTTCCTACGGTCTGCGCAATGTTGTAGATCGCAAAGAGGGTCTGCAGGAATTTTACCGTGTACTTAAACCAGGTGGTTTGCTCACCATTCTCGAATTTACAAAACTCCAGAAGCAGACACTTCCCTCCCGCGCCCGTGATTTTTACATGAAAAAGATTCTACCGCTTGTAGGTGGTCTCTTATCACGCAATTATGAAGCATACAATTATCTCCCCAACTCTATTGAAGGTTTTCTGACAAAAGAAAAACTGGTGGCGGAACTTGGAGAAACAGGATTTGAAGTAAAAGTTGCAAAAGGGTATTCACTGGATATTTCGACACTTTTTATTGCAAAAAAACCAGAATAAAAGGGAGTTTGAAAAAACTCCCTCCACCTAAACGTTACGCTACAAAGTTTGGTATACGAATCATCTGCCCCGGATAAATCTTGTCCGGATCTTTGATTACTTCGCGATTTGCTTCAAAAATCTCTGTATATCTGCTACCATCTTTATAATAGATATCGGCGATTCTCCAGAGTGTATCCCCTTTTTGCACTTCATAAAAAATATCATCAATTACCTGCGTATCTTCTGTTTCAAGTTCATCAGCATTAACTTTGGAAACACCTTCAATATTTCCGGCAATTAAAGCTGCTTTTACTTTATCTTCGGCACTTTTCGCTTTCCCTCTGAGAACAACAGTATCACCTTCGACTTCAACTTCCAAACCTTCGATTGGCATTGTCTCTTTCTCTTCTTCGATCAGTTTTTTAACATTTTCACTGTCGTTACCTTTGCCTAAAATTTTGGCACCTGCATCTTTGATAAAATCAAAAAATCCCATTTTCTTCTCCTTTAATTTGAAGTTAGTTCAATTATAACACAGTTGAATAAAAAAAATTTTAGTATTAATAACACTTTCTATTTTTCAGCTGAAGCTATTTTTTGGGACGGAAACATTGAATTGTATCTTCATGACAAACCATAAAAGGTCCTTCTATCAAATCGATACAATACGGTACTGCCGGGAATACTGCATCAAGACACTCACGAATAGACTTTGGCTTACCAGGCAGGTTGATAATCAAACTCTTTTTACGAATCCCCGCTGTCTGACGTGATAAAATAGCTGTCGGCACATACTGTAAACTTACCGAACGCATCAACTCGCCAAAACCGGGCATCATTTTATCACATACCGCTTCAGTAGCTTCAGGCGTTACATCACGCAGTGCCGGTCCTGTTCCACCTGTTGTTACAATCAATGCACATCCTGCCTCTTCCAGATCTATCATCGCTTTTTCAATAAGCGCCTGTTCATCAGCAACACATTTATAAACAAACTCCAGCTCATTTTGCAAATAAGCCTCCATTGTCTCCATAATCGCTTTCCCGGAAATATCTTCATAAATTCCTGCACTTGCTCTATCCGACGCCGTTACAACACCAATTTTAATTTTATCCATTTAAAATATGTCCTCCCTCTTTGATAAAATAGACTGTAGCATATGATTTAAAAAAATCCATCGCCTTCTGTGCATTGATTATTTTATCTTTACTGCCAAGATAAACTTCAATCTCTACACCACGCCTTTGCACTATCTCAAATTTTTCAGGCTCCCAGCGATAATAAAGCAGCCGACTGAGTGCACTTACATCCTCTTCCCTAAGATAAACAGAAAGATCTTTTTTTACAGGATAGGCAATATTTCGTAAAAACTGCCGCAGATAAAGTGTACTATTTTTCTTAAAAGCATCCAGCTGCATCTTTTTAAACTGATCTTCCCGATCCATAAAGTAAGCAGGTGAAAAAAGCTGAAGCAAATCAATACGACGATTACATTGCAATACATATTCAAAAGCATCAATTGCACCTTTGCTAAAACCCGCAATATGATAATTACCCTCTTTTAAATAATCAGCAAATAATTCTTTCTCATCCTGCAGTGAAAATCCGCTAAAGAAACGCACTGACAATTTCTCCAAGTTCCTCTTTTGAAAGTGTCTCTTTTTCCAGCAATGCATTTCGCAGCGTCTCTACTGCAGGTTTCATTTTATATAAAAACTGTTCCAGATCTTCAATCGCATCATCAATCAATGACGCACTATCCACAGGAGCAGCATAGACACCATCGCCCATAGCATACACTTGTACCATCTCTTCGGTAATCTGTTTTGCTTTTTTGATATCTGCCGCACAATTGGTATAGACTTCTTCAAAGTAGAGTTGAGAAGCTACATAACCGGCAAGATATACTTTCAGTTTTGCACTCAGCTGAGTCCTTGATGTAATCTCTTTTTCCATCTCTATCAAAAACTCTTCAATCAGACTCACCTTCTCAAAATCTACTTCATACCAGTGTGCACTCAATGCTTTTGCAGCCTGATAAGTTGCTTGTATTACTTTCTCTTCATGAGAATAACTCAAAATCTTCTTTTTTCCCAGCAATACTTTCTCTTTAACACTGTTAAAATCTTCATAAGTTATAACAGAACGATTGTGCCGCAAGGCATTAATGGCTGCCTCATTGACAAATGTAGAGAGAGCTGCTCCACTGAACCCCACACTCATTTTTGCCAAATCTGCAACATTAACATCTGTCACTTTTCCTTTTAAATGCACTTTGAGAATTGCTTCTCTCTCTTTGATACCCGGCAAGGAAACGAAAATACGCCGGTCAAAACGTCCTGCACGCAGTAAAGCATTATCCAGCATCTCATATTGATTGGTTGCAGCTATCACAATAACATTGCTGCTATCTTCAAAACCATCCATCTGCGTCAGGAGTTGATTGAGCGTACTCTCACGCTCATCGTTACGTCCACCGCCTCTTGCTTTCCCGACAGCATCAATCTCATCAATAAAAATAATAGAAGGGGCATAACGTTTTGCCACTGCAAAAAGTTCACGCACCCGTTTAGCACCCATCCCGACATAAATCTGTACAAATGCCGAACCACTTTGATAAAAGAACGGTACACCAGCCTCTCCGGCAACCGCTTTGGCAATCAATGTTTTCCCTACCCCAGGAGGTCCCGCCAGTAAAACACCCCTTGGCATTTTTACACCAAAAGCACTGTACTTTTCCCGATTCTTCAAAAAATCGACAATTTCATGCAACTCTTCTTTGACTTCATCGATACCTGCTACATCATCAAAAGTGACATCTGATGTTACCGGTAAAATCTCACGATCAACACCAGGTATTAAATCAGGAACAAAATTATCCATACGCTCTTTAGGCTTCTCAGTAGTCTGAGGTTCATGCTCTTTCTTCCCGAACAAAAGTGCAAATCCTATCAATGCTCCAAGCAAAATAAAGAGGATTACCGCATCAGTATAAGTTTCCGATTCATCGATCTCTACCGGAACTTTATGCAAAAGTGCACCAATATCAATACCGGAACGTATAATCGAATAATCCCCTTCATCTGTAGAGAGTACTACCCTGTTCCCGATAATTGTTGCTTTTTTAAAAAGATTATTCTGTAAAAATTGCTGATAAGTATTCAGATCAATCGTTTCAACCGGTTTATAGAGATAGGCAACCAAAGAGAGTATCACTAGAAGCAGTGAAGCAATCAAAGTGATAAGATTACGTTTATTAAACCATTTGCGCATAATTCCCCTCCTCTCTTACTTCTGTAACAGGAATCTCCACCCACTCTTTCAGAAGATCGATTTTTGCATCAATAAAAACACGGTTATAATATTGATCATATCCTGTCTGCAAATCACCCTTACGCTCCTCTACCAAAACCTGTAAATTTTGATGATATTTTTGTCGAAAAGCATAATTGTTTGCCTTTACAATCGATTCAATTTCTTTCAAACGCTCTTTTGCCACCTTTTTGGGAATATTCTCCTTTAGTGTTGCTGCATGAGTTCCCTCCCGTCTGCTGTAAGTAAAAGCATGAATATGGGTAATCGGAAAACGTTTAAAATTTTCTACCGCCTCTTGCCAAAGCAGTTCATTTTCACCGGGATGTCCTACAATAAAATCGGTACCCAGTGCATACCCTTTTTCGGCAATCTTCTCAAAAAGAGCCAAGTCACGTACCAATGCATTGCGCCTTCGCATAATACGCAACATCTCTTCACTGGTATGCTGTAAAGCAATATGCAAATGCTTCTCCAACCACGCATCACCTAAAATCTCCATAAAAGCATCATCAATCTGTACCGGTTCCAGAGAACCAAGACGAATACGTCTGACCCCTCGAATCATCGACATTTTTTGCAGAAGCGTTGCAATTGAACTTCCGCTATCTTTGCCGTAACTTCCTATATTGGTTCCAGTCAGCACAAATTCACCATAACCGTTGGCAGCCAGTTTTTCTACCTGATAGAGTATTTTCTCTTCACTCTGACTTCTTGCATTACCCCTGACCGATGGAATGATGCAGTAACTGCAGTTAAAGTCACACCCCTCCTGAATTTTGATAAATGCTTTGCTTCTGGAACTAAAATCTTCGACTATTGTTTCATCCAGACTCTGCAAGTCTCCAAGTTCAAAAAATGGCGTACTGCTTTTTAAAAGTTTATTGATATTTTTCTTTTCCGAGTGACCAAATACACCAAACACTTTTTCAGCCGAGAAAAGAGACTCTCCTTTACTGATCGCACCACACCCGGCAAGTACCACCTTTTTCCCTTTTTTCTGTAAACCGGAGATATAACTTCTCGCACTGCTGTCAGCAGAATTGGTAACTGTACACGAATTGACAACCACAATATCTGCCTCTTCTTCACTTTCAACCAACACAAAGTCAATAAGATTCTGTGCCATAATCTGAGAGTCGTAAATATTGGTACGACAGCCAAATGTTTTAAGAAATACTCTGTTCACCCAGATCCTTAGGAACACACTTCTGATCTTTTTTAAAGTTGACAATCTGCGTAGGATATGCCAGCTTGATATCTTCTTCCGCCATTAAAGCATCGAGAATATTGGAGTATATATTACTTCTAAGTGTTAATGTAGCATAAGAGTTGGTCATATACCAGCAAGATATCTTAACACCATACTCTTCCATAAAAGTATAAATTCTCGGTTCAACATTGATATTTTTCAAGCTATACTGACTACGCAGCATATTGAGCTGTTTACGGGATATCTCGGTATACCCTTTAGAGTATTTTTTGACAATTTCCCGTATAAGGTGCTGTGCTTTTTTATAATTGGAATCAAAAGTTACCATAACATCAACACCATCCCACACTGTCTTGATCTTACCGTGGGTATAGTTTGCCAAAAGTTCCGTAAAAATATAGTTGTTCGGAATAAAGATAATCCTTCCAGCCCTTCTGTTATGGGTATATGTAGTCAGGGTTACATCTTCCAGAATCGTCATACGCAAAAATGAAATATCTACAATATCACCAACATATTCATGATTTCCTTTAAAAACTTTGACACGATCACCAACATGAAAGCTGCCGCCAAAAACAATGACCATCCACCCCAGTGCACTCATGAAAAGATCTTTCATTGCAATCGCAATACCAGCTGAAGCAAAACCGAGTACCGTTACAAAATAGGTTACATTCTCCAAAAAAGAGAAGAGCAGCACCAGCATGATCAAAAAGAAGTTGCTGAAATTGATAATTTTGTTTGCCATATAGTAGCGCTGATTGTCACTGATAGTTTTTTTGGCAAGATATTTGAAAATAAAAGAGAAAAAGATAATAACGCCTATACTAATCAAAATATTGAAAAGACGCTGCATCTGCACTTTAATATCGGCAGTTACTTTCAGTTTACTATCCTCTACCTTTTTAGCATACAATGCATAGGTATCTTTGGCAAGATGATAGGCAGGAAGAATCTCGTCAAGTTCATGTGCTATTTTGCTATCTTTCTTCAAAAGACGCTGTTTCTCCCGAAGCAACTCAATCAGCGTATAAAGCCCTTCCAGCTTCCGGTTGAAACCTTCCCTCTCTCTTTTGAGGAGTTTGAGATAACGAAATCCATTCAAAATATCAAACGGTGTTTTAATCTCCGGCGCTTTGGCAATATCTTTAGGCTTGGTCAACTCTTCAAAAGGAGGTGCCTGAAAATCTTTCAGAAGCGCTATCTGGTTTTCAAGCGCATCCTCTTCTGTTTTAAGGGTTGTATATTCGTGACTACCGGCTTTATATTTATTTTTTTCAAGTTTTTTGCGTATATCTTCAAGCTGTTTTTGCAGATCAAGATAAACCTGATGATTATTATATTTTGCATAGAGTAAATCTGTTTTAAGCTGATCATTTATCGCTTCCAGCTGTTTTTGAATCTCCTGATTGTGACGAATCCTCTCTTTCGCTTTTTCCAGTGTCAAATTAGAAGAAGATTCCTCTTTTCGTGTATCTGAAGAAACATTGCTTTCAGATATACTCTGCTTTGTTACATTACTCTCTTCTGCCCATAGCTGTATATTTAGAGCAATAAAAAGAAGCAGAAACAGACTAAGATTAGCTTTCACTTTGAAACTCTCTTAACAATGCAACAACAATCTCTTTTTCCAGCCCTTTGACTATCTCATATCCACCGATATGTTTAGGCAAAATAAATTTTATAGTCTCATTTTCACTCTTTTTATCAAGAAAAAAACTTTCATAAAAACTTTCAGGATCTTCCACATGAAAGGAGACAGGCAAATTATATTTTTGCAAAAGTTTTGTAATACGTCCGGACTCCTCTTCCTCCAGCAAACCAAGTTTTACGGCAAGACGATTTGCCATCACCATACCAATAGCAACTGCTTCCCCATGAAGATAACGACTGTAACCTGTAATATTTTCAATTACATGTGCAAAAGTATGCCCGTAATTTAAAACAGCGCGAATCCCCTTCTCTTTCTCATCTTCCCCGACCACTTTCGCTTTTGTTTCAACACTTTTGCGTATTGCAACAGCAAGCTCTTCTTTTTTATGCAGATCAGCACTTTCCAGAAACATAAAAAATTCAGCATCAAAAGTAACTGCCATCTTGATAATTTCCGCTATACCCGCACCAAATTCACGTGAAGGCAGTGTATCCAGAAAATCAGTCTCAATATAGACAGCCTGAGGCTGATAAAATGCACCCACAAGATTTTTTCCAAATCTATTGTTAATCCCAGTTTTACCGCCTACACTGGCATCTACCTGAGAAAGTAAAGTTGTAGGAATCTGTATAAAATCGATACCGCGCTGAAAAACAGATGCAGCAAATCCTGTCATATCACCGATAACACCGCCGCCAAAAGCAATCAGCAAAGAATTTCGGTCAAATCTGTGGTTAAAAAGGTTTTCAAGTATAAAATCAAGACTCTCCTGATTTTTATAATTTTCTCCATCTTTAACAGTAATAACATAGAGTTCACGAGCCTGAATATTTTGTAAGAGCTTCAGCAGATGCAGACCTGCAACTTTAGGGTTAGTAACTATAGCTACTTTTCTGTCAAAATGCATCTTTTGCATTTCATCTATAAAAATAGTGTAATCAACCGATTTTCTGTTTTCAAAGTGGATATGTGTCTGCATAGTACTCCCCGCTCTTTTCTCATATTAATTCATTATATTTAAATATAGTTTAGAAATTTATGATTCATAGGGTAAAAAAAGCTGGTATTTATCTAAAAAACGAAAATACTGCTTCTCAATATCCGTAGAGAAAAAGGCAAGCCATTTTGGCTCAAGAAGTTTTTTTTCAAAAATAACAAATTGTAAAAAATCATCCTGAGGAAGCAGTTCCCGAATAGGGTTTTTATCGGTTTTGACGATGCGTACCTTCTCTTCAAATAGTTTGGAAAGGTTTTCAAAATGCTCAATAATCTTTTCACGCTCTTCATTGGCATCTGCTGTAAAATCAAAGAAGGAGATATCCAGCCCCAGTTGAGAAGCACAATCAAAGATAACAGAAGAGAGTTGTTCAATTTTATCACTCTCTTCACTCAAGACAACAGAGTGTTTGATATTGAAAAAACCATTGTTACCAATTTTTAAAACAGGAATCCTCAATCGATACAAAAACTCCGTATACTGTGTAAAAAAAGGTTTATCGGTAATAAAAAGACCAATGTAATTAAGTTCAATATCACTCAGTACCATCCGCTGCATCGAGAGATTCAAAAAATCAAAGAGTACATCGATAGTAGCACTTTTATGATACCCTTTAAGTTTCTCGTACATCTTCCCAAGACGGGGATTGATAATCCGTATAATCAACTTTTTACTATTAAGTTTGGCATGCATCAGCATCGCATCATTACATAATACTTCAATTGCCTCATCATCCATATCCATCATATCGATGAATGTATAAATATTTTGTCCAAAGGGGAGTGGAAACTGCCCAAACTGGCGTTTAATACTTTTGTAAACACCTTTAAGAACATTGGGATTTCCCACTGCAAGAATAGCATCATCCGGCATAAGCATTATTTTGGGTTCGGGCAAGATAATCTTTTGATTACGGTAAATTGCCGCTATACGCCAGCGTTTCTGCTCGATATTGCCAATATGCCGATAAACATAAGCACTGCCAAACGGAATTTTAATCTCCATAACTTCACCCTGTCCCAAACCGATATTTTGTGCCCACAAAGGAATATCCGGCAAATAATTACTCAATAAATTGGCAATACGCTCCTGCAAATTTAAAACAGTTGTATGGGGATCATCAATTTTAAGATTCCATTTATCCAGTAAAACAACAGGTAATGTCGTAGAAGTTTTACGAATATTTTCGAAAGTAGCCAGAAGATCTACTTTATTTCCCAGTATCAGCATCACCTGAAAAAAATCTATATCTTCAATCAGAGGCGAAAGCTTCACAGAACTGGTAGGATCAAAGCGGTAATAGATAAACTGTTCAGAACGTTTCTGAGGCAATGTTGACTCACGGTAATAGACAATATGGTAAATATTTTCAGAAGTATCCAAGTTTTCAAGACGCTGTAAAAATGCCCTGGATTCGGAGCCGTCCGCAATAATCAGAATCTTTTTCAATTGTCCTCTTTTTTACTGCATTTACAATGGTAAAGTGCTCTTTTTTTCATAACATTACCCTGCTCATCTAAAAGAGCAAGCCAACAATCTTCTTCATCACCATAAAGTTTTAAAATTTTCTCAGAACCAATTACCCCTGTCAAGGGATTCTCCACAGGATAATTTTTTCTGTGTCTATTTGTCAAAACCAACATAGCGCTTTTTTGAAATGGAGTTGCTGACAGTTTTATATGCTTTAAACCTGTCAGTTCCTTGATTGCATCGCTTATCTCCTCTGTGCATACTGAAGTAACATCACGAAGGTATCTCTCTTCCAAAAAACTGTTTTGGGAAAAGCTGCACCCCGTTGTCAAATATAACAAAAGAGGAATAAGATATTTAGTAAATACCATACTGTCCCCTGAAACTTCTTGATACCGCTGGTATAGAAATAGTTTTTTTAACATATGCTCTGGAAGAAAGTGTTTCCGGTTTACAACTTTCATGCTCTATATAATAAAGAGCCTCTGCAAAAGAATCTTCATGAGGATCAGCGAAATCATAAAGATCATTGTCCCTGCTCCTGCACACAGGGGGCAATCCATCTACATAGTCTCCCTCACCGTCAGCATTGGCATTTTTCATCTGTACCGGCAGTATATATTTATCGCAATATCTGCCCCCTATCATTGCATAAGGTTTTCCACAAGTATGCTCACCTATACCAATTACCTCAACACCAATCGCCGAAGCCCTCAGCGAGTTAATCACAAGTTCACTTGCAGAACAGGTCATACTGGTCGTAATTACATAAAGTCGCGGTAAAGAGAGTTGATGAAAAAGATAATAGTAAAAATAGGTACTATAGTTGTATCGACTATATTTTTGATTGAAAAGTGTCTGATTGAAAACTTTGCCGCTGCTGTACCATCCGCCGATCAAAGAGGCAAGTTGTCTGGCAATATAGACATACCCTCCGCCATTATATCGCAAATCAAGTACAAGATCATCAATACCACTTTTCTCGAAATAGGAAAAAGCGGCTGTCAATTCTGATTCAGAAGTACCGACAAATGACTGAAAAAGGAGATATCCGATTTTACGTCCATTGCGTTCCAGAATACTTTTTTTTATCACTGTCTTGACATTGTATTCTGCTTTGGTGACTGTTACAGTATCATTTGTACCGTCATTGCGCTCTAGATGAAAAGTTACCGTTATAGGTTCATCAGCTTCAAGATAGTGTTTGAAAAGTTCCTCGTCTGCAAAAACCTGATTTATAGTATAATCATCAATACCTACTATCCTATCACTTCTTTTCAAACCTGCTTTATCTGCCGGAGACTCCGGATAGACAAGCAAAAGTACAAGTGCATCAACCGTATATCCCAGAGTCGTGTTGCTTTCATGCGCTTCCGGTCTGAAAAAGATCCCAAATCCTACATTTTTCCCCGCTTCAAAAAAATCATCATAAGCTTTCTGACTCATAATAAAACTGAAACGATCTTTTGGATTTCGCAAATCATTTAACAGTGTCTCTTCATCCGGATAGCGTTCATCATCCGTATAATCCACCTCTTTGGTTTCATCTGCCCAAAGATATGAATCATGCATTACATCATAGACAAATTTCTTTTTTGCCAAAAGTGTACACTCTGCAGGAGGCTGCACCTCTCCAAATATCTTTTCCTTGATCCTGCTTACATTACTTTCAACACTCTCATTTGTCTCGAGTGAGGTTGCAGTACTGCTCCCATGCCCGCAACCGCCAAGAAACAACAATAAAAAAAAGAGAAAAGATGCAATCTTATACATATCAATCTTTTAAACGAATCTCAACCGATTTCTGATGGGCATCCAACCCTTCGGTTTTGGCAAGTAATGCACATGCAGACCCTAACGCATCCATCCCCTGCTTACTCATTGCAATAATCGAAGACTTTTTTAAAAAATTTTCTACATTCAATGGTGAATAAAATCTCGCTGTCCCTCCGGTCGGCAATGTATGATTGGGACCGGCAATATAATCACCAATCGGTTCAGGCGTATAAGAACCCATAAATATTGCTCCTGCATGTTTAATCAAAGGCAGCAGGGCAAAAGGGTTTTCTACCATTAACTCCAGATGTTCAGGGGCAATCTGGTTCATATAAAATGCTGCCTCCTGCATATCTTTTACGACAATTACCGCACCTCTTTTTTCAATCGATTCACGGGCTATTGTTTTACGGTCAAGCATTTTGAGCGCTTTTTCGATTTCAACGACAGTTTCATCCGCAATCTTTTCAGAAGTAGTAATCAAAAGCGAACTTGCCATCTCGTCATGTTCAGCCTGACTTAGAAGATCAATCGCCAGCCAGGCAGGATTAGCACTCTCATCGGCAATAATCCCGATTTCACTCGGTCCTGCGATCATATCGATATTGACCTCTCCAAAAACCATTTTTTTAGCTGTTGCCACAAAAATATTTCCCGGACCTGTAACAACATCTGTTTTGGGAATTGTCTCGGTTCCGTATGCCATCGCTCCGATAGCACTGGCACCTCCCACTTTAAACGCTTTGGTAATATTACACAAATGCATCGCCGCCAAAAGCAGAGAATTTACTTCATTACCAGGTGTCGGCGTACAGACAACTATCTCTTCCACACCCGCAACAATGGCAGGAATAGCATTCATCAGCAAAGAGCTTGGATAGGCAGCTTTACCGCCGGGAATATAGAGTCCCGCTCTATCTACCGCACTCACCTTCTGACCAAGTACAGAACCGTTTGTCTCAAAATCAAGCCATGACTTTGGCATCTGTTTTTGATGATAACTGTAGATCCTGTCATATGCCAGATGCAAAGCATTTTTAAGATCTTCATCAAGGGCATCGTACGCTTTTTGCATCAATGTTGTATCGATCTGCAAATCTTTGTCTGTTGCCATATCCCAGTTATCAAATTTTGCAATATGACGCTTCAGGGCGCTGTTTCCCTCTTTTTTAATTTCATCAAGTATGGATTTTACCGTACCGCTTACCGCATCAATATCCATCGCCCCACGCTCCAGCAATTGGGCAAAAGCACTTTGAAAATCACTATCTTTTGTATTTAATCTTTTCATAATGATTGAAATTTCCTCTCATAACGTTTCAGCATACTTTCATTGCCCTGCAATCCACCCTGATGAATATAACAAATCTCTGTCGAAAAATGTTCACGATTTTCCAGAAGAGTCAACCACCCTTTGGGATCATAAAGCAAATCGAAAGTGATACCTGTATTTTCTTTTAATTTTAGCCAAATTTTAAAAAATTCACGATAAAGTTTTCCAAAATGATACTTTTTTCGCGTATTTAAGATCACTGGATGCATACTTTGATCAGGCTCCAGGCTCAGAAACTGTTCCCTCAGGTATGCCGAAGTACCCACACAAGCAGTTGTATAGACAGTATAGGGAAGATGTTTTTGTAAAAAAAGTGCAGTTGTTCCCGTTCCTGAAGGCAAAAAAACAGCAATATCCCGCGAGCCAAAACAGGATTTCAACTCTTGTGCCAAAATCCTGACACCATACTCCGCTTCTGCCTGCCGACCACCCTCTTCAATCAACAGTCTATTATCACTCTTTTCTGAAGGAAAAGGCGCTTCATGAAGCTGCATACCGTTTTCCAGTGCATAAAGATAATTTCCATGGGGATTCTCTTTCAAATAACTGCTTACATGATCAACATAATAATGAAACTCCCAGCCGCGCATCTTCGCAAGTACCGAGAGAGAATACATCGCATTGGACTGTGCAGAGCCATAAGATAGAAGTTCTTTTACAGAAGGATATGGATTATCCAGAAACCACGCCAGTTTCCGTGCTTTGTTCCCGGAAAAATCAGGATGAATCAAATCATCCCTTTTCAGATAGAAATCAATCTCTTCAAAGCGATATTTTTCCACCGGAGTAGGGAGCTGGAGTTTCACTTTTGATACTGCTCAAAAAACCACATGAAAGCAAAAAGAAGACCCGGGGTCTTTGCTTTTTGTTCATCATACATAAACGCTTTCGCATCCTTTAGAGGAAGTTTAACCACTTCGATCATCTCATCATCAATACCGCCACCTTTTGCAATATGCATCGATTCGTTTACCGCTGCAAAAAAGAGTGTCTGTTCCCCTCCGGCAAAACCAACGGCTGTGAAAAAGGAGGTAATACGCACCAAACGCTCCTCCGGCACATCATAACCACACTCTTCCAGAATCTCCTCTTTTGCAATACGGGCAATTGATTTATCCTCTTTGTCAATCAAACCTGCACAAAGTTCATAGGTAAACCCTTCATGGTTTTTCAGGAAAACTGCCGGACGAAACTGTTTAACCAATACAAATGCATCTTCTTCTTCATGATAAAGCAGTATCGCTACACTGTCATGTGTCTGTACCACTTCCCAGCTCTTTGCCTTACCATCCTGTGTATAGTAGACACGCTGAGGCTTGATAAAAACCGGATTGTCACAAGGGGTAATTTTATCTATTTTGATCATCTTAACCTCATTTTATCAAAAAGATGGAAGCAAGTCCAAGAAAACTGAAAAAACCCACAACATCTGTAACAGTAGTCAAAATTACACTCGATCCGACAGCCGGGTCAATATTAAGTCGCTTTAGCACAAGAGGAATCATTGCTCCAAAAAAACCTGCCATAAAGAGGTTAATCACCATAGAAGCGGCAATCACAAAACCGAGCTTTACCTCTGAAAACCAAATATAAGAGATAATCCCCAGTATTATCGCAAAAAGAAAACCGTTTGCCAAAGAGAGCAGTACCTCTTTTTTAATTGTCTCTTTAGCATTACTCAGTTCAATATCTCCTAATGCAAGCTGACGTACTGTAACGGTTAGAGTTTGTGTACCTGCATTTCCACCCATCGATGCGACAATCGGCATCAATACTGCCAGTGCAACATAAGACTGGATTGTTGCATCAAACATTTGGATTACAAAGGAAGCAAGTATTGCTGTAAGAAGGTTGATAAAAAGCCAAATTGCCCTCTTCTTTCCTGCTTCAAGAACATCCTCTTCCTCTTCCGCTTCATCATCGACACCGGCAAGATTATAGATCTGTTCTGTCGCACTCTCCTGTAAAACATCATAAATATCATCCGAAGTAATACGACCAACCAATTCATTCTGAGAATTGACAACAGGTATTACAGTAAGATCATGTTCCCTAAAAAGCCTCGCAACTTCATGAATATTGTCACTGTCATGAACAAAAATAGGTTTAAAATCCTCTTCTCTGCCTTTTACAATCTCTTTATATGTTTTATTGAAATCAAAAGTCAAAATATCTTCAAGAGGAATTGCAAACATCAGTTTTCCAAAAGTACCGACAATATACACTTGATGTACATTTTCCAGCTCACCTTCTTCTTTTAGCTTTTTAAGCCGGTTAACTGAAGACTGGACTGTCTCATCGATACTTGCACTGAAAAGCTCCGTCTGCATATAGGCACCTGCCTGGTCTTCATTATAACTTTTCAGTTTGCGAATCTCTTCCTGATCCTCTTCATCCATTGAAGAGAGAATTTCCAAAGCTTTGTCTTTGTCAATCTCTTCAATATCCTGAATTAAATCCGTAGCATCATCACTTTCGAGCTCTTCAATTACTTCCGCAAGCTCTTCTGTTTCCATCTCTTCGACGACATCACGCAAATACTTTTCAGGAAGTTCAAGAACAATATCACCAAGAAATTCATTTGGTATTTTTTGCAGATACTGGATAAAAGCCTCTTCATCCTCTTTTGCAATAAAACGCATCGCTTTGGCGATATCGGAAATCGGTATATCAGAATGTTCCGGATCTTTAAGATAAGCTTCTATCAAGCCTCTGTAGTGTTCAGTTCGTTCTGTTTTCCCCATCGTTCGATTCCTTCTTTTGCATTTCATATTCAGCCAGCACCGATGCAATCTTCTCTTTATACAGTGTAACATAATTTAAAAACTTTTTACGCTTCTCACCCCGAAGTTTTTGGGTGATCACCACTTTTCGGGCTGGATCGATCCAGCGATTGTTCAAACTCAAACCAAAATGAAGATGCGGACCGGTACTCATACCACTGTTTCCAAGAAATCCTATGACTGTTCCTTTTTTTACACTTTTTCCACGTACACGATTATTGTACCTGCTTAAATGGGCATACAATGTTTTGTATCCTCCACCGTGCTTGATAATAATCGTTTTACCATATCCCCCTTTTCTTCCCATAAAAATCACTTTTCCATCATTGGCAGCACGTATAGGCGTACCAATTTTGCCCGCATAATCTATACCATGATGCGCACGGAATTTATGCAAAATAGGATGCCATCGCTTGAGTGTAAATTTGGAAGAGATACGCCTGTATTTACACGGTACAATAAAAGAAGAACCACTGAATGTATGCCCGTCATCATCATAATAGCGTCCATTTTCTGCTAAAAATTCGTAATAATCCTTTTTTCGCGTTTTGATCATTGCAGCATCAACTTTTTGCGTACCGTAAAATTTTCCCATTCTCACTTTCTGGGTATAGAATGCAACAACTTTATCTCCCTTCTTCAGCTTTTCAAACACTACCTGGTGGCGAAATAGTTGTTCAAGCGTAACAGCAAGCGGAAAATTACCGGTTTTTTTGACTATATCTTTGGAAAAAATCGATTCAATATCCATTGCCAGCACCATCTCTTTTGTCTGATACCGAATCGGATCGATACTAAATGTATAATTCCCTTCAGACTCTTTATAAATATGAATTTGAAGTTCTTCATTTAACGGAATCAAAACCTGTTTGATTGTTTTATCTCTATCTCTGAGAATCTGGTAAACAGTATTACTGCGAATATCAGATGTTATCTTCTCCTCTTCATCATCCAGATTATAGTAAAGTGAAAGAGGCAAATTACTCTGTTCCATAAATTCAAGCAGTGTCTGTCCCCGTTTCCAGACTTTATCTTCCACTACATTAGAATATAGCTGATACGCTTCCAATCTATTGCATAAAATGACGATAAAAAGGAGGGAAAAAATCGTAGTTTTCAATATTTTTAATTCCTCTAACAAATACTATTTTGCTTTTTAAAAAGTGATGATTATACAATAAAATACTAAAAAAAGATGCTACTTTTGATACAAATTCGTGAAACATATGAAGATCAAAGCGTTCAGGAAAAGAGTGACACCACACCCTTTAAAAAAAGATTGTAACTATCCTTTAACCTACATTTTGTATAATCCCGAGGTAAAGATAAAACGTCAAAAAAGGTTTTCAATGAAAAATTATATTCTATGGTTACTGTTTTGTACAGCAGTACTGCTTCAGGCGGATTTTAATCCACAGCTATACCAGGCTACATTGCCACAGACAGATGGGAAAAAAGTAGTAATAGAAGACAGAAATATTCCTGTCGGCAGCAGTGGTATCGTTTTACATGCATTCGACGACACACACAAAACAATTGTTGCAGAAGCTATTGTAACACAGAAGAAAGAGAATAAAATTACTATAAAATTCAGAAAATTCAAGCGACTACGTCAAACAGCACTGCCTGAATATAAAATTTCACCCCAAAAGGGGGATACTCTTATCCTGAACTATCTTTATAATAGGATATTACCTGTCACTGCCAATGAAAAAACATTCAAAACATTCACTAAAAAATATCAATCCACTTTTGAAATAATACATCCCGATATTTTTGCATCACAACTCTATTTTGAACACCAACCGCAACCAACCAAAGAGGATTTTCAAAATGCATGTCAACAAAATGATACCAGCCTACTCTATTTTACCATAGAAAAATCAGGTTATTTTGTCGATTGCAACAGTTTTAAAGTCCTCTACAAAGAACCGCTTACTTCAGCAATTGAAAATAAAAATGCACATAAACCTTTCTATCACCGTCTTCCGGAAATCAAAAACAGACTGGGAGGAATTCTCAGTTCAGAGAGCATCGGTAATTACAACTTATACTATAAAAAACTCCTGGGAATCAAATAATGTTACAGAAAAAAGATCTGAAAGCATTTCAGAAAATTGTAGGAGAAGAGAATGTTTTTGATGACAAAGCTCATATGATCGCCTACTCTTACGATGCTACACGTACACGCTATGAACCGGATGCAGTAATCTTTCCCCGTCATGAAGAAGATGTAAGCGCTATCTTGAAATACTGCAACGAAAACCACATTGTAATTACTCCCAGAGGTGCAGGAAGCGGTTTTACAGGAGGTGCACTTCCTGCAAACGGCGGAATCGTACTGGGATTTGAAAAACATATGAATAAAATTATCGAAATCGATATGGACAATATGGTCGCTGTAGTACAACCAGGTGTTATCAATATGGATTTGCAGCGTGCTGTTGAAGAGGTAGGTCTCTTTTATCCGCCTGATCCGGCAAGTCAGGAGTATACCACGTTGGGTGGAAATGTTGCGGAAAATGCCGGAGGCATGCGGGCAAGCAAATATGGAATCACCAAAGATTATGTTATGGCACTTCGTGCGGTTTTGCCAAATGGAGATATTATCAGAGCAGGGAAAAAAACCATTAAAGATGTCGCCGGATATAATATTGCAGGTATTCTGGTTGCAAGTGAAGGCACACTGGCTGTGATTACAGAGATCACACTTAAGCTGATTGCAAAACCTAAAATGACCAGAACCGCTATGGGTATATTCCCCTCCGTTGAGAGTGCCATGAATGCAGTTTATAAAACATTTGCTGCAGGCATCACACCTGTTGCCATGGAATTTTTGGACAATTTAACCATACGTGCAGTTGAAGAAAAATACCATAAAGGATTACCAACCGATGCCGGTGCTCTACTAGTAACAGACGTAGACGGTAATCTTGACATTGAACTTGAAAATCAACTCGAAGAGATTGAAACAGTTTTCAAAAAAAACGGCTGCTCATCATTTAAACTTGCAAAAGATAATAAAGAGGCGGCTGATCTCTGGTTTGCCAGACGTAATGCCAGCCAATCTATTACAATATACGGTTCCAAAAAGATCAATGAAGATATCACTGTACCACGATCGGAATTGCCGCGTCTATTGCATGAAATCGAAAAAGTTTCACAGAAATATAACGTTAAAATACCCTGCTTCGGGCATACGGGAGATGGCAATGTTCACACCAATGTCATGGTTGACGGCAGTGATCCAAAACAACTTGAGATCGGACATGATGCTATTGTCGAAATCTTTAAAATTACAGTTGCCATGGGAGGAACATTAAGTGGGGAACATGGTATCGGACTTAGTAAAGCCCCTTTTATGAATATCGCATTCAGCGAAGAGGAGATCAATCTCTTTCGTGCTATCAAACGCGCCTTTGATCCGAATAACATCCTCAATCCGGGGAAAATGGCGCTGGACGAATAAAAAGGAGAAGGCTTATGCATATCGACAAAAAAGCACTAAAAGCCTATTTTGTCGACCATAATCTGTTGCATTATGCCTCTTCTCTTAGTTTTCATACCATTCTCGCACTTATTCCTGTTTTACTGATATCTCTTTATCTTTTTGTTCATCTCGATATTTTCGCCCCCTATCTTGAACATATACGCCATTTTATCTTTACTTCTATCATACCGGTACAACAGGAATTTATAGCATCCAATATCGATTCTTTTATGCAAAATGCTTATAAAATGGGAATACTCGGTCTGGTATTTGTACTTTACGTCTCTGTTATGTTTTTTGATGATTTTGAATACGTCATCAATAAAATATACGGCATTACACCACGCAGTTTTTTTCACTCTATTACTATCTATCTTACGATGGTCATCGTAATGCCGCTGGGTGTTGCCCTCTCCTTTTATCTGACAATCAAAGCCAATATTTTACTCCAAAGTTTCCAGTATACCCACTGGATCAATATTTTATCGATCTCCTCATATCTGATTACCTGGCTGCTGTTTTTCATTGTTTATAAAATTTCACCCAATATCAAGGTACATAAACGCAGTGCTTTTATCAGCGCTTTTATCGCCTCGCTGATCTGGTATCTCTCTAAATTACTCTTTGTATATTATGTCACATTTAATAAAACATATGCAACACTTTACGGTTCTTTCAGTACGATTATGTTTTTTTTAATCTGGATCTATCTTTCATGGATTATCTTTTTATATGGTGTAAAACTCTGTTACTATCTTAATCTGCATATTCAAAAAAATGGTAAACTTTTCAATTAACCAAAAATACTTTTACCTGCTAACATAGCAATAAAAACCATCACCTGTAAAACAGGAAAGAGTTTGATGTAATATTTTTTATCATATAAGACAGCAAATGTTAAACCAGCCAGCGATGTCACCGCAAAAAGAATAAAAAGTACCAGTAAAAGCCGAAGATTCTCTTCCGGAAATTGAAGAATATCCGCATCAATAAAAAATGTCTGAGCGGCAACAAAAAATCCCCAGATCACTAGAAAAAGGTCAAACCAAAAAAGTAATAATAAATAATTTTTGACTCTCATCACAACTCCTGCACTAGATTTTAACAATTTATGTGTCAGATTTTCCTAAAGATGCCGATATATATTGATCAACTTGTCATGAAAGTGTCTACAAAAATTGACAAAAAGTGACAATAGTGTGTTTTTTAGTTAAAATTAAGTTTATATTTTATAATATAACTATATTTAATTTATAAGGAAGTGATTATTTTGGTAAAAAATATTGTGACTCTTTTACTTTTATTTTTCTGCACATTGCAAGCTATTGAAATAAAAAATATTTCAGAAGCCATTGATATTGCAGGCAAACAACGTATGTACACCCAGCGTCTGCTTAAAGATTATGCAATGATCGGTATGCATAACAACTTTAGCAATCCACAAAAAGATCTGGAACAAATTATGCACGATTTTGAAGATCATCTAAATTCACTTGATCAATTTAACAAAGATGCAGCTACCAAGCAAAAAATCAGCGACGCAAAGTCCCAGTGGCAATCTCTGAAAAAAATGCTTTCCAAAACTCCCAATATTACTGATGCTACAACACTGCAAAATGAGTTGGAAAAGTTATTGAAAACTTCAGACGATATCACAAAACTTTTTGCGGCACAATCCAAATCTTCAACCGGTGAGATCATCAATATATCAGGCAGGCAGAGAATGCTTTCACAGAGAATGGCAAGCCTTTATATGCTCAAAGCATGGGGCATCAATGATCCGCAGTTTAAACAAAAACTCACTGATGCCATGCAGCTTTTCAAAACTTCACTCGAAAAATTGCTTGCTTATGAAAAAAATACACCGGAAATCACAAGCCTGCTGAAAAAAGCAAAACGTGATTTTATGTTTTTCGAAATTATGGGCAGATCCAGTAAAAAATTTATACCCGCACTTATCTATAAAAAATCAAATGAAATTTTAAAGAACATGAATAGTGCCACCAAACTATACACAAAATTAGAAACACATTAAAAGGAAATGATATGAATAAAACAATACTTAGATTAGGACTCTTACTGACACTCCTTCTCTCTATAACACAAGCAGCAGGAGATATGCGTCTTACTACTGTCAATGGCGTACCAAAAGTGGTCAAAAGTGGAGATGTTTCTATACTAAATACTGCAGGAAAACAGAGAATGCTTTCACAGCGTATCGCAAAAGATTATCTATATATAGGAAATAAAGTAGCAGTTAGTAAAGCAGATAAACAACTCAAAGCATCACTGGGCGAATTTACAGCAGCAAATAAAAAACTTATGTCTTCTATCAATGATCCTGAAATTCAAAATCTTTTAACATTTGTACAGATGAGCTTTGATGAATTTAATGAACTTATCAAACAACCTTTTAATCTTGATAATGCACAACTTGCACTTGATCTTAGTGAATCTATTTTAGAAGGTAGTCAATATGTGGTAGATTCACTTACAAATACAATGGGACATAAAGAATCGGAAATTGTCGTAAAAGCTGGAAAACAGCGTATGCTTGCTCAACGTATTGCCAAATATTATATTGCTTATCAATCAGGTATCAAAGATAAAAATACAGTTGATCAAATGAAAGAAGCTGTTAAAAATTTTTCGATGAATCATCAAGCATTACTGAAAAATCCGAACAATACACCAACCATCAACCAAAAACTGGCACAAATTGATAAACTTTGGAAAATTGTCTATAAGTTTTATCTGAAAATTGAAAAAGGTGGGTTACCGTTTATTGTTTTTACAACAACTGATGATATCACCCAAAAAATGGATGAAATCACCAAACTATACGTATCACTATACCAATAAAAGAGTCAAGTTTTGAAGATAATTGCAGTTTTTTTACTCTTTTTACTCTCTTTGCAACAGCTGCAGGCACAAACACAATCAGCCCAGGCAGCAGCAGAGATTAAATTGCTAAGTCAAAAACTTGCCAATGATTATCTCTTCTTGTATCATAACCCCAATCATTTCCAATATCTTCCCAAACTTCAAAAAAGTCTTGCCTCTATTGAAAAAGATTTGAGAATAATTGCAAAAGATACTTCAAATGAAGATATTCATTCCATGCTTGATTATCTCTCCTACACAAAAGATGAATTATATGATCTTCTGGAAGACAATACAAATGCAGCAAATGTACAAAAATTCCTAGATTATACGGACTCTCTGGTAGAAGGTGTTAACTCAATATTGGAAAGTTTGAATGAAAATCTTTTTAAAGAGGATCTGCAATATCATATCTTGAGATTATCAAAACTCTATATGGCTGTACATCTTCAGTTTTCTCCTTCAGAGAACAAAAAAATTCTCTCTCAGGAACTGAATACTATTGAAAAAATGATACAACATATCAACCGCAATATTTACACTTCATGGCACTCATATAAGAGACTTTTCAACTCTGAACCACACTATTTTATACCACATATTGTAGCTATAGCCGTTGAAGATCTAAAACAAAGCGTGGATAAATTATGAAAAATATTGCTCGTAAACCCCTCTTAATCATACTAATATTTATTACAGCAATAACATCACTCTATTTTTCCTATCGAACATACCACTCTTATCAAAACTATCAAGTTGTACAATCAAGCGATATCTATATCAACCTTATCGATCATATGGACAATACAATACAAAAATTGGAAAAAGAGCGCCTTCTCAGTGCCCTCTACCTCGGATACAAAGGGAAAACTGACTTTCAAACAATTGCAACACAAAGAGAAGAATCCGACAAAGCACTGGAAAAATTACTCTCCTATATACAGCAATATCCCCAAATGAACTCTATTCGTAAATCTTTTCAAAACATCAGTGAAGATCTTCGCTATGTACGCTCGCGTGTTGATGTCATTAATGAAGATTACAACAATCTTCTTTTTACATATTATCAAAATAAAATTATTGAACCTCTTATGCAGCAATCCCGATTATGGCTGACCAAACTTTCTGAAAGCATTGATTCTGTAACACTCTATTTTACGACCTTCAAAGAATTAATCAATATGAGAAACAATCTCAATCAGGAACAAAGCTACATCGCCTATATTCTGGCAAAAAAACAAAAGATGAGTATGCCAGATCTGATGATCTGGGAAAATGTACTTAAAAACGAACAATTTCCCTATTTAGAATCCCTCTCTAAAAAACCTATTTATGAAATTTTGAAAAAATCTCTGCATCCTAATGAATTAAGCGCAACTCTTACACTTCTTCGAAGAGCTGTTTTACGAGGTACCGGTAGCGGAAACTATAATATTGATACAAGCACATGGATGCACAAAATGCAGCAAAATATCGATTATACAAAAGAGACAGCAAATACCCTCTATGACTATCTTAAATCACTTGATTTTAAATCAATCATTCCTGTTTCACTCTATATAAACCTTTTAGTGGTACTCTTGACAATCCTTTTTCTTTTCATTTTATATAAACTCTATAAAAAACCATTACCTCTTTCAAAACAAAAAATCAAAGAAAAGAATCCGGATATTCAAATCAAACATCATAAAAAATATGCGATTGCAAAGCACCATACACAACTACCTGTAGCAGAATCATTTTCCATTAATCAAAAAACTCCATTGGCTAATCCTCTTCTTACAGATGATGAAGATCTCCCCCTGACAAATATTGCTCCTGCAAAAAAGGAACTTCCTGTAGAAACAGAAGAAGAGATTACAAGTGTTACTGTAGCTGTACCAAAAAGTGAAGAGAAAATATATGAAGAGAGTAGCTTTTCACCAATTCAGCTTTTTAAAGAAATTATTAAACCTTATATCCCTATTTCCCAACAAAGAAATATCTCATTTCATTATGCAATTGATCCTTCCTTACCGGATATTTGTCTGGGTGACCGTAAAAAGATCAAAGAGATACTAACACTCTTTCTTGATGTCACGATGCATCCCTCTTCTTTACGAAAAGAAGCAACACTGCATATTGAGAATATTGCACAAAAAAAATTTGAAACTGCACTCTCCTTTACAATCAAAGATAGTACTCTCTATCTTTCACCGGAAGAGAGAAAAAGGATTAGACGAGGCTACTCAAATTCTTTTAATCCTTTAGCAGAAACTTTTTCCCCATATATTAAAGATTTTCTCAAAGCAAGACAACTTGTCAAACAAATTGACGGAAGTCTTCAAGTACAAAGTGATTCAAAGAAAGGTACTGAATTTATTGTCTCAATTAATCTCAAAAAATTTATTTCCTCAGAATAACAAAATCTCCATCTGATTTCACTCTCATTAAAACTATTTCTCCAAAAACCGATATATACTGTATCAAGGAAGCAATACCTATTAGCTTCATAAAGATCTTTCATAAAAGAGTTATTATGCAAACTGACCCAAACAGAGATATTAAACATAAACTTCTCTATATACCTATTTTGGCAATTACCTTTGTCGCAATAATCACAGCACTTGGCAGTGCATTTATCGTTTCGAATAACCTTCAACCGGAATCAGTCAGCAATGTTTATTTACACATCGTACTTTTTACATTCTCAGTTATAATACTTTTTTCTACACTATTAATTCTTTTAATACGTAAAATATTTATCCACAGACTTGATAACGTACAAAGCGGCGTTTTCGGTTTTCTTGATTATCTTGCAGGGAAGCAGGATAAAATCAGTTTTATTGAAGAAAACACAGGTGCCATTTCAGATGCAATCAATGCAAAAATGAAAGAAGTAGAAAAACAACTCATCAAAGATCAAGCTTTTATAGAAGAGTTCATAGCACATGCCAAAGCAGTTGAAAAGGGAGATTACAGCCGTCGTATCAAGACCATACCAAGCAACCCTATTTTACAAAAAGCCTATACAGAGATCAATGAAATGCTTGAGAGCCTGGAAAAAAATATAGGTCATGACCTAAACCAGATTCTTCATGCCATAGAAAACTATGCAAACGAAGATTATCGTCATCCAATACCCAATCCAAAAGGGTTGATCGAAATTTCTATCAACAACCTTGGAAAAGTAATTTCCCATATGTTAAAAAATGATCAGACCTATGGTACCGAATTTAAAGAAAAAGCACATACAGTCAATCAAAATATAGAGACTGCATACAAACACATCAATGAAAATCTTAAAAATGAACTCAATGTTATCATCGAGACTGTAGATGCGGTTAATGACCATATCAAAACAAATGTTGAAAGCGCCTCTTTTATAACATCCTATTCCCAGGCTGTCAGTGATGCTGCTAAAGAGGGTGAAGCTCTTGCAAAAAAAACAGCAGAAGCGATGTCAGATATCAAAGAACAAGTAGCCACCATCAACAATGCGATTACAATTATAGACAAAATTACAATGCAAACCAATATCCTTTCTCTTAACGCAGCGGTGGAAGCATCAACAGCAGGAGAGGCAGGAAAAGGATTCGCAGTTGTAGCACATGAAGTACGTAATCTTGCTACCCAGACAGCAAAAGCATCCAAAGAGATTAAAGCAGTTGTCAGCACAGCTATCTCCAAAGCGGAATTCGGCAATGAAATTTCAGCAGGCATGATCGAGGGATATCATCACTTGGTTGAACAAGTATCCAAAACAATGGAAATTGTTTATAACATTACACAAACATCCAATCTTCAAGATGAACAGATACAAAAAATTCACCATCTTGTACACGAAATGCAATCACTTATAGAGAATTGCCTCATTGACCTGAACACAGCAAAAGAACACTCTTATGAAAACTTTACAACAGCCACAAAAATTGTCAATGTAACAGAAGAGAAAAAGTTTGCCCACATCACATAAAGTTTCGCTATAATACGCCCATATTTTAATTGGGAGAAAAAGTATGAAAAGAGTTTTATCAGTTCTGTTACTCTTTACAATAGCGCTCTTTGGTGCAAACTCTTTCTGGCAGGAACTGATTGAAATCGAAAAGAAATTTTTTTCTGATGAAATCATCATCACACTGATTTCAGACACCAATACCAGCAAAATATTTGACGAAAACCAAACCACTGCACGACTGGAAGAGCGGGTACATGCCTATGAAGGCTTGCTGCTTAAACTAAAAAATGAACCATACTCTCTCGACAAAGCAAACAATCCCTATTTTAATCCAAAAGAGAGTGAGAAAAAAATCAATACACTCATGCTGAAAATAGATGCCAACAGAAAATATGGCTATCTTCAGGCAGTCAAACGCGATAAACTCAAAGTCCAATCGCTGAAATTAAAACAGCAAATTTACACATTTTTCCATTACCTTGCAGACAACTGGACCACCCTCGAAGAAAAAAATCTCATAGAGTATATACAAAAACAAAAAGAGTTGCTCGAAAAAAGTATAGCGATTAAAGACATCATAGCAGTTTATGAAGAGGTCTCTTCCCAGAAAGGGACAGTCGCACAGCAAATCAAAAAAAACTTTTTTGACCTGGCACGCGATTATTATTTTTTTGAAAGCTTTCTGGACTATCTGACAATCAACGCAAAACTTCTGACATACCACTCAATCGCTGCAGAATTACAACTGGACAACCTTATCAACTATATCAATAAACAACCGCTTGCTGCCAAGATCAATATCTATCTTCGCTATCTTAAACTTGACATAGGAAGAGTAATACTTTTTACCTTTGTTATCCTCTTTTTCTGGATATTGAATTACCTCATCTATAAAAGACTCTACAACTATTTCAAGACAAGAATTCTCCAGGAGGAAGATGAAACAGACGATATTCTTATCGACAATCTCGACAGTATCAGAAAACCTGTCTCTCTTCTCATCAATGGTATCGGATTGAAACTCGCTCTGGAAGTTCTGCGTTATCCGATGCCTCTTTCCGAAAAAGCAGAACAGTTTTTCTATATCTTTTACATCATTATGATTGCCTATATTCTGATGCAGCTGGTCGAAAATATATTTTTCCTCTATTTTCACAGTAAACAGGGAGAAAAAAACAAACAGTTAAGAAGCGAACTTCTAAATCTTATACTCTCTGTCACAAAAGTCATAATTTTCGTGGCAGCTTTTTTGGTAGCACTTGTCAAAATGGGAGTTAATGTAACCGGACTTATTGCTTCTCTGGGTATTGGTGGTCTGGCAGTCGCACTTGCCGCACAGGATACCCTCTCCAACTTTTTCGGTCTTCTTAAAATCATTTTTGATGAATCTTTTTCCCAGGGAGACTGGATTCAAACTTCGGATGTAGAAGGTACAGTCGTCGAAATCGGCTTTATCTCCACCAAAATCAGAACATTTGACAATGCCCTCATCACTGTTCCAAACTCCAAGCTTGCAAATACACCGTTAAAAAACTGGAACAGACGCACTTATGGACGACGTATCAAAATGCATATCGGTGTAACATACAGCGCACAAAAAGAGAATATCGAAGCTGCTATTGAAGAGATAAAAGAGATGCTTCAAAACCATCCAGATATCATTACGCATCAAAAGATCGACTATCGCAGTATCAGAAGACGACATAAAGAGGCAGGAAAATTTGTCGAACTGGAAGCCAAACTGGGTATAAAAACCACCCTCCTTGTCTATCTTGATACTTTTTCCGCCTCTTCTATCGATATTTTGATCTATACCTTTACAAAATCTGTCAACTGGGAAGAGTGGCTGGCTGTCAAACAGGATATTATGTTCAAAATTATGGAGATTTTAGAGCAGCACAACCTGGAGTTTGCATTCCCGTCTCAGACACTCTATTTTGATAAAGAAAATATTGCCCAGAGTGCCGAAGCACTCAAAAGATTAAAGTAGTCCGATCTCTTCAAGAATTGGAACAACTTTTTCAGAAAGCTTCGCAAGTTCGTTTGGCAAAAGCGAAAATGCTTTATCTTCCAACTTCCACTCGGCAATCTTTTCAAGTGTCATACTCTTCTCTTCAGGTGTCAGGTGTTCTGCTTCCCTGACTGCTTTTGTCAATTTTTCAACTTTTTCATGATGCTCTTTCATGGCATCCTCCCTTCTGTTTTGATATTTCGTAGTATATCGTATCATAGATAATGAATATACCACACTCTCTTTTCTCTCACTTGACAATAGCTTTGTATCACACTACTATTAGAAAATTTATTTTCAAACAGTTACAAAGGAGTTTCATGACAGAAAACATCATCGGTTTCGGTATTGCCGGCAACTTTGCCAGACATCTTGAACAGGCGGGTGAAAGTGAAGATTTTATCGGTATTGTTACAGAGGAAGAAGATGCACCAAAAGGTATCTTCCCGACATATGTTCCTCAAAACAATACATTTTTGGGTATCTACCCATTTTCGGAAACAACCATACGAAAACCGGAGGATCCCATACAAATGGAACCGGAAGTCGCCCTTTTATGCGATATAACCTATCACGAGGGCAAAATCATAAAACTGACTCCCGTAAAATTCGGTGCCTATAACGACTGTTCCATCCGTATCCAGGGCGCATCCAAAATCAGTCAGAAAAAGAACTGGGGTAAACAGAGCAAAGGTGTCGCAAAAAACATGCTTCCTGTTGATACCTTCTCCACAGGAGGTGTAATGGACAACTATACACTTACCTCTTTTATCAAACGTAACAACACCCTTCACCAATATGGTGAAAACTCTCCTCTTCCGGGATACAGCTATTTTCATAAAAAACTCATTGAGTGGATTACTGACAAACTCAATCATCAACAGGATCAGGGACCACTCGAAGATTTGCCTGCACTAATCCGGGATGCAAATTATCCAAACCAGCTTTTGATCTCCATCGGTGCAACACGCTATACACCTTACGGAGAGAACCATTACCTTAAAACAGGAGATAAACTCTTTGTAGTCGTTTACCCGCATAACAACTATTCTCATGAAGAGATCATCGAAATGATTGACAAAGAGACATTTACAGATAAAAATATCTCCGTACTGATAGAGGAAGTAGTACGCTGAACTGCTTTTTATCTGTACCTTTGGGCAATTTCGCGAAACTCTTTTTTTAACTCTTTAAAAGAGTCTGCAATCTTTGGATCAAAATGTTTGCCGCTTTCGCTGATAATGATATTTTCCGCTTTTTCATAGCTGAATGCCTCTTTATAACAGCGCCTGCTGATAAGTGCATCATAAACATCTACCAGTGCCATCAATCTTGCTTCAAGGGGAATCTCTTCCCCTTTGAGTCCACACGGATAACCGCTGCCGTCCCACTTTTCATGATGAAAATAGGCAATATTGTATGCTGCATGTAAAAAACTGTTTTCACTATAGTAGCGCATCGCTTTTTGAATAATCTCCATTCCCAGTTTTGGATGCTCTTTCATAATCTTAAATTCATTTTCATCCAGTTTACCGGGCTTTTGCAATATAGCATCCGGAATACCTACTTTGCCGATATCATGCAAAGGTGCCGCATGATAGATAATATCGATAAAATCATCCGAAAGTACATTTGAGTAAACTCCTTTCTCTTTCAAATAGTGTGCAAGCAGTTTCATATACTCTTTGGTTCTGTTCAAATGTGCCCCGGTTTCAAAATCTTTTGTACCGGCAACCAGAACCATACTTGCCAGTGCCGCAGAGTGTGAACTTGAAAGCTCTCTGTAATATCTCTTTTTCTCTCTGTCATTCAAATACAAGACAACAAAACTAAGCAGGATGAAATGTATCAGAAGCGGTATCCAAAAATATGCAATACTAATATATATCCCATACAAAAAGAGCAGCCATGCTATAAAAAACGATAAAACGAAAACAGTGACATACCACACTACCAGATGATAATAAAGTTTACGATATACCATTATAACAGCAACAACGGAGAGAAGAAATGCCAGCACCACCCCTGCCGGTTTTAAAATCTCAGGCTGCCATAACAGATGGTCATTGACAATATTTTCAATAATCGTCGCACTCACATCTGTACCGTTCAAAGCATCTGAAGTCGTAACTATATGCTTGTTGCTGTCTCCAATCAATGAAGTACCCACCAATACTATTTTGCCAGCCAGTTGATTTTCAGGAATCTTATTTTCCAGTATATCGATTGCCGACACTCTTTTATATCTCTTTGGTTCATAAAAATAGAGAAGTACTTCCGATGCACTATTGATATGAAATTCATGATCGAGGATTTTCACACATCCGGGAGATGGAAAAGCAATATTTTTATCAATCGCCAGCAAGTTTGCCAGAGCAAATGCAGGAATTATCTCTTTTTTATAGCGGATAAAAAGCGGTGAACGCCTCAGTACGCCATCTTTATCTATCTGTGTATTGATAAAACCAAATCCATAACTTCTGTTATGCAGCTGGTCAATATTACACAGCATCGAGGCTGCACGGTAAGTCGTGGTCGCATCTTTTAGCAATCCGGCATCTTTAAGGATCGGATCACATTTTCGTACAGAAAGCGGCGTATCCTGCATATAGACCGGTAAGACAATTCTGGCACGTGCAAATGCATCGGCAAGAATTTTATCATTATCAAAAAATCTTGTAGGCAACCCTCTTACTTTAAGCTGATATCCCATATAGTTTTTATAAAACTTCTGAAGCGATACTACAGAACTCTTATCTTCCTGCCGAAACATTATATTCAATCCGATAGCAGAAGGATGTGCAGTGTTGATCTTATTGATCAGGTTTGCCGTCACAATCCTGTGCCACGGCCACTGCCCAAGGGCATTGATACTTTTTTTATCAATTTCAACAATTACCACAGAAGGAGTAATCGCATTTTTCTCACTTTTTTTTATATCCAGTTTCTGTGAAAAAAAATCATATATTTTATAATCGATATATTTGATATATGGGCTGCTGTATAACCATAGATACAACAGAGCCGTAACTCCGGACATCACATAGAGTTTTGAATCTTTCAAACTCATTTTACAATAACTTCAACACGCCTGTTTTTAGGTTCATCTATATCATTCTCTGTAACAACAAGCGGCATAGACTCACCATATGCTTTGATATTGATATGGTCGATTTTGACATTTGCTGCTTCCAGAATTTTTTTGATTTCTTCTGCTCTTTTGCGGGAGAGAAGAAGATTTTTCTCCTCTGAACCTTTGGTATCTGTATATCCTATGATATCCACTTCACAAGGCTCTCTTTTGGAAATTTCTTTTAGAATTTCAGAAATTTTCTCCCGATATTCATCCTCAGGAACAACTCCTTTCTTGAAAAAGATATTAACTGAAAAAGGTTTTGGCGGAATTGCTTTCATGACAGTACCAAAATTTGCTTCCAGCTTCTCTTTGCTAATCTTGACAGGTTTGGAAAAAGTACCGCCTTTTTTGATTTTAACTTCGGTCAACGGTTCATCGATTCGCATCTGCCCATTTTTCGTACCCACTGTAATCGCATTTTTCTGACCGCTTTTATCTCCGAGAATAATAGCCACTTTTTCCGAAGAAGGTTTCTCTTTTTTTGCCGGATAAAAAAAGATAGCAAGTGCAATCAGCATAGCAATAAATACAATATCTTCCATCTGCCCCTACTTTATATCCACATAAAATTTTGTACCGTCGATACCGATAATCCCTTCAGGCACTTTGAAGTGTACCTTCTGCGGCGCCATCGTACCAAACTTTCCAGACTCAAACATCGCTTTACCCTTTGTCATATTGAGATCAAAAGCAAAACGCTTTTTCTGCGGCGCAAATATGTATTTTTCAATCACAATATGGCTTTTGGGACCAAGTGAAAGACGTGATCCATCCGTAAAGAGAATTCCCACACTGCTATGTTCACCGGTGATGATAATATCATCTTCATTGAGAAGAAATCCAGCTTTGACAGGAATCACTTCATATGCTCTTTTTACCCGCACATCATCTTTCACACTCTTTACAATGGCAATATGTGCAGATAGTATACTTACACTTAAAAGGAGTATAGATAAAATATTTTTCATTCTTTCCCATATCTTTTAATTTTTTATTAGTAATATTATAGTTAATTTAATTTAAGTTTATATATGTCAAATAAAACTGTAAACCATTTCGCAGCCATCTTAAACCTCTTTCGCTATAATTAACCATAAAATATCCAATCCAAAACACCCAAGGAAACAGATGCAGTTTGAAACATATCCGTTTGAAAAACTAAACAATTTACTGGAAGGTATCATTCCCGATCCGGGGTATGATCCCATCACACTCACCATAGGCGAACCCCAGTTCGCCACACCTCTGTTTATACAGGATACACTGAGTGAAAATGCACACCTTCTGAACAAATATCCCAAAACAGCGGGAGAGAAATCACTCCGTGACGCACAACGGGAATTTGTCTCTTTTCGTTTCGGTGTCGATCTTGATGATAGTCAGATTATCCCTACTTTCGGTACAAGAGAAGTGCTTTTCAACTTTCCACAGTTTTTACTGGCAGAAAAGAATAACCCTGTAATGGCATTTACCAATCCCTTTTATCAAATCTACGAAGGTGCAGCGATTGCCAGCCGGGCACAGATAAGACATATCAACCTCACCAAAGAGAACAATTTCAAAGCGGTCATCGACCCCGAACAACTCAAAGGATGCGATCTTGTCATTATCAACTTCCCAAACAACCCTACTTCTGCAAGTATGGAACTGGATGAACTTGTCAAATGGGTAGAAGCGGCACAGGCATATAACTTTGTCTTACTCAATGACGAATGTTACAGTGAAATCTACACAGGATACAAAGACCCCTCCCTGCTTCAGGCAAGTATCAAAGCAGGAAATCCCCGCTTTAACAATATCCTCGTTGTCAACTCCATCTCCAAAAGAAGTTCCGCACCGGGACTTCGAAGCGGATTTATTGCCGGAGATGCAGAGATTTTAAAAGCCTATATGCGCTACAGAACCTATGTCGGCTGTGCTTCGCCGCTTCCTTTGCAGGCAGCCGCAGCCGCTGCATGGGAAGATGAAGGACATGTCGCATTTTTCAGAGAACTCTATGCCAGAAACTTTCAGGTTGCCCGGGAGATTTTGGGAATACCTATTCCAAAATCGACTTTTTATCTCTGGCTGGAGGTAGAAGATGATCTCTCATTTACCAAAACATTGTATAAAGAGAAAAATGTCAAAGTTTTACCCGGTTCATTTTTAACCCGCGGAGACGATATCAAAGAGAAATATGTGCGTATTGCACTGGTTGAAGATGAAACACGCACCAAAGAAGCAATGGAAAGGATCAAACCTTATGTCAAATAAAATTCACTTTGTGGGTATCGGAGGAATCGGTCTCTCCGCACTGGCAAGATTTCTGAAAAAAAACGGTTATGATATCACAGGATCAGATATGAAAGCCTCCCCCATCACCAGAACACTGAAAGAGGAAGGTATTACGGTTTCTATTCCCCAGTCGGCAGAAAATATCACCGACCAGTCTATCGTCATCTACTCTGCTGCCGTCAAAAAGGAAAATCCTGAAATCATTGCGGCAAAAGAGAAGGGAATGCTTCTGCTTTCCAGAAAAGAGGCACTCCCTTTTATTCTCAAAGGGAAAAAAGTCTTTGCCGTTGCCGGGGCACACGGTAAAAGCACCACCTCTGCGATGCTCGCATCAATCATCGACGGTTCTGTCATCATCGGTGCGGAGAGTAAGCAGTTTGGGAGCAATATGCACTTTGTCGAAGGGGAAAATCTTATTTTTGAAGCAGATGAGAGCGACGCCAGCTTTCTCAATACCAACCCCTATGTTGCTATCGTCACCAATGCCGAACCTGAACATATGGAGTTTTACGATTATGACCTGAAGAGATTTTATGACGCATACAGAACATTTATTCAAAAAGCGAAAATCCGCGTTATCAATGCCGAAGATGAATTTCTGGAGACACTCACCGATATCGAAGCAATCCGTCTCTACCCCAGCCGCGATATCAAAAGTATCAGGACAGTAATCATCGACGGTGATCCCTACACTTCATTTGTTTTAAAAGATCTGGGAACATTTGAAGTTTTCGGAGTGGGAGAGCATATCGCCATCAACGCTTCTCTGACAATTTTAGCAGCCATTACCCAAAATTCCCTGGAAGAAGTACGCACAAATCTGCGTGCCTACAAAGGAATCAAAAAACGATTTGACATTATCGAAAAAGATACACGTCATGTAATCATCGACGACTATGCCCACCATCCCACAGAAATTGAAGCCACAATCAAATCGGCACGCAAATATGCCCGGCTGATGGGACTGAAAAAAGTCACCGCTATCTGGCAGCCGCATAAATACAGCCGTACCATCGATAATCTTGAAAAGTTCAAAGAGTGTTTTGTCGGTATTGATGAGTTGATTATCCTGCCGGTTTACAATGTCGGCGAAAAAGAGCAGTTTATCGACTTTGAGAACCACTTTCGCAAATACAACCCTCTCTTTGCCGATGCCGTCGCCAAAAAAGAGGGTGCACTTGGCATACTCAAAGATCAAAAAGAGATAGGCTCTCTTCATGAAGGAGTGATTATCGGACTGGGTGCAGGCGATATCACCTATCAGCTGAGAGGTATTGTATAGATGCAGATTGTTCTTGGACTCTTAGCCCTTATCATCATTGCTGCTTTTCTGGCTGCAAAAGTTGAAGCAATCTCCCATGAAAGGAAGATGCATATTCTCAAAATCACTGCACTCCTCTTTGCCCTCCTCTGGCTTTATGAAGCGAGTGTAGACCATGGCGATGAAGAAGTAAGACAAATCTATAACGCTTTCAAACAGGGAAAAGAGATAGTCTGTGATTCCCAGCTGGTAACACAGGCACACTTCTATTTTGAGACAGGAACCGAATCTTTTGTCAGTACCGATGAGAACGGTTCACTCAGCGGGCTTGTTTTCCCGGTCAGCGAGTGTGAGATCAAAAGTGAATAATATCATCTCTAAACTCGATCTTCAGGATTTTATCGCAGAGTATGAAAAGTTCCTTGCCCGTCCGAAATCTCTTTTTATGGAGGGGGATGCCAACCTGCATTTTAAATTTATTCAGAAACTCTCCTCCCTCGACTTTAAAGCCCCGCCGGAAGTAAAAAATCTGGATAAACAACTAATGTACCTGAAAAAACAGGGACGTCTCAGAATCTATGAAATCTATGAATTTGTCAAGATTATCAGCTATTTCATCTCACTGAAAAAAACACTTCATGAAGGAATTCTTGCCGACTGGCTCGATAAAATCGTCATTCCCCCAGAGATTGTGGAGGTGTGCGGTTATTTTGACTATGAAGGGATGCTCAGAGATGAGATAGACGAGCGCTTTTTGACACTCAATGCCTCCCTCAAACGCAACAAAGAACAGATCAAGGAGAGCATGAGCCGTCTTCTCTCCACCGCTAAACTCGCTCCCTATCTCGTGGATCGTCAAATCCACTATATCGACGAGAGTGAAACCCTGCTGGTCAGAGGCGGATTCAACCACTTTCTCAAAGGAAGCGTCGTAGGCAGAAGCAGCGGCGGTTACTTTTATGTCGTACCGGATGCCATCGGCAGCCTCAAAAAGTCACAAGCTAACCTTTTGAGCCAGAAAGAGGAGCTGATTGTCGAATACGAAAAGAAAATTTCTGTCCTTTTTCACCGCTTTGAACCCTTTTTGAACTTTATCAACAAAGCCTTTGACCGTTTTGACCATTATCAGGCGAGGGTATTCTTTGCCAGAGCAAAAGAGATGAACTTTGTCAAACCATCATCCGACAAACAGATTACCCTGACAGAGTTTGCCCACCCTGCCCTGCACGATCCTAAACCAACCACTATCGATTTTTCCAAAAAAATTCTCATGATCACAGGTGTCAATGCCGGCGGTAAAACGATGCTGTTAAAATCGATCCTTTCGGCGGTATTCCTCTCAAAATACCTCCTTCCGATGCGCATCAATCCTCATAAATCCCATATCGGGCACTTCAAAGAGATTGCTGCGATCATCGATGACCCGCAGTCGGTTAAAAATGATATCTCCACCTTTGCAGGACGTATGGTTGAGTTCAGCAAACTCTTTTCCAAAAACCACTTTATCGCAGGTGTTGACGAAATAGAGCTGGGAACAGACTCCGACGAAGCAGCCTCTTTGTTCAAAGTGATTCTGGAAAATCTGGCAAAAAAAGATGCCAAAATCATCATCACCACCCACCACAAACGCCTCGCTGCCATGATGGCAACCCATCCCGATGTTGAACTTGCCGCTGCAATTTACGATGAAAAACACCAGAAACCGACTTTCGATTTTCTCTACGGCACCATCGGTAAAAGTTACGCTTTTGAAACGGCTCTGCGTTACGGTATTTCAGCGGCACTGGTGGCAGAAGCCAAAAAAGTTTACGGTGAAGACAAAGAGAAACTGGGAGAGCTGATTCAGAAAAATATCGACCTTGAACTACAGGCAAGAAAGAGAATCGAAACACTCGACAAAGAGATCGCAAAAACCCAAAAACTCAACGAACAGCTGCGAAACCAGAAGTATGAAGCCGATCAGGCACTCAAAAAAGTGAAATCTTCTCTTGAAAGAGAGTATGTTGAAGCTATAGAAGAGGCAAAAAAAGCGGCAAAGAGCAAAGATAGTGCACAGATTCACCGTCTGCTGAACAAAGCACACCAGAAAAAACAGGAGGCAGCCAAAAGAGAAGTCACACAGGAGAAGATCCCTCTCAAACCGGGCGATTATGTCAAATACCGCAACACCAAAGGTAAAATCATCTCTCTCAAAAAAGAGGAAGCGATGATAGAAAGCGACGGAATACGTCTGAGAGTACCGATCAAAGAGTTACGCAGAAGCGGCAATCCTCCCGCCCCCAGGAAGAGAACTTCCGCAAAAATCCATGTCCAGAAACCATCCCATGCCTCTGTCAAACTTGACCTCCACGGACTGCGTTCCGAAGAGGCAGTGGAAAAACTTGATGCTTATCTTTCCGACGCCCTTATCACCGGATATGATGAAGTCCTTGTCTATCACGGTATCGGCACCGGAAAACTTGCCTATGCCGTCAAAGAGTTTCTCAAACGCCATCCCAAAGTTAAATCTTTCAGCGATGCCCCCGCCAATATGGGCGGTATGGGCGCAACACTTGTGAGGTTATAAATGTTCAGTGAAAAACAGATCAAAAAATACAAACGTACCAAATATACCAGGGAACTGGAACGCTTTTTAAACAGAATCGTCAGTTTTCTCAACAAACATGAAGAGATCGACAAAGAGGCATTTGCCGAATATACCGACAGAATCTTCAAACCGCTGGAGGAAATTGAAAAAGTACTCCTCAACAGTCCCTACCTGAACCAGCTTGAAACCTTTGTCGAAAAGTGCGCCAACCTTCCCCAAAGCGATCTCGACATGGATGAAATCAAAAAAATAATCCTCCACGGCGCCAACCAGCTCCAGAAAACCAAACGCAAACAGAACCACAGCAACGTTAAACACAAAGGCAAAATATATGACTGAAAAAATCGAGGTAGGCTTTGTCAATACCCTCACGATAGACAGAGAAAGCGACTACGGTCTCTTTTTGACAGATGCAATCGGAGAGAGTGTCCTCCTGCCCAATATCTATGTCACTCCCGATATGAAAATCGGTAACAAAATCGATGTTTTTATCTATACCGATTCCGAAGACAGAGTCGTTGCAACCACAAAAAGACCAGTGGCAAAACGGGGAGAATTTGCACTCATGAAAGTGACCGATACTACACCTTTTGGTGCTTTTGCAGACTGGGGACTCCCCAAAGAACTGCTCATACCCAAAAAGATGCAAAAATACCCTCTTGAAGCAGGCAAAAGCTATATCATTCATGTTGCCTATGATCTGCACACCAACCGCCTGATAGGCGATACCAGAATCGGTCGTTATCTCTACAACAACCCAAAAGAGATGCAACGCCTCAGAAGTGTAGATATGCTGATCGTCGCACGTACACCGATGGGATATAAAGTAATTGCCAACAACCGTTACGAAGGGATGCTTTACCACAATGAAATCTTTGAAAAACTGCAAACAGGCGACCGTAAAAAAGGGTACGTCAAAAAGATACGAGACGACGGCAAACTCGACCTCACTTTGCAGCCCCCTGGAAAAGCCAAAGAAGTTCTGGCAGTAGAAAAAGTGCGCGATGCTTTGCACAAAGCGGGCGGCAAACTTCCCTATACCTACAAAAGTGACGCAGAAGCCATTCAAAAAGAGTTTGGTATAAGCAAAAAAGCCTATAAAAAAGCATTAACCCATCTGATCGACACAGATGAAATTACACTTCATGAAACATATATCACGCTCAAAAGAGAAGCATGAATACTATTATCATGATTTTCGCCCTACCCATAGGGCTCTACCTGCTGGCGCAGGAAAAAAAATCGATGTACCGTTACCAGGCGATTTTCGATGATTTCTTTCGTAAAGTCCAGGCAGATACAACACTCTCCCCAAAAGAGAAAACAACACTTTTGGAAGAGATGCTCTATAAAAACGGATATACCATCAGTGCCAAAGACGACCACACTGTCAGCGGAGAAAAAAAGATCTTCAGCATCGGCTGGCTCTTTGTCGGTATAGGAACACTATATATAGGACTTATCGTTTACATACTCTACTATCTCTATTTTCAAAAACCGCATAAGCTTGAATTCAGACTTTAGTTCTGCCCATATTCAATATCTTTCTCAAAAAGCCGATATGCACAAAAGAATCATATCTACTAACAGGAGACAAGAGGTACCATGCAAGAAAAAGACAACAGGTTTCCATGGGGAGTGTATGTCGGAGAACTTACAGACAACGGACACACATTACCCCTTTTCTTACCGGCTCATACAGGTGGATTTACACTCTTTTTTGATGAGAAAAGTGAAACGGCGGCAAACAGTTTTATTGAAAATGTAGCATTGAGACTCTGCGAAACACTACCAAAAAAGAGACTTAAAACTACAGTATTTGACTTTGGATATAAAAAACGTTTTCTCGATCTCTCTCTGCTCAAAGAGGCAAATCTGTATGAAATTGCCCTGACATCCGAAGATGCGCAACAAAAATTTTCACAACTGGAAAAAATATCACTTTACAGACATCATGAACTACTCTCCCCCACCATTCTGACAATCAGCGACTACAACCACTTTGTAAGAGACGATCAGACAGAACCCTATCACCTGCTGCTTGTCAACCTCGACCATTTTCCTGAAACGATAGTAGCAGCACAAAAAATAAAAGCCTTTTTCGAATCAGCATTTGAAGTCGGATTTTACACCATTGCATTTGGCAGCAAAGCACTACTTGAAGAGGAAAAGGAAGGCACAGAATATTTCAAAACACACTTTCCGATGCTGGAATTCAAAAATAACAAACTCATTTTTAACGATACTTTGCCCGAACTTCAGGAACTCATACAGCAACACCATTTCAAACCTCTGAACGATAACAAAACAAAACTGCTGCATAAAATCTTTCCTGCATCACAACCTCATGAAGTAGATAATTTCACAAAAGTACCTTTGCAGGAGGCAATATAAATGTTATCGACACATCTTCTCGAACAGGATTACCAAAAAATAATCCGGCAATTTGAAAACTACGACGACTACCTGAAAAGTCTCAAAAATGCTTCAAAACATCTCCGCACTCTACAGGAGAGTATGCACAAAGATTTAAAACCCCTGGTCGAATGGGCTGACAAAAATCATATCGATATCACAGATTTACCAAGAGACCTCTCTCTTCTGCAAAAGATGGAGAGACTTGATCTTGCAAACTATGACCTATCATGGGTTCCGCCCCTTCTGGGTACATTGCAAAATATTTCCATTCTCAACCTAAGCGGCAACGCTCTGACTGAAATACCACAGTGGATTACAAAACTCTCCCATCTTTCAAAGCTCTCGCTCTATAAAAATCAGATTGCTGAAATTCCGGAAAATATCAAAAATCTGGAAAAATTAACGCTGCTTGATCTGGGAAAAAACAGAGTCTATAAACTCCCTGCATCCATTACCGCACTTCAAAACCTCAGCGAACTCTATATCAGCCATAATCACCTCATCACTTTTCCCGATACTATCAGAGCACTCTCAAATCTAAGAGTACTCTATATTACCGACAACCATCTAACACAGATACCCGACTGGATCGATGAGTTGAAAAACCTCCAAAAACTCAATCTCGCCAATAACCCGCTCCAACAACTGCCAGATGCTATCGGTGAACTCTCCAACCTCAGAGAACTTACCCTCAGCAATACCTCATTAACAACTATTCCCGAATGGATCGGCAATCTTACCAACCTTGAAACACTAAATCTCAGTACCAATGCTATCGCCACACTTCCTGAAGAGATGCGTAAACTGACAAAACTCAGAAAACTGACACTCTGGGGAAGTTCACTTCATGCATTGCCTGAATGGATCAGCGAATTCACCCAGCTTGAAGAGTTGACAATACGCTGGAACAGATTGACAAAATTACCTGAAAGTATAGGGAACCTGGTACAGTTGCAAAAACTCGATCTTGGAAGCAATCAACTGACTGCGCTGCCGGAATCAATAGGAAACCTGAGAGCATTAACATCTCTCAATATCGAAAAAAACAGTATCCTGCAACTCCCGGAAACAATCGCAAATCTCCATCACCTGGATGAAAACTCTCTTCAACAGTTGCAACATATCAGAGAAGTTGCTGAAAAAGAGCATACCAGCTGGACCAAAGCAAAGATGCACAATACCAAAGCCGCCTATGAATCCTTTTTGCAGGAATTTCCCACCTCCATGCACTATATGGAAGCCGTTAAAAAGCTGGATGAACTGATTCAGACCGAAAGGGTAAAAGCGCTGGAAACACAAGCATGGGAAAAAGCCAGAAAAGAGGATACCATTGCCTCTTATGCAGAGTATATTTTCTATTTTCCCAAGGGAGAGCACCTCGCAGAAGCCAAACAGCTTCAGGCAGAGAAAGAGAAAAAACGCTCCTCCCTTTTTGGCAAAATTTTCTCATAAGAATTTTGCCCTGTATGAAACGATTTTAAAAAAAGTATCCCAGCTTTTTGCGAATTTTAAATCTGCGGATCAAATTCAGCGGTTTTCGTCTCACTTTTTTATGCTCCAGAAAATCGAGACAGGCATCTACTACCCTCTGACTAGATTTTCCGTCGGTGTAGGGATGTGTCTGCGCTATAAAAGTACGGATATTCTGCATAACTTCAGCGGGTTTTGTCAATGCATAATCAAGTGCACGCTCTATCTCAGAAGCATCTGTAATATTGATCAAATAGTCTGCCGGTCTGTTATTGTTGATAGTCACGACCGGCTTACCCTGCAGCAAAAATTCCGATATTGCCGATGTCGTATCCGAGAGCATTATATCTGCCTCTTTGAAAAGCGGAATCAACTCTACTGTATCATAAAATGTAAAAAGACTGTTTTGCATAGCACGGAACTTATCCACAATCTCCTCTTCCATACTGGGATGCAATACCGCTATAAAACGATACTTTCCGCTGCGGGATAAACGCTCCAGCTCTTTGACAACAGTCGGATTTTTTGCCAGACTCAACCGTGTGGTAAATGTCGAACTGATCATAACAACGGGAAGATCATTGCGCGTTTCACTCAGAGGAAAGAGAGGATCCACTTTGGACCAGCCTGTTTCAACCACATCAAAATATTTATGTTTTTTCTGTAACTCCAGAAAAGGAATCGTCGTACTGGGACCCTGGGTACAGTAGAGATCAAAAAAACCTCTTATGTTAAAATGCCCTTTTGCCTCACTGCGTTTGCCGACACTGAACCCATGGAAAACCTGAACTTTGATACCGGGAAAAAAATCCGGCACTACATTGGTAGCAACCAGTACTACATCAGGATGAAAATCGAGCACATCTTCTACACTGTCAAGTAACCGTGCATTTTGATCCAGTACTTTCCGGGTCTTCTCTTCATCACAAAACCAATATACTTCAAATCCTCTTCTTTCGATCTCTTCCTGTAACGGTCTGCATATAGGAATACTGTACGCTTTGGAGATATAGAGCAAAAACTTTTTCAATCAACCTGCCTGAGAATTTTTTTTTAATCATACCATATTATCTACATGAAGAACTTACCCGGACAATATGAGTTTGCATTGATCTCTCTCAATCTCTTCTTTTATGAAAAATGCTACTATACAAAAATTAGATTTCTTTATACAGACAGGAGTATATATGTCCACAGAAAACAGACGACTGCACTATCTCTTTTCCCAGCCACATCAACCTTTTTTCGGATGGGGTGTGATTCAGGCAATCCTCATGATGATACTTTTTCTACTGATGTACAAAGGGATTATCACCACAGAAATCTTACCGAATGCTTTTCATGCATACTCTTTGATATTTATCGTATTTACTGCTTTTTTTCAGGGGTTTTTACTGACAACCTTTCCCCGTTTTTCACAGATGCCGCCACTCGATCAAAAGATTTATACTACAAATTTTACCCTGCTTGCAAGCGGTACACTGCTTTTTCTGACAGGCATATTTACAACGGTATGGCTGCTCTATATCGGTATGCTGCTTTTACTGGGAAATCAGCTTTTCAGTTTTTATGCATTTTACATGATTTACAAAACATCACCTGCAAAAGAGAAATATGACCAGTTTTGGATTCTGGTCTCATTTGGCTCAGGTATAGGAGCGCATCTTCTTTTCATCATAGCCCTTATGACAGAGAGTCTCTTACTCGAAGAGGCTGCCAAACAAATTTCACTCTATCTCTATTTTGTTTTTGTAACATTTTCGGTAGGACAAAGGATGATCCCCTTCTTCTCTCATGTAATGATTGCCAAAAATACCAAGCTTCTAAAAAGTGTCTATTTCCTCTTTACCGCTGCTATTGTTACCAATCTTGTTGCCGGAAATTATGGTTTTGTGTTTCTTTTTATCGCTGCCGTAATTATCGCTAAAGAGATTTACCGCTGGCATCTGCCCTATAAAAAAGCGGAACCTATTCTCTGGATTTTACATCTGGCAATCTTCTGGCTCCCGCTGGGACTCTTTCTGGGTGCACTCAGTGACTTTGCCGCACTGCTGCTGAATCAAAACTGGATTTTTGCAAGCATACATTTTGTAGCAATCGGTTTTGTCACAACTGTGCTGGTAGGCTTTGGAACACGCGTAACACTGGGACATTCGGGCAATATGATGCAAACAGACGAAAAGACGAAGATTCTCTTCTATCTGACACAGATCACACTCTATATGCGTCTTATCTACTCCTATACCGCAACACCTTTTATTTTCGATATCACCGTGGGATTGTGGTTAATACTCTTTGGAGGATGGGCAATCAAATATTTTCCTGCCCTGCTTTTTGGAGAAAAAGTGCGTTAAAACACTACTCTCCAAAGATGATTATTTCATAAATATTACGTTTTTTGACAAGAGAATTACTTTTACCTATCGTACCGTGTTTTTCATATGTTGCCAATTTATGCTGCAAATCTTCAATCTCCTGCTCCATCTGATCAATCTGATCTTTAAACTGCAAAATAATATCCACACCTGCAAGATTGACACCAAGATCACGCGTCAAACGTAAAATCATGTTAATTCTGTCAATATCTCTCTGTGAATAAAGCCGCATTTTGCCGCTCGTACGCGACGGCGTCACCAATCCTTCTCTTTCATACTGTCTCAACGTCTGCGGGTGGATGTTGAGCGCCTTTGCAACGACACTGATCAAGTAAACCGGTTCATCATATCCATGCATTATCTCTCTCCTTTTACTCTGGTAATTTCTCTTCCATCATTTTTGCCAACTCAGGATCGAGTGTCTCGACTTTTGGCAAAATAACGTTCAGTTTGAGGTACAGATCTCCCATCTGTTTGGTTTTTCTATCCATAATACCCTGCTCTTTGACACGTAGTTTCTGTCCGCACTTGATCCCTTTGGGAATCTTGACCGTAATCTCTTTATGCAGCGTAGGCACAGAAACTTTTCCTCCAAAGAGTGCAGTTTTGAGAGGGATATCCACCTCTTTTGTCAGATTGTTACCATCTCTGGTATATTCCGGACTCGGTGCGACATTGACTTTGATATACAAGTCACCTGCCCGACCGCCCATCTTCTGTCCTTTTCCTTTAACACGCAGTTTTTCACCGCTTTTAATACCTGCCGGTATTTTAATATCAAAAGTCTCTCCATTTACAGTCAGAGAATGCTTTCCTCCGAGTGCAGCAGTATTGAACGGAATTGTAATGGAGGTCTCAAGATCAAGGTTCGGTTCGGAATATCCGCTGCCGCCAAATCCTCCAAAACCGCCAAATCCTCCGGTACTCCCGCCGCTGCTGAAACCACCGAAACCGCCGCCGCCGAAAATACTTCTCAGAATTTCATCCAGATCGGCGCCACCCTGTGCTCCGGCAAAATCATGGAAACTCTGACCGCCGAACATATTGTCACCTACCTGATCATACTGGCGCTTCTTCTCCGGATCACTTAAAATCTCATAAGCAGCATTTATCTCTTTGAACTTCTCTTCTGCTTCGGGAGATTTATTGATATCCGGATGGTATTTACGAGCCAGTTTACGGTATGCTTTTTTGATCTCGTCGGCGGATGCATTCTCCGAGACACCTAATGTTTCATATAAACTTTTACTCAACTTTCTACTCCCTGATAATTTTTAGGCGTATTATAGCATAATAGTTTAGTGTATGTCAATCAACTATAATAAAAAAACCTATTTTACTTTTATTAAAAAAGAGACAATTACCTTAAAAACTTTCTGTTTTCATTCATGATTTCAACAATCAGCTTTGCATCTGTCTTCTCTTTAACCTTCTGATAGTTCTTAGACAATCTTACCTCGTTACCGAACATTTTATTGGGCACATTGGAAAAAACATAAGTATATTGCGGCGTAATAATCGCATTGTTGTTCCAATTTGCACAAAAAAGATATTTTCGGGAAAAATTGTTACAAAAGAGATCAAAACCATTACTGTAATCTCCCGGCGGATTTTCTACACCAAGCAAATGCAAAAGCGTAGGCACCACATCAATATGGCTTGTCATAGCGGATGTATCGGCAAAAAGTGTTCCCTGTAACGCTTTAGGCAGCTTCATGATAAACGGCGTATGTGTCTGCGCCTCCGAAAAAGCGGAATTGTGACCGAAAGAGCCGTATTCATAAAACTCTTGACCATGATCTGACGTAAAAATAATCAAAGCATCATCATAAAGTCCCTTCTCCTTCAGTTTGGCAATCATCTTCCCAAAAAGTATATCGTCGAAATAGACTGCATTTTTATAGCCGGCAAACGCACTCCTGATCTCTGTACTCCCTTTTGTGGCTGCAATATAGTTGATATTCTCATCATCTGCATGAAATTTGTTCAAATCAGGCGGAAATGAATAACCGTGCGGCGCATCCATGAAAAGAAAAGAGAAAAGAGGTTTTTCTCCCTCGTAATGATCGATCCAATTCAAAAAATAGTCTGCAGCAGCTTTATCTTTCTGCCAGGGTTTTCCTGCAAAATCATCTTTGATACTTTCCACAACATCCACATAACAAGTTTTTCTGAACTCCGGCCAGTTGGTATTGGTAGAAGAGACAATGGAAATATTGTAATCCAGATGTTTCAGATGATCAAAGAGCACCGAACCTTTTGCCGCATTCAGAAAATTGAACCAGTAGGTAGCATTCAACCCGTACATAAGAGAGAATATACCAAACCTGGTGGCATTTCCGCCGCTATAGTGATTCTGAAAAACCAGTGCATCTTTTTTAAAAGCTTCTATATGGGGAGATACTTCCTCACTGAGAATGGAATTACGCACTGCATCACTTGCAAAAATAAAAATATTAAACTTTTTAACCTCTTTCACTTCCAAAGGATGCAGCGGATAGTGAATCATCGCATCTGTGCGAATGGTATTTTCCACCCTGACATCCGGTTTATAATCAAAAACTTTTGCCGCAAGCCGGTTAAAAGTCAGCGGCTGATAGAGCGGTACCACGCGAAAAGCAGATAAAATCTCATTTTTATTGGTCAGTGAAGCCAGACCATAGCTGATCTTCTCCGTCATGATCACCAGCACCAGAGGAATCGTTACCATTGCATTGATTCTGCGGTTATAGTGTGCCAGACGACTGCTCTGTGCAGCCAAAATCTTTCTGATCATAAAAAGTTCAAACCCGAACAATGCCACAACAAAAAGAAAAAAGAGTACCACAGGCGCTACACCGATCTGCATAGAATCTGCTGCATCCACAGAAGTGATAATATTGAGCACCATTGCATTGATATGAAATTTATAGAGCCTGTAGATAAAAAAATCAACAATCAATCCAATATCGGCAATCACAAAAAGCAGCGCTGCCAGATAGAGTACAAATTTCCCGGCAGGTTGAAAAAGATATAGCATCAAATACAACAACAGATAAAGAATAGCAGCACTTGAAACCAAAGCAAGCGCTACCAGCAAAAAAGGCAACAGCCCGTTATCCGGTATATAGACCGAAAAAGCGATAAAAAGCACTGCCGTCAACAGAAAATTGAGTTTAAAAAAGAGTGAAAAATGGTCATTGCGGAAATTTAATTTCACTATCCAATTCCTTAGCATAAAATATTTTGCACGATTATACACTCTGTTTTGCTAAAAAACAG
>CAZYZD010000005.1:0-49433 GCA_964651755.1 uncultured Sulfurospirillum sp. | reverse complement strand
TATAGAAAACAGCAAAAAGGTAGAAATAGAGGTAAATCTTACAGAGGTAACTCTATTGCCTTTGGTGAAATCGCACTGAAAGCTACTGAAGGTGGAAGAATTGATTCCCGTCAGATCGAAGCTGCAAGGATTGCGATGACAAGACACGTAAAAAGACAGGCAAAATCCTGGATTCGTGTATTTCCTGATAAACCTTTAACCAAAAAACCTCTTGAAACAAGAATGGGTAAAGGTAAAGGTGCTGTAGATAAATGGGTTATGAATGTTAAACCCGGAAGAATTATTTTTGAAATGGCTGGTGTAAGTGAAGAATTGGCGCGTGAAGCGTTGACTCTTGCAAAACATAAATTGCCATTTAAAACAAAAATCATAACTCGAGAGAATGAAAATGAAATATACTGATTTAGAAGGTAAAGACGCAAAAGCGTTAAACGAGTTGTTAAAAGAGAAGAAGTTGCTGCTGTTTAAACTTAGAGCAAAACTAAGAACAATGCAGCTAAGTAATCCAAATGAGATTAAAGAAGTGAAAAAAGATATTGCGCGTATATCAACAGCAATATCTGCACTTAAAAATGAAGTTAAGGCATAAGAGATGGCTTTAAAAGAGATTCAGGGAACAGTTGTAAAAAAAGCCGGTGACAAAACGGCGACTGTATTAGTAGAGAGAAAAGTGGTGCATCCAAGATATCACAAAATCGTCAAAAGATTTAAAAAATATCTTGTTCATGATGAGAGAAATGAAACAAACGTTGGTGATACGATTACTGCAATCGAATGCAGACCTATTTCAAAAACAAAATCTTTTAGATTAAAAGAGATTGTTGCAACAGGAGTGAAGTAATGGTACAAGGATTTACTAGATTAGCGGTTGCAGATAACAGCGGCGCTAAAGAGATCATGTGTATTAAAGTACTTGGCGGCTCTAAAAGAAGATACGCAAGTGTTGGTGATATTATTGTTGCTTCAGTCAAAAAAGCGATTCCAAATGGAAAAGTGAAAAAAGGACAGGTTGTTAAAGCAGTAATTGTACGTACGAAAAAAGAGGTACAAAGAGAGAATGGCTCATTGATCAGATTTGATGAAAATGCAGCGGTTATTCTGGATGCTAAAAAAGAGCCGATTGGTACACGTATTTTTGGTCCTATCGGTCGTGAAGTAAGATATGCAGGTTTTATGAAAATTGTATCACTAGCACCGGAGGTATTATAATGGCAGTAAAATTTAAAATCAAAAAAGGTGATACTGTAAAAATTATTGCCGGTGATGATAAAGGTAAAGTTGCTGAAGTTTTGAAAGTTATGCCTAAAACATCACAAGTGATTGTTGCTGGTTGTAAAATCGCGAAAAAGGCAGTTAAACCAACTGAAGAGAATCCTAAAGGTGGTTTTGAAAATAAAGAGATGCCTATTCATATTTCAAATGTAGCAAAAGTGGAAGGGTAAACGATGGTTGTTAGATTAAAAGAGAAATACGCAAACGATATCAAACCTGCTCTTGTAAGCGAATTTGATATCAAAAACCCTATGCAGATCCCAGGTATTGAAAAGATCTCTATCAGTGTTGGTGCAGGTGAAGAGGCAAAAGACTCTAAAATCCTTCAAAACATTCAGGATACGATCTCTTTGATTGCCGGACAACATGCAGTTGTCACAAAAGCGAGAAAATCAATTGCTGGTTTTAAACTTAGAGAGGGGTATCCTATTGGTGTAAAAGTAACACTTAGAGGGGATCGTATGTATACATTCCTCGATAAACTGATTGCAATTACACTTCCAAGGGTAAAAGACTTCAGAGGTCTTCCTAGAAATGGTTTTGATGGTCATGGTAACTATAGCTTTGGGTTGGATGAACAACTTGTTTTTCCAGAAGTAAAGTTTGATGATATTATCAAAACGCATGGTATGAACATCACTATTGTTACTACTACGGAAGATGATAAAGAGGCGTTCAAATTACTTGAACTCATCGGAATTCCATTTGCAAAGGGTCGTGAATAATGGCAAAGAAATCAATGATCGCAAAAGCGAAAAGAAAGCCTAAGTTTGCAGTAAGAGCGTACACAAGATGTCAAATCTGTGGACGCCCTCACTCAGTTTACAGAGATTTTGGTATTTGCAGAATTTGCTTTAGAAAAATGGCAAATGAAGGCAAATTGCCTGGAATCAAAAAATCAAGTTGGTAAGGAAAAAACATGGTAAATGATCTGGTATCAGACGCATTAACAAGAATCAGAAATGCTTCCATGAGAAAACTAGAAGTGACTGAACTTCTTCACTCTAAACTTGTTGAATCTGTTGTTAAGATTTTTCAGGAAAAAGGGTATATTGAATCATACAATGTAAAAGAAGACGGGAACAAAAAGTTTATTTCGGTTGTATTGAAATATGACGATAACGGTAATCAGGTTATCAATGAAATCAAAAAAATCTCAAAACCGGGTCGTCGTGTATACAAGCCGGCATCTGAGATCAAAAGATTCAAAAACGGTTACGGTACTATCGTAGTAAGTACTTCAAAAGGCGTACTAAGTAACGACGTGGCACACAAAGAAGGTGTTGGCGGCGAAGTTATCTGTAGTATATGGTAGAGTCAATGTTTTTACGGCATTCGATTTAATCGTAGACAAGTAAAAAAGGAAAAAAATGTCAAGAATTGGTAAACAACCGGTAGTGATTCCAGCAGGAATCGATGTAAAACTTGATGGCGCAGTCCTCTCGTTTAAAAAGGGCAATGTTGAAAAATTGCTCGATACGAAAAATTATGTAGATGTAAAAGTTGAAGGTAATGAAGTAGTATTTGCACCAAAAGGTGATGATAGACAATCTAAAGCTTTTTGGGGAACATTCAGATCTTTGGCAAACAATATTGTTATTGGATTGACACAAGGTTATGAGAAAAAACTTGAAATCAATGGTGTTGGTTACAGAGCTGCCGTAAAAGGTAATGTGCTTGAGCTTCAACTTGGTTTCTCCCACCCAATCAACTATGAATTTCCAAAAGATGTATCTATAACAGTTGAGAAAAACCTTATTACTATCAAGGGTGATGACAAACAAGTGGTTGGACAAATCGCAGCAGAGATCAGAGGATTCAGACCGCCAGAGCCTTATAAAGGTAAAGGTGTCAAGTATGCTGATGAAGTTATCATCAGAAAAGCCGGTAAAACAGCAGCGAAGTAGGGGTAGAGAATGAGAACTAAATTATTAAAACAAAAAAACGCACTTAAAGCTAGAAGAATCAGAAGAATCAGAGGGAAAATCTCAGGAACTGCTGATATGCCAAGAGTTGCACTTTTTAAATCGAACAGATACCTTTACGCGCAAGCGATTGATGATGTGAACTCTGTGACATTGGCAAGTGTTGACGGTAAAAAACTGGGACTTTCTGCAAGTAAAGAGGCAGCAGCATCAGTTGCTAAAGCTTTTGCAGAAAACATGAAAGAAAAAGGTATTGAGAAAGTTGTCTTCGATAGACGTGGCAATCAGTATCATGGTGTAGTTGCTGCTTTCGCAGAAGCGCTCAGAGAAAATGGAATAACACTATAAGGTCAATGATAATGGAAAATATTAATAGAGAAGATTTTGAAGAAGTTATCGTTAACATCGGCAGGGTAACGAAGGTTGTCAAAGGTGGTAGAAGATTTAGATTTACCGCCCTTGTTGTTGTTGGTAACAGAGATGGGATTGTAGGTTTTGGTACAGGTAAAGCGAAAGAAGTTCCTGATGCAATTAAAAAAGGTGTTGATGATGCATTTAAAAACCTTGTGAAAGTAAACGTTAAGGGTTCAACAATTGCGCATGACATCGAGTTGAAGTACAATGCAAGCAGAATTTTGTTAAAACCGGCAAGTGAAGGTACAGGTGTAATTGCCGGTGGTGCAACAAGACCAGTACTTGAGTTAGCAGGTATTAAAGATATTCTGACAAAATCATTGGGTTCAAACAATCCTAACAACCTTGTGCGGGCGACTGTTAAAGCGCTTAGCATGATTAAACAATAATAAAGGATAGTCAATGGCACTTGATAATCTAAGCCCGGCAGCCGGATCTACTAAAAATAGAAAAAGAGTAGGTCGTGGTCAAGGTAGTGGTATGGGTAAAACAGCCACTCGTGGTAACAAAGGGCAGAAAAGTAGAACAGGTTATAGTAGAAAAAGAGGTTTTGAAGGTGGTCAGCAGCCACTTCAAAGAAGATTACCTAAAGTTGGTTTCACATCACGCGTTGTAAAACCTTATGTAATCAATATCGAAAAAGTAACAAAAGTTGCTGCACTTGATGAAATCACATTTGAAACAATCAAGTCTGTACATAAAGTACAGGGAAGTGTAAAGAAAATCAAATTGATTGGTAAGGGTGCAAAAGAGTTGGCATCTAAAATCAAAGACGAAAATATTACAACCAGCGGTAAATAACGATGGGAAAAGACTTAACAAACAAGATTCTGATTACGCTTGGCTTCTTGTTTGCATATAGGATTTTATCTTATATACCTGTTCCAGGTGTAAATGTGGATGTGATCAAAGCTTTTTTTGATTCAAATTCCAACAATGCACTTGGAATGGTTAACATGTTTAGTGGTAATGCAGTGAGCAGGCTTAGTATCATTTCTCTTGGTATTATGCCGTATATCACTGCTTCCATTATTATGGAACTTCTTGCTGCAACATTCCCGACTCTCGGTCAGATGAAAAAAGAACGTGACGGTATGACTAAATATATGCAGATTATCCGCTATGCTACTGTTGCAATCACCTTGGTTCAGGCTATTGGTGTCTCTATGGGACTTCAAAGTATGGGAAGTGGTGGACAAAGTGCTATCATGATTGATATGAGTCTCTTTATACCAATTGCTGCTGTTTCCATGTTGACAGGTACGATGCTTTTGATGTGGATTGGTGAACAGATTACCCAAAGAGGTATTGGTAACGGTATCTCCTTAATCATTTTTGCCGGTATTGTTTCAGGTATCCCTGCTGCTGTAGGTGGTATGGTGAATTTAATTAATACAGGTGAACTTAATTTCCTTGTTGTAATTGGAATTCTTGCTGTAATTTTGATAACCATTGGTGTTATTATATATGTAGAATTGGCAGAAAGAAGAATACCTATTTCATATTCACGTAAAACGATGATGCAGAATCAAAATAAAAGGGTAATGAATTATATTCCTATTAAAGTAAACCTTAGTGGAGTTATTCCACCTATTTTTGCTTCAGCTGTTTTGATGATGCCGTCGACCTTAATGTCTGGAAGTTCAAATCCTTATGTGCAAAAGATTGCTGATTTACTTAGCCCGAATGGTTATTTATTTAATGTATTGATGTTTTTGGGTGTTATTTTCTTTGCATATTTTTATGCATCGATTGTTTTTAATGCAAAAGATATCTCTGAAAATCTGAAAAAGCAGGGTGGTTTTATTCCTGGTGTTAGACCTGGTAAAAGTACCGCAGAGTTTATCAATGAAGTTGCAAGTCGTTTGACATTCTGGGGGGCAATTTATCTTGGACTTATTTCGACTTTACCGTGGATATTGGTGAAAACAATGGGTGTACCATTTTATTTTGGTGGTACTGCTGTACTGATTGTTGTCCAGGTAGCACTCGATACAATGCGAAAAATAGAAGCACAAATTTATATGAATAAGTACAATACACTTAATACGCTAGGACTATAAAAGTTATGGCGATTTCTATCAAGAAACCCTTAGAAATTGAAAAGCTAAGGGTTTCTAACTCTTATGTAGCACAGACTCTCAATCATTTACGAACTTATATCAGACCTGGTATGACACTTCATGAAATCAATGCGATGGGGGAAGATTTTATTGCATCGTTGGATGCGCGACCTGCTTTTAAAGGTTTATATGGTTTTCCCGCAGGTGTTTGTACGTCCTTAAATGAAGTAATTATTCATGGTGTACCAGATGAAACAATTGTCAAAGAGGGTGATATCTTAGGCTTGGATATAGGTGTTGAGAAAGATGGCTGGTATGGTGATGCGGCGATTACTTTACCTATTGGTAAGATTAGTGAAGAAGATGAAAAACTGATTGCTTGTGCAAAAGATGCTTTAATGTATGCAATATCTATTATCAAAACAGGTATGCGTTTTAAAGAGTTAAGTTTTGAACTTGAAAACTTTATTAAAGAGAGAGGGTTTGTACCTTTACGTGGCTTTTGTGGACACGGTATTGGGAAAAAACCTCATGAAGAACCGGAAATTCCAAACTATTTAGAAGGAAAGAATCCAAGACAGGGACCTAAAATAAAAAATGGAATGGTTTTTTGTCTTGAACCGATGATTTGTCAAAAAAGTGGTATAGCTGTGGTTGATCAATCTGATAAATGGTCTGTTAGAAGTGAGGATGGACTAAGAGGTAGTCACTATGAACATACTGTGGCAATAATTGATAATAAAGCTGAGATTTTATCAATAGCGTAAATTTAAGAAGGAGAATCAATGGCAAAAGATGATGTAATTGAAGTTGATGGAACTGTAATCGAAGCATTGCCTAATGCAACTTTTATGGTTGAGTTGGAAAATGGACATAAAGTATTATGTCACATTGCGGGAAAAATGAGAATGCATTATATCAAGATCATGCTAGGTGACAGAGTGAAAGTAGAACTAACACCTTATAGTCTTGATAAAGGTCGTATTACATTCAGATATAAGTAAGAATTTATTTTTATTTGGATATAATCCGGCTCCTTATGGAATGACGAAACTACATGAAGAGTAGTTGCCAAAAGCCCACTGTTTTTGCAACTACTGGTTTGGATACTATTCACCTGACCATATTCGTTCGTTATTTGTAAAGTGGAAAAAGGCAAAGTTTTGAGGTGTTTACTCCTTTTATGGGAGTATACGGAAGAATTATTTACAGGAGATAACGATGAAAGTTAGACCATCCGTTAAAAAAATGTGTGATAAATGTAAAATTATCAAACGCAGAGGTGCAGTCAGAGTGATTTGCGAAAACCCTAAACATAAACAGAGACAAGGATAATCAATGGCTAGGATTGCTGGTGTAGACTTACCGAAAAAGAAGAGAATCGAATACGGTTTAACATATATCTATGGTATTGGACTAAAAAGTTCCAGAGATATTTTAAATAAAGTAGGAATTTCTTTAGATAAAAGGGTACATGAGTTAACTGAAGATGATGTTGCTGCAATCAGAAATGAGATTCAGAATAATTATCAGGTAGAAGGTGATCTCAGAAAAAAAGTAGCAATGGATATCAAAGCATTGATGGATTTAGGAAGCTACAGAGGATTAAGACACAGACGTGGACTTCCTGTACGTGGTCAAAAAACAAAAACAAATGCAAGAACGAGAAAAGGCAGAAAAAAAACTGTCGGTTCAGCGTCTAAGTAACGGAGCAAGATAATGGCAAAAAGAAAAGTTACAAGAAAAAAAGTAGTTAAGAAAAATATCGCCAGAGGTATTGTGCATATTGCTGCAACATTCAATAATACAATGATTACAATTACTGATGAGATGGGAAATGCAATTGCATGGAGCAGTGCAGGTGGTTTAGGTTTTAAAGGTTCTAAAAAATCTACTCCTTATGCAGCGCAGCAGGCAGTAGAAGATGCAATGGCAAAGGCGATGGAACATGGTATCAAAGAAGTAGGTATCAAGGTTCAAGGACCTGGTTCAGGACGTGAAACAGCTGTAAAAAGCGTTGGTGCAATCGAAGGTATTAAAGTATTGTATTTAAAAGATGTCACACCATTACCACATAATGGTTGTAGACCTCCAAAAAGAAGAAGAGTGTAGGGGTAAGAGATGGCAAGATATAGAGGACCAGTAGAAAAGATTGAAAGAAGACTTGGTGTATCTCTCGCGCTTAAAGGTGAGAGAAGATTGGCAGGAAAAAGTGCCCTTGACAAAAGACCTTACCCTCCGGGACAGCATGGACAAAGAAGAAGCAAAGTAAGTGAATATGGTTTACAGCTTCGTGAAAAACAGAAAGCAAAGTTTATGTATGGTGTGAGTGAAAAACAGTTTAGAAGATTGTTCAGCGATGCAAACAGAATGGAAGGAAATACAGGTGCAAATCTTATTACCCTTCTTGAAAGACGTCTTGATAATGTTGTATATCGTATGGGATTTGCTACTACAAGAAGCTTTGCCAGACAACTTGTGACACACGGACATATTTTAGTTGATGGGAAAAAAGTAAATATTCCATCATATAGAGTTAAACCTGGTCAGAAAATCGAAATCAGAGAGAAGTCCAAACAAAATCCACAAATAGTAAGAGCTGGAGAATTGACAGCACAGACAGGTATTTCACCATGGGTCGATGTTGAGATGGATAAAAAATACGGCATATTTACGAGAATTCCAGAGAGAGAAGAAGTTATCATACCAGTAGAAGAGAGACTCATCGTCGAGCTTTATTCTAAATAAGCATAGAGGATTAAAAGATGAAAAAGATTACAACATCTTTGTACATGCCGCATGAGATCGAAATTGAAAAAGTCGATGAAAATAGGGTAAAGATTTATACTTACCCTTTTCAAAGTGGCTTTGCCGTTACAGTAGCACATCCATTAAGACGTCTTCTGCTTGGTAGTTCAGCGGGTTATGCTGTTACAGCAATCAAAATCGATGGTGTTAAGCATGAATTTGATTCAATAAGGGGAATGTTGGAAGATGTTTCTCTTTTTATTTTAAATATGAAGAATATTCGTTTTAAAATAAAAGATGAATCAAATAAGATTGAACTTAGTTATAACTTTACAGGTTATAAAGAGATTAAAGGCAGCGATCTTGAAAATGAAAGTGTAGAAGTAGTGACACCTGATGTACACCTTGCTACAATCAATGAAGACACAGAATTAAATTTTTCAATCATTGTTGAAAAAGGAATCGGATATGTTCCTAGTGAGGATTTAAGAGAAAACTTACCGGAAGAATATATTGGAGTTGACGCATTTTTCACGCCGGTAAGAAAAGCAGTTTATACGATTGAAAATATGCTAGTTGAAGATGATCCTACATTTGAAAAGATTGTATTTGACATTCAGACAGATGGACAAATTCCTCCTGTACAGGCATTTAAAGAGGCAATAGAAGCATTAAATGAACAAATTTCTATTTTCTCAAAAGCGATTGACATTGATGTTGCTGCGCCACAGGATGATTATGTAAACTCTGTAGAGATGAAAAAATTACTCCAAAATGTAGAAGATCTTGGACTTAGTGCAAGAAGTTTTAACTGTTTGGATCGTGCAAATATCAAGCATGTTGCAGAACTTTCACTGATGAGTGAACTTGAACTTAAAGGGTTGAAAAACCTTGGTAAAAAGTCATTTGAAGAGATTACCAGTAAATTGGAATCTATAGGTTTCCCGGTAGGATATAAATTTGATAATGATTTCCTGACGGTGTTAAAGAAGAAATTAGAAGAATTAAAATCACAAACGCAAGAGGCATAACATGAGACATAAACATGGATATAGAAAATTAGGCAGAACTTCAAGCCATAGAAAAGCTTTACTGAAAAATATGTCTATTGCTTTGATTAAAAGCGGTAAGATAGAGACAACATTGCCAAAAGCTAAAGAGCTTAGAAGTTATTTTGAAAAACTTATTACAAAAGCTAGAGTTGGCGATTCAAATGCGCACAGAGCTGTATTTGCGTTGCTTCAGGATAAAGAGTCTACAAAGAAATTGATGAATGAAATTGCACCTGAATACAAAGATCGTAATGGTGGTTATACCAGAATCATCAGAACAAGAATCAGACGTGGTGACGCGGCTGAAATGGCTTTTATCGAATTAGTATAAAATCTGTAGGAGGAGGTTACTTCCTCCTCTAAAACTTTTTAAATTATTTACACTATTTGTCTCCTATTAAACTTTTTTCGCTACAATTTATTAACGTAAACAGAATAATATAAATTAATTATAAAAACAAAAAATTTGAAGGTATCCATATGATTCCATTTACAGACGAAGAGCTTTTACCTGTTGTTGAACAGTCATTGGAAACAGTAAAACCAATGCTGGCTCTTGATGGTGGTGGCATGAAGCTACTTGGTGTAAAAAACGGTAAAGTTTTTGTACAACTTCAGGGCGCATGTGTTGGTTGTTCTGCTAGTAATCAAACTATAAAATATGGCATTGAACGGCAGTTAAGAATGGATATTCATCCTGAACTTGAAGTAATTAATCTTGCTGAAGGAAGTGAACATCTCATGGAGCAAATTGCAAAGAGTTAAAATATGAGTAATTTTAAAGATTTGGCAAATAATAGTTTTTTCAAACGTGACTATAAACGTGCTTTGCTGAACTATTCACTGGCTTTAAAAGAAAAACCTGATGATACTGAAGCAAAAATAGGTGCATTGCTTGCGGATATGGCTTTTGAAAAAGAGGATGAAGCAGTTGCATTATTTGAGTATTATGAAGTTACTAAAGCTATTGACGCCAAAAATGCACATGAAACCATAGAGAGGATTATACAAAATGTAGATGAGAGGAATGATCCCCTTTATGATATTTTGTCAACAATTGAAGAACGCATTAGTGTAATTGAAGACGGTATTTTGTATGAAGAGTTTATTGCGCATGTAAACAGCCGTGAAAACATTAAGCTTGCATTGGAAGATTTGATTTTTTCAACTAAGATTATTATATATAAAAAAGAGGATTTTGTAGAATTGATAGGTATGCTGCTTGATAATGGTTATGATGAAATGGCATATAATTATATTGAAAGTGCATTAGCACTCTATCCTGATGACAGACTTTTTTATGATTTTCTACAAACACTGGAGCAAAATTAAATTTGAAATATTCGTTTAACTACAATAATATTCCCTACATTACTGATAATTCAGATGAATGTGATGAACTAACCGCTTTTTTGTTAACTGAGCAAAATAAAAAATATCTTCAAGCAGCAAAAGAAAAAAATTGTGCTTTAATAATTACTCCTCTTGAATTACAAGAAATATTTGATATTTCTGTAATGAAAATAATTGGTGTAACAGGCACGAATGGAAAGACAACAACCGCTGCTGCTGTATATTCTTTCTTATTGGATCTGGGTGAAAGTGTTGGATTTCAGGGAACTCGTGGATTTTTTGTAAATGATGAGAAGTTAGAAGGCAAAACACTTACAACACCTTCTATTCTTGGAACACTTTACCATTTGAAACAGGCAAGAGATGCAGGTGCTGATTTCTTTGTTATGGAAGTCAGTTCTCATGCTATTGCTCAAAATCGTATTGAAAGTTTACAATTTGCATTAAAAGTTTTTACAAATATTACACAGGATCATTTGGATTATCATGGGACATTTGAAGAGTATTGGCGTGTAAAAAGCAGTTTTTTTAACGATGATTCCAAAAAGTTGATTAATAAAGATGCCAAAAAGATTGACTTTAAAATAAAAAATACCTATACCTATGCTTTAGATGTACCTGCATCGTTTAATATTACAGCATATTCTTTAAATAATGGTATTACGGCGGCTATAAAACACTTTGATCAGCAGGAAAGTTTTAGTTCTCCATTGTATGGTTTTTTCAACTTGTATAACATTACAGCTGCAATAGGTTCGGTAAAACTTGTCACTGATTACTCTTTGAAAGAGATATGCGATGTTGTTGGAAATTTTGCCGGTGTAAGCGGGCGTATGGAAGTTGTTTGTGATAGACCATTGATTATTGTAGACTTTGCTCATACCCCGGATGGTATGGATAAAGTACTTGATTCTTTGAAAGAGAAAAAATTGTCAGTAGTCTTTGGTGCGGGCGGGAATAGGGATCGTACGAAAAGAGTACAGATGGGACGTGTAGCCAATCGATACGGAAAGAAGATATATCTAACGATCGATAATCCCAGAAATGAAGATCCTTTGGATATTATCGAAGATATTTATGAAGGTATAGCAAAGAAAGATATTGTACGTATTGAACCAGATCGGAAAAAGGCAATTGCTTTAGCAATTGATGAACTTGAAGAGGAAGATATATTACTTATTTTAGGCAAAGGGGATGAAGAATTTATCGAAATAGGAACAGAAAAGATACCTTTTGATGATCGTGCTATTGTTAAAGAAATAGTAAAAGAAAAATTTAATAGATATTAGAATAAAATAAAACGCCTTAATAGAGGGGTTATTTAAAACAAACAAAATAGGGGAATTATTATGGGAATACCACAACCTGCATTTTATATATTTAAATGTGAACAATCATCACCTCCGGGAATGCCAAAACCAAGCTGTGTTAATGATGAGACTAGAGATTTGTTTCAGCACCTTGGACAAACACTTATGCAAAAAGGACTTATCGCAACAGTACAACCTGTGCGAACGGCATGTTTAAACAGATGTCAGCAAGGTCCTGTTATGTTGGTTGAGCCTGGACACCATATGTATGTAGGTCTTACAAAAGAGAAAATTACACGTATTATCGATGAACATATTATTGGTGGTAAAGTTGTAGAAGAGTATTTAATACCAAGTGAATTTTGGGATGAAGCGCTTTCACCTATGGAAGCTATGAAGATGGCTGGAAGATAACTTCATGAACATCACAATGTTATATAGCAAGTTACACCGTGCTACTGTAACAGATGCGAATCTTAATTATGTAGGATCTATTACTATTGACAGAGAGTTAATGGATGCTGCTAAACTAAGAGTCGGACAAAAAGTAGATATAGTTAATATCAACAATGGTGAACGATTCTCAACTTATGTTATTGAAGGTGAAAGAGGCAAACGTGATATTTGTCTCAACGGTGCAGCTGCAAGAAAAGCAGAAATAGGTGATGTAATTATTATCATTGCCTATGCATCGATGAGTTTTGAGGAAGCGGATCATTTTAAACCACATATTGTCCTTCTTGATAATAAAAATAATATAGATGAGATAAAAGATTATGTTTGAGAATATGGATTTTAGCAAAATGGGCGAAATGTTGCAAAAAGCCCAGGAAGAAGCTAAAAAGATGCAAGAAGAGAGTGCTGGTAAAGAGTTTACTGCAAAAAGCGGCGGAGGTTTGATCAAAGTCACTGGAAATGGAAAAGGTGAGATTATCGATATAGAGATAGACGATTCTCTGTTGGAAGACAAAGATGCTTTGCAAATACTGCTTATCAGTGCTGTCAATGATGTTATCAAAATGATAGAAGAGGATAAAAAACTAGCAGCTTCAAAGATGCTGGGTGGTCTTGGCGGATTCGCCGGTAAATTTTAATAGAACCAAAATCATATTAGGAATTTTTTTGCAAAACAGAAGCAAAATACTACTTGAAAATTTTGAAAACTTTTTACAAAATAATTTACCTCAAATAAAGAGTTTTCATCCACATTACAATGATGCAATTTCTGAAATGTTTAAAGCCGGTGGCAAAAGATTTCGTCCGCAGCTTTTATTGGAAGTGGTAGCTGCATATGAACCTTTGTTGGTTCCTGCAGCAAATCATATAGCAGCAGGAATAGAGATGTTACATACTTATTCCCTGATTCATGATGATTTGCCAACTTTTGATAATGCTGACTTAAGGCGGGGACATCCAACGCTTCATGTTACATATGATCAGGTTACCGCTACATTGGTAGGAGATGCACTCAATTCTCATAGTTTTTATATGATAGCTGCTGCGCCACTTAGCAGTGATAAAAAGGTTGCTTTGATTAAAGAAATGGCTATCAACGGCGGTGCTGAAGGAATGGTTTTAGGACAGGCAATAGATTGTTTTTTTGAAAATAAAAAATTAACTTTGGATGAACTCTCTTTTCTTCATATAAATAAAACTGCTAAACTGATAGCTGCAAGCTTGAAAATGGGTGCTATTATTGTGGATCTTGATCAGGCTAAACAGAATCTTTTATATGAAATTGGTTTGAAAATAGGATTGTTATTCCAGGTACAGGATGACATTATTGATGCAACTATGAGTGTTGAAGAGGCGGGAAAACCTACTCAAAATGATACACAAAAAAACTCTTTTACTAATTTACTCGGTGTAGAGGGTGCAAAAGCAGAAAAAGAGAAACTCATTGGTGAAATTGAATCAAAACTTTATGATTTAGAAGATACACTACGCCAAAGTTTACAACAATTGATAGAATATTATTTAAAGTAAGGATACGTTTATGGAAAATAAACAAATGTTAACACGGATGTCAAATACCATTAGATTTTTAGCAGCAGATATGGTGCAACGAGCAAACAGTGGGCATCCAGGTGCTGCGATGGGGCTGGCAGATATAGCAACTGTATTGAGCTTACATCTTAAGCACAATCCAAAGAACCCAAAATGGCTTAATCGTGACAGAGTGGTTTTTAGCGGAGGACATGCCAGTGCTATGATCTATTCTTTGTTGCATCTTTGGGGGTATGATATCAGTTTGGAAGATTTGAAAAACTTCAGACAATTTGGTTCTAAAACACCTGGTCACCCTGAGTATCATGATGTTCCTGGGGTAGAAGTGACTACCGGACCTTTAGGGCAGGGAGTGGCAAATGCTGTAGGTTTTGCTATGGCATCTAAATATGCAGCTAAACTTTTAAATAGTGAAACCGCAAAAATCATTGATCATAAAGTATATTGTTTTTGTGGTGATGGTGATCTTGAAGAGGGAATCAGTTATGAAGCATGCTCTTTGGCGGGACACCATAGTTTGGATAATCTTGTTATGTTTTATGACTCAAATGAGATCACAATTGAGGGTGATACAGAGATAGCACTCAGTGAAAATATCAAACAACGATTTGAAGCACAAGGATGGAAAGTCTATCGAATAGATGGACATGATTTTCATGAAATAGATATGGTGCTTAATGAGGTAAAAGAAGAGCAGACAAAACCTTGTTTGATTATAGCCAAAACAGTGATTGCAAAAGGTGCTGCAACAATGGAGGGAGAACCTCATACACACGGCGCGCCTCTTGGAGAGGATGAGATAAAAAAATCAAAAGAAAAAGCTGGATTTGATCCAAATGAACATTTCTTTATTCCTGAAGAGGTATTACTAAGATTTCGATGTGCAGTAGAAGAGGGAGATCTTGCTGAAAGAGAGTGGAAAAAACTTTTAACCGAAGCACCTCTTGTTGAACAAAATGAAGCCTTAAAAGCATTGCAAAATCCTGATTTTACAAAGATACATTGGCCTTCTTTTGAGGAAGGGAGTATGGTCGCGACCCGTGACAGTAACCATAAAATACTAAATGCTATTGCTAGAGCAATACCTGGATTTATCGGTGGTAGTGCAGATCTCGCACCATCAAACAAAACGTATTTACAGGATATGGGAGATTATCCTGATGGTAAAAATTTCCATTTTGGAATACGTGAACATGCTATGGGTGCTATCTGTAATGCGATAAGTTTGTATGGTTTGTTTATTCCTTTTAGTGCAACTTTTTTTGTCTTTAGTGACTATCTTAAGCCTGCTGTAAGATTAGCAGCTTTAATGAGATTAAAACATTTTTTTGTATGGACGCATGATAGTATAGGTGTGGGAGAGGATGGACCTACGCATCAGCCGGTTGAGCATTTAAGTCAGTTTAGGGCATTGCCTAACCTATATGTTTTCAGACCTGCTGATGCCAGTGAAAATATAGCTTGCTGGAAAAAAGCTTTAGAACTTAATGCTCCAAGTGCTTTTGTTTTAAGTCGTCAAAAATTAAAAACTTTGAAGAACAAAATAGATGTTGGTTCTGCTGAACAAGGCGGCTATATGATCAAAAAAAGAGATAATGCTACTGTTACTATTTTAGCAACAGGAAGTGAAGTGATGCTTTGTTTGCAGGCTGGATGCCATTTGGAAGCGAATGGAATTATGGCAAATATTGTCAGTATTCCGTGTATGGAACTTTTTGAAGAGCAGGATGAAGCATACAAAAACTCAGTAATTGATACTACTACAAAAGTATTGGCTGTAGAAGCTGCAAGTGGACAGGAATGGTATAAATATGCGGATCGTGTTCTTGGTATGAATAGTTTTGGGGCAAGTGGTGATGCTTCAGAGTTGTTTAAACATTTTGGTTTTACTATCAATAATGTAGTGAAAGAGGTATATACATTACTTGATAAGCCATATGATCCAGAGAAAATTACCAGCTGTATTGTATAAATAGAACAAAGGCAAAAGTAAGAATATTTTTGCCTTGTGTTTTTTATTTTAATTAATTTTAAATTATTTTTTCTTAATATTTAAAAATAATATAAGTAAAAATTAATTGTAATATTTTTTGGTAGAAATATAAACAAAAATAAAGAATTTTTTTAATATTATATTTTTAATTACTACTTATAAAAATATGATGTGATTACTATCAAATTATAAAGGTTATTTCGTCACTAATGAAAAAGATCAACTTCTTGACTGGAAATTTTATCCCTGAAAATTGTGCTGGTACCAATCGTATTTTGGCGTTAGTAAAAGAACTTGAAAAAAAATATGAGATTAATGTAATATGTATTAGTGAAAAAGGGAAAAAGCCTGATGATTTTCAGTTTAGTAAAAATATAAAAGTTTATTATATTCATCAAAAAAAATATGATGGTGAGAAATTCTATACGCGTGCTATTCATGAGTTGATTTATGCTGTTAAGCTTGCACATAAATCTACCCAGCATCCTTCCGATCTTATTATTGCAACCTCTCCTCAAATGTTTATTATTCCCACTGTAGCATTTTTATCGAAAAAGAAAATTATTGATATTAGAGACTTGGTATGGGAATATATAGATGCTAAATCTTTATATACAAAAATGGTAAAGTTTGTTATTACTTTATTGATGAAAAAAACAATTTATCGATATCATTATATTACGGTGACAAATAATCATGAATATGATTGGATTGTTAAAAATATACCTGGTGCCAGGATAGAAAAAATAACAAATGGTATTGAAGAAAAACAGTTTAGTGAATTAAATACGTTACAAATTAATGAGATGAAGGTCTTTACTTTAACTTACATTGGCAATGTAGGGATTGCTCAAAATATTAATATATTAGTAGATCTTGCGAAACGTATACCTGATATCCAGATTAATATTATTGGTGAAGGTAGCAAATATCATGAATTAAAACAATATGCACGTAAAAATCAAATCCATAATATTACTTTTTTTGGTAAAGTGAAGAGAGAAGAGATTATCTCTTTTTATCAGAAAACATCTGTACTTTTTGCACAGCTTGATGAAAAGTTTCAGGCAGCTATGCCATCAAAACTTTATGAATATGCTTCAACTGGTTTACCTATTATATATGCGGGGTTGGGGGAAGCTAGGAACTTTGTTAAACAACTGGAAAATTGTACGACGATAAATCCGGGTGATCTTAAAGCATTGGAAGTTGCTGTGAAAAAATATAAAGATGAACCGATTAAAATATCTGAAGCAAATAAAAAATTTGTATATGAAAATTTCATCAGAGAACAGCAAAGTACAAAAATGGTCGATATAGTAGATAAACTTTTAGGGGAATCATAACAATGAAGATACTTGTGACAGGTGGTGCAGGTTATATCGGCAGTCATGTTGTAAAGCAGCTGGGAGAAGAGACAGATCATGAAATTATCGTTTTGGATAATCTTGTAACAGGATTTAAAGAATCAATACTCTATGGTGAATTTATTAATGCAGATCTGAGTAATTATGCTCTTATAGAAGAGATTATCAAAAAAGGTAATTATGATGCAGTGATTCATTTTGCTGCAAGCCTTGTAGTGCCTGAAAGTGTAGAAAATCCTTTAAAATATTATTTAAACAATACAGCCAATACAGCGAACCTGATAAAACAGTGTGTAAAATATGGAGTCAATAAATTTATATTTTCTTCTACTGCAGCAGTATATGGTGAGCCTTCACCAGAATTGATTCCCGTAACGGAAGAGACTCCTACTTCACCAATCAATCCCTATGGAAGCAGTAAGTTGATGAGTGAAACAGTATTAAAAGATACAGCATTTGCATTTAGTGATTTTAATTATATTGCTTTACGTTATTTTAATGTAGCAGGTGCTAGTCTAGATGGTTCAATAGGGCAGTCTACAAAAAATGCTACTCTCTTAATTAAAGTTGCTGCAGAAACGGCACTTGGCAAAAGAGAGAAAATGTATATATTTGGAGATGACTATCCGACTGAAGATGGTACATGTATTCGTGATTATATTCATGTTGAAGATTTGGCTTCAGCACATATTAGGGCTTTGGAGTACCTTGAAGAGGGAAAAGAAGGTGGAGTTTTTAATTGCGGATATGGACATGGTTTTAGTGTTAAAGAGGTACTTGAAACCATGAAAAAAGTAAGTGGTGTAGATTTTCCAGTTGAAATCAAAGAACGAAGAGCAGGGGATCCGGCTATTTTGATTTCAGATAACAGTAAAATTCGTAAAGTTATGAACTGGATACCAAAATATGATGATTTGGAACTTATTTGTAAAACGGGGTTGGAGTGGGAAAAGAAAATATGAAAAAAGTAATGCTGGTTTTCGGGACACGCCCGGAAGCTATAAAAATGGCACCGTTAGTAAAGGCTTTTGAAAAGAGTAATGCTTTTAATACTATTGTTTGTGTAACGGCACAGCACAGACAAATGCTTGATCAGGTGCTTGAGCTTTTTGAGATTACACCAGATTTTGATTTGGATATTATGAAACCGGGACAGAACCTTTATGAAGTGACTAGTAATATTTTGTTAGGGCTGAAAGAGGTGTTTGAAAAAGTAGAACCGGATGTCGTTTTGGTGCATGGTGATACGACAACAACTCTTGCAACTTCATTAGCTGCGTTTTATCAAAAAATTGCGGTAGGTCATGTGGAGGCAGGATTACGTACCGGTGATGTATATTCTCCATGGCCAGAGGAAGGTAACAGACAGGTTACAGGGAGATTAGCAACATATCATTTCGCACCGACTGAAGAGAGTAAATCTAATCTTTTAAAAGAAAATGTCGATATAGAAAATGTAATCGTTACAGGCAATACAGTTATTGATGCTCTTGTAAGTGTAGTTTCCAAAATAGAATCAGATGTCGTTTTGGAAGAAAAACTTCAAGATATTATTGCACAAAAAGGTTATAATATTGACAAGTCTAAACAATTGGTTTTGGTTACAGGGCACAGACGGGAAAATTTTGGACAGGGATTTTTAAATATCTGTGAAGCGCTGAAAGAAGTGGCTTTAAAAAATCCGGATGTGGATATCGTTTATCCTGTACATTTGAATCCTAATGTTCAAAAGCCTGTTAAAGAGCTTTTATCTGATGTTAAAAATGTTTTTTTGATAGATCCGCTGGATTATGAACCATTTGTCTATTTGATGCATAATGCATATTTTATATTGACTGACAGTGGGGGAATACAGGAAGAAGCGCCTAGCCTTGGAAAACCTGTTTTGGTAATGAGAGATACGACAGAAAGACCGGAAGCATTAGCCGCTGGTACAGTCAAGCTTGTAGGGACAGATAAGCAAAAGATTATCGAAAATTGCCAAATATTGTTTGAAGATAAAGAGGCATACCAAAAAATGTCAAAGTCACATAACCCTTATGGTGATGGTAGAGCCTGTGAACGAATAGTGGATTTTTTAAAAGGAAAATAGATGAGAGTTGAAAAAATATGTGTGATGGGGTTGGGATATATCGGTCTTCCTACAGCATCTTTACTAGCAAACAGGGGTTATAAAGTTCATGGTGTTGATGTTGTACAGTCAACTGTAGATACGATCAATGCCGGTAAAATACATATAGTTGAACCAGATTTGGATACTTTTGTACAATCAGCAGTAAAATCTGGTAACTTAAAAGCAGATACAAAACCTACACAAGCCGATGTTTTTATTGTCGCTGTTCCAACACCTTTTAAGGCTAATCATGTTCCGAATGTTGACTATATTATTTCTGCTACAAAAAGTATTGTTCCATATGTAAAAGAGGGAAATATTGTAATTTTGGAGTCTACTTCTCCAGTGGGTACAACTGATTTAATGGAAAAGACTTTAAAAGATGAAGGAGTGGATACTTCAAAAATTTATTTTGCACATTGTCCTGAAAGAGTTTTGCCTGGAAAAATCATGCATGAACTTGTACACAATGATAGAATTGTGGGAGGGACAACTAAAGAAGCGACAAAGGCAACCGCAGCATTTTATAAAACGTTTGTAACAGGTCAGGTTCTTGAAACAGATGCCAGAACGGCAGAAATGGCAAAATTGACTGAAAACAGTTTCCGTGATGTAAATATTGCATTTGCAAATGAACTTTCTATGTTAAGTGATAAATTTGGGATTGATGTATGGGAATTGATAGAGCTTGCAAATCGTCATCCGCGTGTTAATATTTTACAACCAGGTTGTGGAGTTGGGGGACACTGTATCGCTGTAGATCCTTGGTTTATTGTGGATGCAGCAAAAGGTGAAGCCAAACTCATCAAAACAGCCCGCGAAGTGAATGATTATAAATCAGAGTGGGTTGTTGAAAAAGTAAAGAATGAAGCATTGCTATTTGAGAAAGAGTATGGGACAAAAGCAAAAATTGCATGTATGGGGTTGGCATTTAAACCAAATATCGATGATTTGCGAGAATCTCCAGCACTATATATAACACGAAGATTAAAGGCTGAAGGTGTTGATCTTTTTGCTGTTGAGCCAAATATAAAAAGTCACCCTGAGTTTGAGATTGTTGATTACCAAACAGCAATTGAAGAAGCTGATATAATTGTCTTTTTAGTAAGTCATAAAGAGTTTCAGGATATTGAAGTTGCAAATGATAAAAAAGTTATGGTATTCTGTAAACTAAGTGTTAAAAAGCAGTTAGAGATGGTTTCATAAATTTAAGTATTATAATAAAGTCTGCTAAAGGAAAAGTTCATGATTAATCTGTTGAAAAATATTTCTTTGTTTTTACTCGTTTTTTCATTGATTAATGATAACTTTTTAGTGGCAAGTCCAGCAGGTGCAAATTCTCTAAAAGCAATTTTTGCCTTTTTTCTCATCATTAATATACGGGAAATTATTCAAGGATTTTTGCAACCTAAAAACACTACAATGAAGTTTTTTTATCTGTTCTTTTTCTCATTAGCTGCTATCGCATTTACTGATGTAATATTGGGTTATGTCCCGTTGATACAAGCTCTTTTTATACTTGTAGGTATATTTGTTGTATTTGTTTATGTCTCATATAATCAAGCATTTGACAAATTACTCTATTTTATATGGATTAGTATGGTATTTTCTGCTATTTTGGCAGTTTTCAGTGATCCAATTACTCCTTGGACATTTAGAAAAACCGGTGGTACTGGTGATCCAAATGAGTTTGCGACACAGTTATTGGCGACAATGGCAATTACTGTATATTTGTTTACGAAAAATAAGAATATCCTCTTTTTACTTTCTTCAATGACACTGTTTTTGTATACGCTTTTGTATGCGGGATCGAAGTCTTCATTTTTGACTTTAGGTGCATTGATTGTTTTTGTATTGGTAGCAAAATTTAGTGATCTTTTAAAAAAGCTATTTTCTTTCAAAACCTTTTTGTTGATTTTGATTATAGGTATAGGATTGTCATTTTCCAATATTAGCCAGATGAAAGCCGTTAAAGGTATTCAGGAAAGGGCACAATCTGCAGGAACGGCTAAAACAAGATTTGTATCATGGAATGCAGGTGTTCGAATGGCAGAAGATAATTTGTTTACTGGTGTTGGTATTGAACAGTATGAAAAAAATGTAAAAAGATATGCTACTGATTTTATTGCTAAAGGTTCCTATGCACCGCATAATTTTTTGATTAAAATTTTAGGTGAAGCTGGCTTTTTCCCACTCGTTACAATGATTTTGTTTTTGATCGTGCTTTTTGGTTCGGAATACAGAAGAATCGTTCATACAGACTATTTTTGGATATATATAGCTGCATTATCTGTTATCTTAATGGGCTTGACACTTTCCATAGCTTATGAAAAATATTTTTGGCTTTTTCTGGGATTACTTTCTCATATAAATCTTATTTTGTTTATCGAAGAAAAAAAGGAAGATCTCTATTATGAAGATCATGCATATTCTACCTAGTCTTTATACAGGAGGAGCAGAAAAATTTTGTATTGATCTTTGCAATGAACTTAGTAACAATAGCGAAGATGAAATATATCTTTGTTCTTTGGAAAAGTTAAATAATAAACAGCAAATAATGTATGAAAAAATAGGGGATAATGTCCACTTCTTCTCAATGAATAAAGAAGGCAAGCAGCCGACGCTGATTTTTGATTTAGTAAAAATGTTGCAGGAAAAAAAACCTGATATAACCCATACTCATTTACGTGCACAGCTCTTTTCTGCTTTAGGTTTGATTCGTGCCAAAATTCCTAATATTCATACAGTACATTCACTTGCACATAAAGAAACTACTAAGTCTAAAAGGATGATATATAATTTTTTATATCATTACTTCAAGTTTACGCCTGTTGCTATCAGTCCCGAAGTATTGAAGTCTGTTCAGAAAGAGTATGGTAAAGAGTTTAATTTGTTGATTGAAAATGGCGTGCAAAAATTACAACCTACAAATAAATTTGATGAAACGAAAAAATATATTGCAACTCTTAAAAAAGATAGTAACACTAAGATTTTTGTTAATATAGGACGTGTTTATCCTGTAAAAAATCAAAAACTTTTGATTTCAGCTTTTGATAGATTATTGGATGAGGGAGTAGATGCACACTTGTTGATTATTGGATCACGTCAAATTGTACCTGAATATGCGCGAGAAGCTGAAGAGATGATCCGACATAAAGATAAAATACATTTTCTCGACGAAAAAAGTAATATTGCAGATTATTTGATGCTTGCAGATGCATTTTGTCTCTCCTCTCAATATGAAGGTTTGCCTATGACAATTTTGGAAGCAATGTCAATTGGTTTACCCACTATTGCCACTCCAGTTGGAGGAATACCGGATATTATAATTGATAAAGAGAATGGTTTTATTTCTAAAGATATGAGTGTTGAAAGTTTTACTGATGTTATGAGAGAATTTTTAAATTATCCAGTATTGGATAAAAAGAGAATTATAGAAATATTTGATCAAAATTATTCTATTGCCAATACGGCTAAAAAGTATCATACTCTGTATAAATCTATTCTAGAAAGTTAATATGAATCTCCAACAATTTAAAATATATTTTCATACATTAAAATATATGAAATTGAAACAGATCAATTACAGACTTTTTTATACACTACGAAGAATTTACAGGCAAAAGACAAAGTTTCGTTATTCCTATTATAAAAAATCAAAAAGTGCAACCTTGATATTGGCACCAGGCATTACTGTATCAAACTCTTTTTTTATAGAAAATAACCACAAAAGATTTCATTTTTTAAATCTTTCACATACTTTTGAAAAGCAAATTGAGTGGAATTTCTCTAAACTGGGCAAGCTTTGGACTTATAATTTAAATTATTTTGAATATCTTTTACAAGAAGAGATAAATTTAGAAACGAGTAAGTCTCTTATATATGACTTTATTGATCAGATTGAAGAAATCAAAGATGGTTTGGAACCTTTTCCCATAGCCCTTCGTGGTATAAACTGGATTAAATTTCTGACTTATCATAAAATAAAAGAACAAAAAATTGATGATTCACTCTATGCGCAATATGCTATTTTGATGGATAATATAGAATATCATTTATTAGGGAATCATCTTCTGGAGAATGGCTTTTCTCTTTTGTTTGGAGGATATTATTTTGCAGACAGAAAGATGTATAATAAAGCAAAAGAGATTCTAACAAAAGAGCTGGAGGAACAGATTTTATCTGATGGCGCGCATTTTGAATTGACACCTATGTATCATCAGATTATGTTATTTCGTGTGTTGGATTGTATAAATCTTATAGTGCATAATACGCAATTTCATGATGAATTATTTGAAAATTTTTTAAGAGAGAAAGCTGCCTTAATGATAGGATGGCTTCGTAATATGACATATTGTAATGGCAGCATACCTCACTTCAATGACAGTACAGATGCAATAGCGCCAAAAAGCAGGCAACTCTTTGCTTATGCAAATGATTTGGGTGTGACAGAAAAAAGAGAAAAACTGGGAGAAAGTGGTTATCGTAAATTTGAAAACGATTTTTATGAAATGTATGTAGATATTGGCAATATCGGTCCAGATTATATTCCTGGACATGCACACAGTGATACTTTTAATTTCGAATTGTATGTAGAGGGTAAACCAATAGTAGTAGATACGGGAATTAGTACCTATGAAGCTAATCATCGTAGATTAATGGAACGTTCTACGTCTGCACATAATACTGTTATGATAGATGATCTTGAACAGTCTGAAGTATGGTCTAGTTTTCGTGTAGCACGTCGTGCAAAAGTTATTGAATGCAATGAGTCAGAAAATAGCATAGAAGTAACACATGATGGTTATAAACGTGTAGGTCTGTTACATACAAGAAATTTTCATTTTGAAAATCATAAAATTGTTATAGTTGATGTTCTTAAATCAAATATTCAAGAGCAAAAACAGGCAGTTGCGTATATACATTTTGCACCGGAAGTTGAAATTTTAAATATTACAGAGAATAAAATAGTTACAAAAAATGTTATTTTTTCTTTTGAGGGTTTAAAAAAGCTGGAACTTGTCGATATTACACTTGCAAAAGGTTACAATAAACTTATTGATGCAAAAGCTGCAAAAATAATTTTTAACAAGAAATTGCTGACTTTGATCGATATTATTGTATAAATAAAAACCGGTTTCGAAATGGATTAAAGTATATGTTAATATATTTAATTATAAAATAGAAACATAAGGTATATTTAACATAAACGAAAAGTCTTATTTTAAAATAAAAGTATAATTAGAAAATAAGATAGTAAACAAAAGCTAACCTTTTGACTTGAAAAATAATATTTTCTCATGTATACTAGGTTAAAGTAAAAAAATATCAAAGGTAAGAGATCATGAAGTACGGACGTATGACAGTTTTTTCACTGGTGCTGATTACAGCGATGATGAGTGGATGTAGTGGCAAATCAAAGCAATATGTATTATTCAATGATAATAATACATATGCAAATTGTACTGCAAATTTAAATCAAAATGTGAGTGATACGTATTATTACAAGATTATGCCTAATAATCGACTCTCTATACTTATATTTAATCATCCTGAGTTAAGTACAAGGGATGTTCGGGCTCAGGTGGCGCCTGCAGATGAAAGGGGTGCTTTGGTAGCAAGTGATGGAACTGTAAGTTTACCGTTGATAGGTGTTGTTCGTGTTGCAGGATTGACAGAACGTGAATGTGCAGATTTGTTGACTAAAGAGTATGCCCGTTATTTAAAAAATTCACATGTTACAGTAGAAGTATTGAATAAAAGAGTTATTGTTCTGGGAGAAGTGAAAAACCCAGGTCGTGTAAATATTATTGAAGAAACTACTAATGTTTTGGAAGCATTAGGTCGTACAGGTGGTTTGACTGATTATGCTCAGAGAGATAAAATCATGATTATTAGAGGTACTGAAAAAAATCCTCAGATCAAATTGATTGATTTGACAAAAGTAAGTGCATTGACATCCGGAGCTTTAAAAGTTTATCCCAATGATGTGATTTATGTTATGCCAAATGAGTTAAGACGTAGAAATCTTGCTATTGCAGAAGCAGTACCGGGTATAGATCTTGCTCAAAGGATCTTAGGTGCATTGTATACTGGAAAATATTTAACAAATACACGAATATTTAATGTAAACAGCCCAGAACAAGCTGTTCAGCAAATTCAACCATAAGTAGAGGAAAGGGATTTTGGATATGGAAACAACAGGAAAAAAGTTATCAAAATTTGATGATGCTGGCGACATCAAAAAGATTCTTGCAATATTTAATAAAAATAAAGCATTGAGTCTTTTTATTGTTTCACTTTTCTTCATCGGTGGGCTATTTTATGCATATTTCACACCCCCTACATATGAAACATATGCGACGATTGAAGTTAGTAATGACAATTTGGACTTAAGTCTGGATAATGTTGTCAGAGGTAGAAGTATTGATAATGAAGCAACCTTGATTGATACAGAGGTTGAAATTCTGAAGTCACGTTCACTGATTGAAAAAGCATTGGAAGATGTAGGATTTCAAATTCGGTATTTTACTTTTAACAATTATAAAGAGGTTGAACTTTATAAAAATTCTCCTGTTTCAGTAGATGAATTAAAAGTTAAAAACCCTCTAGTTCACGGTACAAAATTTGTTATTGAACCAATCAACGATCAGAAGTTCAAACTCTATGTAGATCATGGTGGGTTGTTCTCTTCAGTAAAAAAATCAGTGGGTTCATTATTGGGTAAACGAACTCAGGAAATTTCATATTCCGGTGTTCATGAATTTGGTGCGCGTATTGATAATAACTATTTTTCTCTTGTTGTTAATAAAAAAGGTGATTTGATTAATAGTAAATATGCTTTTGTAATATTAAACAAAGATAGAGCGATAGATGAAGTATCACATAATCTGAATGTTTTTCCTATTTCCAAAAATGGTTCTGTAATTAAATTGATTTATCAAGATAGTGTGGCACAGCGTGCAAAAGATTTCCTTGATCGTTTAATCGATAAATATATGGAACAGAGTATTCAGAAAAAAACATCAAAAGCTTCAACTGCACTTGACTTTGTAGATGAACAGCTTAAAGAGGTTAGTAAAAAACTGCAGGAAGCAGCGATAAAACTGGAAAATTTTAAAGAAGAAAATAATCTGGTTGATATTAAAACTGAATCTCAGGTAATATTAACCAATTTAAGTCAGGTAAAAGCTGAGCTTGAGAAGATAAAAGTACAGGAAAGTGCGTTTAATGCACTTTACAATGAATTTAAAACAGGTAATTATGGTGCAGTTTCTTCTTTAGCAAAAGAGTATCCTGTTCTGGCGTCTCTTTTGGATGATTTACAAAAAGCAAAATCAAAAAAGATTACTTTACTGGCAACTTTTACAGAAGAACACCCTGATGTACAGAAAGTCAATGAAGAGATTGATGATATTAGAATGGCTCTGGAAAGTGCGATTGAAAGTATCAGTGACTCTTTGAGTGAAAAACGTCGTTCTCTTGAAGATACACTCTATAATAGTGAAACAACTTTGTTGAAGTTCCCTGAAAAAGAACGTGAATTGGCAGCTTTACAGCGTAAATATAAAGTTCTTGAACAAACATATGAATATCTCTTGCAGAAACAGGCTGAGATGTCTATCAATAAAGCATCAACTGTATCAGGAAACAGAATTTTAGATAGAGCGGTATTGCCTATTAAACCTGTTAAGCCAAATGTACCAATGGTACTTTTGACAAGTTTACTGCTTGGTTTCATTGTAGCAATGTTGGTTGCATATCTTAGAGAAATTTTGGATGATAAAATCAAAACGAGAGAAGATATTGTTAGCAATACCAGAATTCCATTTTATGGGGTAATCCCACAGGTGCGTTCAGCAGATAAAATGTTTACGATAGAAGATCAACAGTCTGTAGCAAGTGAAGCATTGCGACTGATACGGACAAATCTTGAATTTATACCAACTGAAAATAAAAGTAAAGTAATTGTTGTAACGTCGACAGTACCGGGAGAGGGTAAAACAACTATTGCTACGAATCTGGCTGCAGTCTTTGGTATGAGTGACAAGAAAACGATTGTACTTTCTCTTGATATGCGTCGACCGATGTTGCACAGAGTATTTGGTTTGACAAATAAAATCGGTATGAGTACGGTTCTTTCTAAAAATAATACTCTTAAAGAGGTTATTTGGGAACATAAAAAGATTAAAAATCTTGATATTATTACATCTGGACCGATTCCTCCGAATCCTTCGGAGTTGATGCAGTCAGGTAAAATCGATCAAATTATTGAAGATTTGCGAAAAGAGTATGATTATATTATTATCGATGCGCCGCCGATGGGTATGGTGACAGATGCATTGTTGTTGATGAAATTGTCTGATATTTCGTTAATTGTGTTCAGATCAGAGTATTCAGAAAAAGATTATATGAAATCACTGGAAGATATGGTACGTTCATACCATATTAAAAATGTTGGTATTGTATTAAATAGTGTGAAGCCAAAAAATATGTCTCAAAGCTTCTTTAAATATAGTTATACCTATAAATAATAGTATAGAATAAAAGTAATTTAAAGTTTTATAATAAGGGAGGTAATGTGGTAGATAGTTATGAACTGATATTAACCTTCCTCATTTCTCTTTTGTTTACATATACGATTACAAAAGTTTCTCTGCAAATAGGTATGCTGGATGTACCTAATGAACGAAGTTCACATATAACACCGATTCCAAGAGGAGCCGGTGTTGCCATTTTCTTTGCATATTTTATTGTATTAAGTATATTTCATACATCTTTTGTTTTAGAATATAAAGGTTTTATTTTAGGATCTTTGTTGGTCTTTTTTACTGGTGTCTATGATGACAATCGGGGAGTGCAGCCAAAAACAAAATTTATTGCAATTACTATTGCATCTTTATTGATTTTCTTTTTGGACGACTTGAAAATAGATACCTTAGGTACATGGTTTGGTCATGAAATTTCCCTCCCTCTATTCTTCTCATTATTAGTTACTGTTATTGCAGTTGTTGGGTTTACAAATGCAATGAATCTTATTGATGGACTGGATGGGCTTTCTGGCAGTGTAGCTATTGTTATTTTTGGAGCATTTTGCTATATTGGTTTTTCATTTCAAGATATGTTTATAGTAACAGTTTCATCTTTGATGATTGCTGCATTAATAGCATTTCTATTATTTAACTGGCATCCTGCCAGGATTTTTATGGGAGATAGTGGTTCTCTCATATTGGGTTTTACAATCGCAGTTGTTGCTATTAAATCGATTGCTTATATTAGTATAACAGCGGTATTGTTTTTGACCGCTATTCCTATTATTGATACAATTACTGTAATGGTACGTCGTATTCAGAGAGGTTTATCCCCTTTTAATCCTGACAAAACACATCTTCATCATAAGATATTACGATGGAAAGGTGGTGTTGATAACGCTGTCGTTATGATTGCATTAATTCAATTGGTATTTTCAATTATGGGACTAGCATTATATAAACAACCTGATAATATAGTCTTTTTTATTTTTGTGATTTTGTTAATTCTGTCTTTTTCTCTCCTGGATGAAAGAGCTGTTGCAAGAGAACGGGTTTGGATTACAAAAATTCGTAATATTACTGCAGTGTTTGTAAAAAGGCATATTAGTAAATATATTATTCTTTTTGCATTAGTTTTGTTGATTTTGATTTTGTTCTATATCAAGTTAACAGTACACTAGTATACGATCTCCTCATTTTTTACTAAAGTTTTGTTATACTCTTGGTTATATTACAGTAGGAAAAAATATGGTTTATGAACACGAGATTCCCAATCTTACAAGACTTTATTTTGGGAAAAGTGCTTTACAGAAAAGAAAAATTGAAACTACAGCCAGTGATATTTTATTTGAACAGGGTTATGAAGAGATTGTAACACCTTTGCTCTCATATCACCAGCATGAATCTTTAGATGAAAAAGAGTTGATCAGATTTTCTGATAGCCAAAATCATATTATTACATTGCGGGCGGATAGTACGATTGATGTTGTACGTATCATAACAAAAAGACTTGGAAGAAGTGTTGCACAAAACAGATGGTTTTATATTCAGCCGGTTTTTCGTTATCCTTCTTATGAACAGTATCAGATAGGTGCAGAGTGCATCAATGAATCAAATCTTTCAGTGGCGATCAATGATAGTACCAAAATTTTAAAAGCTCTTTCTCTCAAACCGCTTTTACAGATTTCAAATATCAATATTCCCAGATTGATTGCCAAAAAACTTGGGATTGATTTAGAGGTATTTAAAACTGCAAACCTGGAGGAGTTGTTGAAACTCGACCTTCCATGGTTGACAAAACTGACATATTTGCAGGATATCAATGCTATTGATGAAGTAATTGCTGAAGTTGATGAGGAGTTACAGGTTGAACTTGAAAAAATCAGGTTGCTTGTTCATGAAGTAGCATATGACAACATTGTCATCGCACCGCTTTATTATGCAAAAATGCACTATTATGACCATCTCTTTTTTAGGTATATTGAAGGAAATACTACTCTTGGAATGGGTGGAAATTATAAATATCAGGATATGGATTCAATAGGGTTTGCATTATATACAGATAATATTATAGAGGAATTGATAAACGAATGACAAAAGAATTAAAGGCAGATTTAATAGTAGGACTCCAGTGGGGGGATGAAGGTAAAGGTAAGATTGTTGATCATATGGCGCAAACACATGATGTAGTGTGTCGGTTTGCTGGTGGTCACAATGCAGGACATACAATCGTGGTAAATGGTGTAAAATATGCTTTGCATTTAATACCTTCAGGTGTTTTGAATCCAAATGCGATCAATATTATTGGAAACGGTGTAGTATTAAGTCCTGAAAATTTGATTGATAAAGAGTTAAAACAGTTTGATAATCTGGAAGGAAGACTTTTCATCAGTGATAAAGCACATCTGTTATTGCCCTATCATGCTATGATTGATCAGGGAAAAGAAAAACTCCGTAAAAAAGCAATAGGGACAACTGGAAAAGGAATTGGACCTGCTTATGCAGATAAGATTCAAAGAACAGGTCACAGAGTAGGCGAGTTACATCATCCGCAAAGACTGGCTGAAAAGATTTTGCACTATTTTGAAGATAACAGAATACTTTTTAATGCTATGGAGATTGAAACTCCGACAAAAGAGACACTTATCAAAGATATTGAACATTACAAAAGTGTATTGGAGCCTTATATTACAGATACGACAAAACTGGTTTGGGAATGTCTGGAAAAAGGGATGAAAGTGCTTCTTGAAGGGGCACAGGGGACGATGCTTGATATTGATCATGGAACATATCCTTATGTGACCAGTTCAAATACGGTTAGTGCAGGTGCCTGTACTGGACTTGGATTAAACCCAAAAGATATAGGCAAGGTAACGGGTATTGCCAAAGCATATTGTACCAGAGTAGGGAATGGTCCTTTCCCTACTGAAGATTTTGGCGAAGAGGGTGAATTGATTGCCCAAAAAGGACATGAATTTGGTACAACGACAGGACGTAAGAGACGATGCGGTTGGTTTGATGCAGTTGCCGCCAGACATGCATGTCGTTTAAATGGGTGTGATCAGATAGCATTGATGAAACTGGATGTATTGGATGGTTTTAAAGAGATAAAAGTTTGTGTTGCTTACGAATTTGAAGGTGAAGAAATCGATTATGTTCCATATGATCTGGAGTTTGTTAAACCTATTTATAAAACATTTGAGGGGTGGGATCGTGTTGAAGGGATCAGAGAGTATCGTGAATTGCCAAATGCTGCAAAACAGTATATTAAAGCAATTGAAAAACTAACCCGGACAAAAGTAGGAATTATCTCTACAAGCCCGGATCGTGAAGATACGATTATTGTTTAAATTGATATGAAAACAAAATTCTCGGAGCTTCTGAAAGTCAAAAAACAAAAGCTTTCCGAGATTGAGCAACAGTTAGCTGCGAAACGGCATGAAAAAGAGGTAGTTGTTTTACAAAAAGTACAAATCGAATCAGAAATATCAGCGTTTCAACTTCCAAAAGAGGGTGATTTTTCATCTATGAAACTGGCAATCGCCAATCGTGAATATCTTTTTAAAGAAAAAGAGCATAAAGAAAATATGATAAAATACTTTGAACAAGAGATAGATAATCTCAATTTTCTGTATAAAGAAGCTAATATTGAATATGAAAAAATAAAACATTTACATGAAGTTGAAGTAGAAAAAATGATTACTGAGCTCTTAAAAAAGGAAAGTAAGCAAATGGATGAGATTGCAAATCAGCTTTTTGTACGAAATCTTAAAAAAGGTAATTTTTGAAAACTTTTTTGATTGTTTTTATGCTGATCGTAGGGATAAATGATCTTTTGGCAGCTGATTTGATTGAGTGCAATAAAATATTTGAACAACGCAAAAGTGAAATATTGAGAGAACTTGATCGTTTGGATGAGGAACGACAAGCTTTTGAACTTTATAAAGATGCACAAAATAGTCTTCTTGAGAAGAAAGAACAAAAAATTGCCGAAAAACTTCAAGAAGTTAATGCAACATTACAAAAAGTTGCCGAAACCAAAAAAGAGATTTTGAAACTGTATGATAAAAATAAAAAATTGCTTGAAGAGATAAAAAAAGTAAAGGATGATAAAATAACAGGCACCTATACCAAAATGAAAGATTCTAAAGCTGCTGCAATTTTAAATACAATGCCGCAACCTGAATCTGCAAAAATTCTTTTTAATCTCAATCCCAAAAAGATTGCTAAAATCATGGCAAAAATGGATCCTGAGATTGCTGCCAATGTAACAGCGCTTTTGAAAAAGGGACCGCCGTTTGATCTAAATGAAACTAAATAATTCACTATTTACTAAAAATTTGCTACACTAAAATAACATATGAACCTGTTACCCAAAAAACAGACATATCAATAAATTTTACTACAAGGTATCTCTCATGAAGATAAGATTGCCACATGCCCCATATATAGCCAGAAAAATTGCTTTAGATTTACTGAATTCAGGTTATGTGACTTTTACAGAAGGTGTAGATATCGTTGCGGATCGGGCTGAAGAAATTATAGAGAATGATTTAAAAAAAGAGTTAGCACTTGAAGAGCGTGTAAATGAGATTCTTACTGAAAATGAAGATGAGATGGAGTTTATGCGTGTAGATCGCCGTAATATGTTCTGGCTGGTAAAAAAGAAAATGGCGAATGAATATGATGTGATTCTTTCTTATGAAGATCGATTTAATAATGTAGCACACCAGATTCTTGATAAATTGTATGATGACGATTTAATCAATTATAGTGTAAGTGAAAATGTTATTAAAAATGTAATATATACTTCTATAGAAAATTATATTAAAAGCTTTGAACAGATTGAAGATGATGTTATTGAAAAAATCGAAAAGATGCAACGAAAACTTATTCCGGGAACGGATGATTACAATGCAGTTTTTGAAAGACTTTACAGGGATGAATTGCGTAAAAAAGGGATGCTGTAATGGAAAAGATTTGGTTATATCTTGAAGACGGGACTTTCCTGGAAGCCAAAAGTTTTGGCTTTCATGGAACGAAAACCGGGGAAATTGTATTTAATACTTCAATGAGCGGCTATCAGGAGATTATGAGCGATCCGAGTTATGCAGGGCAATTTGTGGTATTTACAATGCCGGAGATTGGAAATGTCGGATGCAATGCGGATGATATGGAAAGTAAGAGTGTCTATAGCTGTGGTGCTATTGTGCGAAATTATCAGGAGCGTTATTCTAACTTTCGTGGTGAAAAATCTCTTGGAACATTTTTACAAGAACATAAAAGTCTTGGAATTTGTGATATTGACACAAGATTTCTGACAAAGCTTATTCGTGATAATGGTCCTCAGATGATGATTGCTTCGACAGAGATTTCCGACAAGGAAGTATTGAAAGAACGGTTGGAAAATTCTCCTCGTATTGAAGAGGTAAATTATATCAAAGAAGTGAGTACCAAAGAAGTTTATGAACATAACAGCGGTAGCTGGGATCCTTTGAATCAATGCTATCAGGAACCACTTTCACTTGGTAAAAAAGTTGTAGTATTGGATTTTGGAGTCAAGCGAAATATTTTAAATGAATTGCGACAGGCAGGATTGATTGTTGAAGTGATTCCTCATGATTTCAACCCCCAGGCATTAATCGAAAGATATCAAAATAAAGAGATCGCAGGTGTATTTCTTTCCAATGGTCCGGGAGATCCTTTGATTCTGGAAGAAGAGGCAGCTAAAATCAAAGTATTAATCGAAGCAAAAATACCGATGTTTGCGATTTGTCTTGGTCATCAGTTACTTTCAATAGCCCATGGGCATAAAACCTATAAACTGAAATTTGGACAGCACGGTGGAAATCATCCTGTGGCAAATCAGAGTACCAAACGAGTTGAAATTACTGCACAAAATCACAACTACAATGTACCTGATTCTATTTGTGATATTGCCAAAGTAACACACATTAATCTTTTTGATCAGACAATTGAAGGTGTAGCGTATAAGGATGAACCTATTTTTTCTGTACAGCACCATCCGGAAGCCAGCCCAGGACCGCATGACAGCAAATATATATTTTCAGAATTTGCACAAATGCTATGAAAAGAGGTTAGTCCTCTTTTTTTGTAGCTTTCCCCAGCAATGTAGATCCAAGCATTGACAGTAAAACATATCCTGTAAAAAAGTATAAACCGACTTCAATTTTCAAACTGGTATGGATATCCTGTTTGGTTGAAAAAAAGACAACCAGTACAGCAACAATGAATACATCTGCCATCGACCATTTCCCAATTTTTTCTATAAACTTAACCAGATGCCTGGCAATGCCAGTTTCCTTGAGAAAACCATATGTAATAAGCAGCAGGGACTTTAAAAATGGTATCATGACACTAAATAGCAATACCAGTGTACCAACCAGGTAGTTTGACTGGGTATAGAGTTTGGTAATAGTAGAATAGATGCTTTTGCTCTCATAAGAGAGTGTTACTTCTCCTATGAATGGAAAACTTTTATAAACTGTCATCAGAAGCAGGGGAGAGAATAGCGCTGTTATAAGTGCTATAAGTGAAGCAATACCAATAAAAATTATCATAAAATCGATATCTAAAATAAGAAAAAACAGGATAAACAAAAGAGTAGTTGCAAAAAAGTAATAGAGATAGGAAATACTTTTCTGATGATAAAATTCTGCTTTGATACTCATGGCTTCCAGGTACTCTTTATTTTGTGAATATTTGCTGTAGATGCCCATGGAAACTTCTTCAAGCAATTTATCTATTTTTTTCTGAATAGTTTCATGTGTATTGTTTAAAGAAGAGATTTCTTGTGTAGTTTTAAGGTATGTTTGTGCATTTTGAAAAGATTGATAACTCATAAAAATCAGAGTTAAAGAGATTGATAACAGTAAAACTGTTTTAAGTAGTGTACTCATAGGTGAGCCTTGTGTAGTATATCCGGAGGGAAAATCCCCAGCCGGACAGATAGAAAAAAGATTATCTCTTTGAGAATTGTGGACTTCTTCTCGCTTTTCTTTTTCCGTATTTCTTTCTTTCGACGACTCTTGAATCTCTTGTCAAAAGTCCCTGTGGTTTTAAAATCGCACGGAACTCTGCATCATAAGCGACAAGTGCTTTGGAAATTCCATGACGAACAGCATCCGCCTGTGCAGATACACCGCCACCTTGTGTAGAAGCGATAATATCAACAGCTTGTTCTTGTTTAGTCAGATTTAACGGCTGCATAACTCTTTTTTTCAAAAGATCAAGACCACCTAACCATTCGTCAAGACTTTGACCGTTGATAGCCATTTTCCCTGAACCAGGCTTGAGCCATACTTTAGCGATTGCTGTTTTTCTTTTTCCTGTTGCATAAATTTTAGACATTATTTAGTACCTTCTGATTTACTTACTTGTGCAGTATGTGGATGTTCACTACCTGCATATACTTTTAGTTTTTTGAGCATCTCTTTACCTAGATTGGTTTTTGGAAGCATACCTCTGGTTCCCAGTTTGAAAAGCTTTGCCGGGTTATTTTCCAAAAGTTCACCGAATTTGTCACTTTTAACACCACCAAAATAGCCGGTATGTCTGTGATACATTTTTGTATCCATTTTTGTTCCGCTTACTTTTACTTTTTCGGCATTGATTACTACTACATAATCGCCGCAGTCAACATTTGGTGTGTAGTATGGTTTGTGTTTACCACGAAGCAGTGTTGCGATCTCTGTTAACAGACGACCGAATGTTTTGCCCTCAGCGTCTATAACAACCCACTCTCTCTTGACTTCATTGGCTTTTATCATTCTTGTTGTTTTCACAATCTAACCTTTTTTATTTAATGAATCGGGAGTATAGTATCAAATAGCTTAAAAAACACTGAAATTAAGTCAAATATAAGTTGTTGGAGCTATTTTGTTGAGAAGTACTCTTTTGGCACCAGTAAGTGGGCTTCCGTCATGGCATCCACAATTTTTTTAAAAACAGGTACGGCACTTTGCGATGCGAAATAGCGCTTTTTTTCAGGATTTGGTTCTATAACAGTCACGCCGATTGTGTAATGGTGGTTTTCATCATTTGCAAACCCAAAGAAGGAACTGTTATAGACATTGGCATAAACGCCTCTGATTGCAATTTGTGCTGTTCCTGTTTTTCCACCTATCTCAAGACCTGGCGTATAAGTTCCTTTTCCTGTTCCTTCTTTAACTGTCTTGATTAAAATTCTTTTCATAGTATGTGCTATATCTTTATCCAGAATTCTGCTAGCACGTTTTCGGTATATTTTACGGATAGGGTGTGTATGCGGATTATAAAATTCACCGATAGTAGGGCGCAGAAGAATACCACTGTTATTGAAAGCATTATATGCTTTAAGAAGTTGAAAAAAATTGACACGAATACCATATCCATAAGATGCAGTAGCTTTAAAAACACTGTTTTTAAGCTGATGAATATTTGGAATTGAGCCACTCAATTCATAACTTAAATCGATACCGCTTGGTCTGGAAAAACCAAAGTTACGTAAACCTTTGAAAAAGGTAATGGTATCAAGCAGTGTGGAGAGTTTTGCCATACCGATATTACTGGAATGTACAATAATATTTTCTGTACTGAGATAATCATATTTATGTTCGTCGGTAATCACTCTATTGCCTAGTTGGTATCGTCCGTTTTCTACATTGACAATATCATTAGGCTGAATAAGCCCTTCCTGTAATAACAATGCATAAGTGATAGGTTTCATAACAGAACCCGGTTCAAAAATATAACGTACTGCAGAGATACTTGTTTTAGGAACGTCTTCTTCAAGGATTTTACCGGGGTTATAACGTCTTGAACTTGCTATTGCAATAATATTACCCGAATGACTTTCCATAACAGCAGCTATAATCTCTTTTGCATCCAGTTCTTTTTTATATTTATCCAGAATTTGTTCAATATTTTTTTGTATTCTCAGATCAATACTGGTAATGATATCATAACCGTCAATTCTTGTTTTTACTTCACTGTTTTTATCAAGGATAATATTTCCCCGAACATCTCTACGTCCTTGGATGAGTGTACTTTGAATACCTTCAAGTTGTTCATTATAGTAACTTTCCAGACCATATTTTCCCCTGACGGTTTTATAGTTATGATCCAACCCCTTTTTTACAAAGCCAACATAAGGTGAACAGGTATCTCCTCTTGGATAGATACGAAATTCGCCTGTTTCACGAATACTTAAACCGTTATAGTATGTCCTGCCGGTACGCTCGTCGGTATATTTACGAAAAACCTGATAACGGTTCAAATTGTATCTCAACTGTTTTAGATAACGTGCAGATTTTGAATCAAGTGTCATGGAAATGTCAACATAGCCAAAATTGGATTGTAATTGCTCTTCAATATAAAAAGGATCCAGTTTACTGAAAATAGAGAAGAGTTTTATGAAAAGATCAAATTTATCGGGATCGATACAACGTGTATCTACCTGTGCTGTATAGAGTTTTTTACTTGTTGCTATAGTGTAGCGGTTTTTGCTGAGAATATCGCCCCGTATGGATTTATCGCGCTCTGTAGCATGAATTTTGGGTAGATCAGCTTTGTTAGAGAGGATCTTGAAAAGTGCTCCGATAAGAATCAGAAATAAAATCGAGAAGATTGAAAAGATAATGGCAATTTTGATTTTTTTATTTTCGTTTTGATTCATAAATCAATTATAATGAATCAATGATTAAATGATAGAAGAGTCCAAAAGAGAATATATACATAAAAAAGATTATTATATATTCTCTTTTTGAGTTTAGATTTGTGTTCGGAGAATCTCTTTATATGCACTGAGCGCTTTATTACGAATCTCAAGCATCATTTTCATACTGATTTCAGCTTTATCAATTGCAATAGCAGCTTGATGAAGATCTTTTACTTGTCCGGTTGCAATATCCCGTAATGCTTCATCGCCTTTGATTTGCATTTCATTTACATCGTTGAGGGAAGCTTTTAAAACGCTAAGAAAATCACTTCCGCTATTCTCTTCCGGTGTCTTATTGTTGACACCAGCAAGTGCAAAAGGCGAAATTGAATGTACTGCTTGTGCCATCTATTATCCTTTCAGTAAATCAATGGAACTTTGTGCCATTGTTTTGGTACTTTGATATGCTGCAATGTTTGCCTGATAGGCTCTGGTTGCTTCTATAAGATCGGCCATTTCGATTACAGGATTAACGTTTGGCAGGGCAACATAGCCATTTTCATCTGCATCAGGATTGGATGGGTCAAACCGTAATTTAAAGGGAGAGTCGTCACGAATAATCTTATCTACTTTGACACTCATCAGTGGTGGTTTTGGAAAATCCTGTGCTGCTGGATCATCGATGGGATTTTCGTCTTGAAGATAACCGTTTTGTTGCATTTGTTCGCTAAGAAGATCAGAAAAATCAACTGCTTTAAAAATAACTTCTCTTCTGCGATAAGGACCGCCCTCGTCAGTTCGTGTTGTATTTGCATTGGCAATATTGGAGCTGATCAGATTGATACGAAATCTCTGCGCAGAGAGACCATATCCACTGATATCAAAACCACTTAAAAATGACATATTCTTCCTTGTTTTTTATTGTCTATATCTATTATTTATTGAATTTTACCTGAGGCATCAATAACACTTTTAAAAATCATCGCCTCTTTTTTAAGAGCATTGGTTAATGCTTCAAACATAATGGCATTTTTGCTCATCTCTGTTGATTCTATATCTATATCCACATTATTACCATCGTTTCTTGTCGGGTGTGTACCACGAAAGAACAATTGTGCTTTTGTAGTACCGGATTCATCTAAAGGATCAAGATGGGCGGGATCACTTTTTGCCAAAGAGAGTACAGGCATTTTGTTTTGAAGGGTATTTGCCTCTCTTGCCAGTACATCTTCAAAACGTATATCTCGTGCCCGGTAATAAGGTGTATCTACGTTGGCAATATTACCGGAAATAATTTTTTGACGCATTGCCCGAAAGTCAAGTGCTTTTATCGCGAGTGGCATAGAATCAGTAATATCAACACCCACTTTCATAATCCTTTCTTGTCTTGATCTCATAGTACTTTATACATTAGCATAAAATATGCCAATTCTGATAATTCTATTTTATAGTGAAAATTTTAAATTAATTAAATAATAATAGCATAAATTTCACATTAATCAAAGTTTGTGTATTATCAAAATAAGACTTGTGATGAGGTGTGGTATTTGGCAACGGATAGGAAAATATTTTTTATAGCTGTTATATTGATTACAATAGGAATTATCTTTTCACTATCTTTGACAGCTTATGCCAGTCTACAGAACTACAATAACGAGTTTCATTTTTTTATACGACAATTTTTTACCGGTGTACTCGCAATATTTATTATCTGGACTATTTCACAACTTGATCCGGATCGTTATTTTCTTCCTTTGGGTTTTACACTTTTTTTCTTTTTTTTGGTGCTTATGACATTGATGCCTTTTTTACCCTCGAGTATTGTTACTGAAATTGGTGGTGCGAAAAGGTGGATTAGACTTGGAGTGATCTCTCTGGCACCGGTAGAGTTTTTCAAAGTTGGATTTATAACCTTTCTGGCATGGAGTTTTTCACGTAAACTAGATGATTCACATAAAAGTCTGAAAGAGGAGTTTAAAGTTTTTTGGCCCTATTTTCTGGTGTTTGGAGTTGTGACTTATCTCATTGCAATTATGCAAAACGATATTGGACAAGTACTTGTTTTGGGTATGGTTTTGATTGTGATGGGGTCGATGGCAGGTACCAGTACGCGTTTTTTTACCATTACAATGGTAGGTATGATACTTGTTGTTATAGTAGCGATTGTAGGATCAGAACATAGAATTCTACGTGTAAAATCGTGGTGGAGCAATATACAGAATATGGTACTTTCGTTTTTACCGGATAAACTGGCAGCTAAATTGCATGTTTCAGAGGTTTATGAGCCATATCAAGTTTCCAATGCATATAATGCAATCCAAAATGGTGGACTTTTTGGGCAGGGATTGGGTAACGGTACCATAAAGCTTGGATTTTTATCGGAAGTTCATACTGATTTTATTTTGGCAGGAATTGCGGAAGAGTTAGGGATAATTGGTGTATTGATTATTATTGCACTATTTTTTCTGCTGATATTCAGAATGCTCAAGATTGCCAACAGAAGTGAAAACAGAGTTTATTCTCTTTTTGCGCTGGGAATTGCGGTGATGTTTGCAGCAACATTTTTTATCAATAGTTTTGGTGTGACTGGAATAACACCTGTTAAAGGATTGGCAGTACCTTTGTTAAGTTACGGAGGAAGTTCACTCTTGTCACACTCTATTGCTATTGGTATGATTTTGATGATTAGTAAAAAGGTGAAATATTGAAACAGATAGTCATAGCCGGAGGAGGTACCGGAGGTCATTTGAGTATTGCCAGAGCTGTAAAAGAGGAGTTGAATCGTCGTGGTATCAAACCAATTTTTCTTGGCTCTGCTACCGGGCAGGATAGAGAGTGGTTTGGTGAAGATGAGGGTTTTGCCCAAAAACACTTTTTTGAAATTCAGAGTGTAGTAGACAAAGGTGCAGTTGGCAAGTTAAAGAGTGTAGCAAAGATTTTTAAGGCAGGATGGAAAAGCAGTAAAATATTTCAGAAAGAAAATGTAGATGTACTCTTTTCAGTAGGTGGTTATGCTGCAGCACCGGCGATGATCGCAGCAATGATGCAAAATAAGAAGTTTTATATTCATGAACAAAATGCAGTTATGGGACGCTTAAATGCACTCTTTGCCAAAAAAGCAGAAGCTATTTTTTCACCGTTTTTGGAAGATTCTCCAGTTAAAGAGTATCCTGTAAGCGAACGTTTTTTTCAAAATGCCAGATTACGTACACAATTGCAATCTATTATCTTTCTTGGAGGTAGTCAGGGAGCGTCAGCCATTAACAATTTTGCCAGAGAAGTTGCCGGAGAACTTCATGAAAAAGGTATTAAAATTATTCACCAAAGTGGTGCAAGAGATTATGCATCATTGAAATCTTTTTATGAAAATGAAGGAATTGACGCTGATTTGTTTATTTTTCACAAAGAGCTTCACAAAAAGATTGCAGAAGCTGATTTCGCCATATGCAGAGCCGGAGCAAGTACACTTTGGGAACTTGCAGCCTCACAGTTGCCTGCACTCTATATCCCCTATCCTTATGCTGCGGGAGATCATCAGTACTATAATGCAAAATTTCTGGCGGATAAAAATCTCTCTTTTGTAGTACGCCAGGAAGTGCTTGATAAAACAGTTTTAAAGCAGGTATTGGATGCAGATATTATACAAATGAGTCAAAATTTGCAAGGTATTATATCACCTGACGGTGCAGCGAAAATAGTGGATTATATGGGATACTGAAAAACGCCTAAAGTTCGACAGAGTCGCTTTTTTCTTATAGGTGGTTTTAAATATATTAAGATAAAATATCTCCAGTTTATAAAGGATATGTTGAGATGGATATTAGAAAAGAATTTTTAGATTATTTTGAGAGTAAAGGGCACAAAATTTATCCGAGTGCTCCATTGGTACCGGAAGATCCGACACTATTGTTTACAAATGCGGGCATGGTACCGTTTAAAAGTATATTTACAGGGGAGGTTCCCGCACCAAATCCTCCCCGTGCTGCCAGTTCACAAACCTGTATCCGTGCAGGGGGAAAACATAACGACCTTGAAAATGTAGGTTATACCAACCGACACCATACCTTTTTTGAAATGCTTGGGAACTTCTCTTTTGGAGACTATTTTAAAGAAGATGCAATTGCTTATGCATGGGAATTTGTTACAGAAGTTTTAAAACTCCCACAAGAGAAGTTATGGGTTACTGTTCATGAAAGTGATGATGAAGCGGAAGAATTATGGAAAAAACATATTTCTGCTGACAGAATTATGCGATTTGGGGATAAAGATAACTTCTGGCAAATGGGTGATACAGGACCATGCGGACCATGTTCAGAGATTTTTTACGATCAGGGAGAAGAATATTTCAACTCACCTGAAGATAAAATGGGTGGAGACGGCGACCGTTTTCTGGAGATATGGAATCTTGTTTTCATGCAATATGAAAGAGACAGTGAAGGAGTTTTGCATCCATTGCCAAAACCTTCTATCGATACAGGGATGGGACTAGAACGTGTAACTGCAATCAAAGAGGGAAAAATCAGCAACTATGATACTTCTCTTTTTATGCCGTTGATCGAAGATGTGGAAAAATTATGCGGTAAACCGTATGTGTACGATGAAGGGGCAAGTTATCGCGTGATTGCCGATCATATCAGGGCTGTGACTTTTTTGCTTGCACAGGGTGTGAATTTTGATAAAGAGGGCAGGGGATATGTACTAAGACGTATTTTAAGACGTGCTGTCCGTCATGGGTATTTGCTTGGTATCAAAGAGCCTTTTATGTATAAGCTGGTAGATACATTGGGGACAATTATGGGTGAACAATATCCCTACATTGTGGAGAAAGCTGAGACAGTAAAAGAACAGATTCGTATGGAAGAGGAGCGATTTTTTAAAACTATTGCTTCCGGTTTGGAGTTGTTTGAAAAAGAGCTTGCACATACCAACGATATTTTTAGTGGAGAAGTGGCGTTTAAATTGTATGATACCTATGGTTTTCCTCTTGATCTGACGCAGGATATGCTTCGTGAAAAAGGGATATCTGTAGATGTTACAGGTTTTGAAAAGCTCATGAAAGCACAGAGAGAGCGTGCCAAAGCTGCCTGGAAAGGAAGTGGTGATGCAGCTGTAGAAGGTGACTTTAAAATCTTGCTTGAGAAGTTTGGAGAAAATGAATTTATTGGATATGAAACGACCCAAACCAAAGCGAAAGTACTTGCTTTGCTGGATGACAAGTTCAAAAGTGTAACAAAACTGGATGCAGGTCAAGAGGGATGGCTCTTCCTGGATAAGACACCGTTTTATGCGGAAAGTGGTGGACAGTGCGGAGATAGTGGTGTTTTGGAAGGTGTCGCAGAGGTGTTGGATACGAAAAAGTTTTTTGAATTGAATCTTTCAAAAATCAAAACTATTGCACCGATTCAAGTTGGTGATGAAGTGAATGCCCAAGTTGATGAAAGTCGTTTTGAAATTGCCAAACATCATTCCGCCACACATTTGTTGCATTCTGCTTTGAAAAAGATTTTAGGTGATCATGTTAATCAGGCTGGAAGTTTGGTAGAGGCAAATCGTCTGCGTTTTGACTTTTCCCATCCCAAAGCACTTAGCAGTGAAGAAGTAGCAAAGATTGAAGATTTTGTCAATGAAGTAGTTGCCAGAGGTGTTCCTGTACAAACTGAAGTGATGGCAGTAGATGAAGCAAAATCCAAAGGTGCAATGGCGCTTTTCGGAGAGAAATATGGTGATAATGTGCGTGTGGTTTCGATGGGTGATGTAAGTATGGAACTTTGCGGAGGAACACATGTTTCAAACAGCGCGTCAATCGGTGCTTTTTTTATTACCAAAGAGAGTGGAGTGAGTGCAGGCGTCAGACGTATTGAAGCGGTAGCAGGCAGAAGCGCTGTTGCATTAGCGAAAAATTATCGTGCAACGGTTGTCAAAATTTCTGAAGAGGTAAAAAACAAAGATCCATTGCTTGGTATTAAACGCCTTAAAGATGAAATAGTGACATTGAAAAATGAACTCAAGACATTGGCGCAAAGCAGCAAAAAAGAACTCTCTTTTGAAAAGATAGGCGATGTTGAAGTAGCTGTAGATATTGTGGAGGCAGGAGATATCAAACAGATGATTGATGAAATCAAAAACCAGAAACCTGCTGTTGCCGTTATGCTTTTTCAAAAGAAGGGAAATAAAGTTCTTTTGGCAGCGGGTGTAAAAGAAGCGCCTATCAAAGCTGGAGCATGGATTAAAGAGATAGCACCGATTCTTGGCGGTGGTGGCGGAGGTCGCGATGATTTTGCTCAAGCCGGCGGTAAAGATGCAGCTAAACTTGATGAAGCACTTAATGCTGCTAAAGCATATGCATTAGAGAAATTGCAGGGTTGATTTTGGGAGAATTCTATATTGACTATCTTCCATTTATTTTTGCTTTGCATATCTTTTCGGCAGTGATTTGGGTAGGGGGCATGATCAATTTTACACTGGCAGTCTATCCTTCCACTCGACAGATTCCCAATGAAAAGATGTTTATCCGTACTTCTTTGCGTACATTGAACCGTTTTTTCAGATTGCTGATTCCTGTTTCTGTAGTTTTGGGAACTACCGGAGTTGTGATGGCACAGGGTAAAGATTTTGCACATCAGGATCCTGTGATGGCAGTAATTGTCAGTTCTAAAGAGTTGATTTGGTTTTTTATGTTTGCTTTGTATCTTTATGAATATTATAAAATAAAAGAGGCACGTGCGCGTTGTCTTGCAAGTGAGAGTGAGCATGCAAAAGATAATTTAAAATTAATTGCATATTATCTTTTTGGTATTAGTATACTGCTGGGACTGATTGCAATCTATTTTGGTTATATGCTCCGGAGTGTGTAATGGAAGCTTTAGGGAGACATATTTTAGCGGAATTTTATGAGTGTGATACAGATGCAATTAACGATGTTCGGATTGTTGAAGAGATATTGTTAAATGCAGCGAAAAGAGCAAATGCAACGGTAATTGGAAGTTCCTTTCATCTTTTTGAACCTCATGGAGTAAGCGGGGTGGTAGTGATTAGTGAGAGTCATCTTGCAATACATTCATGGCCAGAATATGCATATGCCGCAGTAGATATATTTACCTGTGGAGATGATGTAGATCCATTGGTTGCTTTTGCATATCTCAAAGATCATTTTAAAACAAAAAATGCGACATACCAAATAGTACAACGCGGGCAGTTAAATTTACCGACATTTAATGGGAGAAGATCATGATACTTTTAGCATCCAATTCAGAAACGAGAGCAGCACTATTGGAAAAATTTGGTGTTCCTTTTTTACAGAAAGGGTGTGATTTCGATGAAGAGCAGATTCATACGGACTCTCCCAAGAATTTTGTCTATCAGGCGGTTCTGGGAAAATATGAAGCTTGCGAAAAAGAGTTTGGGACAGGCTTGCCGATTCTGGTGGCAGATACTGTCGTCACAGCCAATGGCGAGATTTTGCGTAAAGCGAAAGATAAAGAAGATGCAAGAAGAATTTTAAAAGTCCAGAGTGGCAATAAAGTTTCTATTATTACCTGCATGAAGTATGTTTCGGCAAAAAAGATGTTACTTGATATCTCTGCAACAGACTATTATTTTAAACCTTTTGATGAAGGGGAGTTGGAAAGATATCTCAATAGCGGTGAATGGCGAGGGAAAGCAGGTGCCTGTATGGTAGAGGGATTTTGCCGACCTTTTATTGACAAAGTTTATGGTCATGAAAGTACAGCAATGGGGCTTTGCGTGGAGAAACTGCTGCCTTTTTTGGATTGATCCATGTATGAACAGGAGATTTTTGCACTGAAGAAAGCAAATCGTTTCAGAGAGCGTGAACTGTTTGATGAAAACTTGATTGATTTGGCTTCAAATGATTATCTTGGTTTTGCGGAAAATAAAACTCTTTTTGATGCCGCGGTCAAGGAGGTGGAAAAATATCGTTTTCATGCACCAAAAGCTTCACAGCTGGTAAATGGATATCATCCTCTTCATCAAAAATTTGAGAACTATCTTTGTAAAATCAACGGTTTTGAAGATGCTATTATAGTAGGAAGTGGTTTTTTGGCAAATCTCTCCCTGATCGAATCACTTCCCCGTAAAAAAGATATTTTGATTCTGGATGAGCAGTATCATGCAAGCGGTGTTTTGGCAACAAAAATTGTAAATACAGAAGTTTTCTATTTTAAACACAATGATGCACTGGATCTGGCAAAGATACTTTCATCTCAATCATATCAAAGAGCAATAGTCGCGGTAGAAGGTATCTATTCTATGGAGGGGGATATCTTAAATCCTGAGATATTTGAAATTGCAGATCGTTTTGGGGCATTACTGATAGTTGATGAAGCACATAGCAGTGGTGTTATTGGTGATAAACTGACAGGCGTGTTTGAGCATTACCATATTCAACCACAAGAGAATCATATTAAAATGGGTACGCTTGGCAAAGCGATGGGAAGTTATGGTGCATATATTCTTGCTTCTGCTGAGATTATTACATTTTTGCAGAATAGAGCCAAAGCGATTATTTATGCAACAGCACCTTCCGTTTTTGATACGGCGCTGGCAATGAAAGGAGTTGAACAGACGCAGTATGAAGCGCAAAGACTTCGTAAAGCATTGAAAGAACGTATGGATTTGGCAGAAAAGATATTCAATATCAAACTACAATCGCCGATTTTAAAGCTACCTGTCAAGAGTTCATCAGCAGCTTTAGAGTATAAAGCTTTTGCAAAAGAAGAGGGGTATCTTCTTGGAGCAATACGACCACCTACTGTTAAAAGGGCGATGTTACGTATAATATTACGGGCAAGTGTACCGTTGGAAAAGATAGCATACTTGCTGGAGAAGTTAAAGGAACATGGTGTTTAAAGTTAAAAAACTTCATATCACTACTGGCAAGAAAGTACTGGTTGATATTTCATTTGAAATTCATGAATCATTTGCTTTAGTCGGACAGAGTGGCAGCGGAAAGAGTTTGACACTTAAAGCGCTTCTGGGAATGTTACCGAGGGAATTGAAAATGGAGCTGGATATCGAAAGTGATTTTCCTCTTCTTCGTGGTGAAACAGTCTCGATTGTTCCCCAGAATCCTTTTACTGCACTTTCTCCTTTAACCAAAATTTATGATCAGTTTATGAAAGATGAAAAAGAAGCAGCAAAATATATGAAATATGTTGAACTTGATAAAAATCTTCTTTTTCGCTATCCTTCGGAGCTGAGTGGAGGACAGTTGCAGCGTGTGATTATCGCAATGGCACTTTCCTCTGAACCAAAGCTTTTATTGCTTGATGAACCGACAACAGCCTTGGATAGCAATACAAAAGAGGGGATTTTGGAACTTATCAGGAGATTACAGCAGAAGATTGGATACAAGATTCTCTTTGTAACGCATGATATTGATGCGACCAAAAAATTGTGTAAAGAGATTGCAATACTCAAAGAGGGTTGTATCGTTGAAGAAGGCTTGGTGGAAGATGTTTTGAAAAATCCAAAGACGGAATATGCCAAAATATTAATATCTTCCAACTTTAAATATAGAAGGAAACGCAGTTGAAAATTTTAAAATATTTATTGGGGTTTATTGTAACTCTGGGAGTTTTAGGAGTAATCATAGGGCTTTTTGCTTTTATGCACTTTTCAAAAGAAGTAAAACTTGATGCAGATAAATTGATCAATTATCATCCCGAAATGACTACACGTATTTATGACAGAAACGGTGAATTAATAGCCAATATTTTTAAAGATAAACATAGGTTATATGCGCCTTTTGAAGAGATACCACCCCGTTTGATAGAAGCGCTTGTTGCAATTGAAGATACTGTATTTTTTGAACATGAAGGGGTAAATTACGAAGCGATATTACGGGCATTACTTAAAGATATCAAAGCCGGAAAAATGAAGGAGGGTGCCAGTACGCTTACACAGCAACTTGTAAAAAATACACTTTTGACTTCTGAAAAGAAGTTACAGCGTAAAATCAATGAAGCCATATTGGCATTGAAGCTAGAGACTAAACTTTCCAAAGAAGAGATTCTTGAGAGATATCTCAATGAGATCTATTTTGGGCATCGTTACTATGGTGTCAAAACAGCAGCATTGGGATATTTTCGTAAACCATTACATGATTTAAATCTCAAAGAGATTGCTATGTTGGTAGGATTGCCACAGGCACCGAGTAAATATGATCCTACAAGACACTATGATATTTCAATGAGTCGTGCCAATACCGTTTTGATGAGAATGCGCTCTCTGGGATGGATCACAGAAGAAGAGTTGCAAAAGTATCAGGCAATGCGTCCTACAGTCTATAACGATTCATTAACGCAGAACAGATTGCCTTATGTTGTGGATCAGGTATTGAAAGATCTTCGGGAAGAGTATCCGGATATTCGTACCGGTGGTTATAAAATCTATACCACAATTGACTCATCACTTCAGGCATTGGGGAAAGAAGCTCTGGCATTTGGACACCAAAAAATCCTGGAAAGAGGTGCAGATAAAGAGGGTATTGATTACAGTGATCTAAATGGTGCGATGGTTGTATTAGACAGTCATAGTGGAGAAGTTTTGGTGCTTATAGGTGGTGTTGATTATAAAAAGAGTGCTTATAACAGGGCAACACAGAGTAAACGACAACCTGGTTCTTCTTTTAAACCTTTTATTTACCAGATTGCCCTTGATTCAGGATACTCTCTCAAAAGTACTTTGATGGATATATCCCGTACTTTTAAATATCAGGATAAAGATGAAGAGAAAGAGTGGCAGCCTAAAAATTATGAGAAAAATTTTGAAGGTTTAATTACACTTCATGATGCACTTGTGCATTCCAGAAATTTGGCGACGATTAATCTTGTAAATACTCTTGGTCTAAATTTAGTACATCGAAAAATTACTGAAATGGGATTTAAAAATGTTCCCAACGATCTCTCTATTTCACTTGGAACATTTGGTATCTCTCCTCTGGAAATGAGTTCAATGTATACAATATTCTCCAACTATGGTGTCAAAATGACACCAATTTTGGTTAAAAGTGTAGTCAATTATAAAGGTGAAGAGAAAATTTATGAAGCAAAATCTGAAAAGATAACCAAACCTGAACAGGCATTTCTCACAACAACGATTTTAGAAGATGTAATAAAACATGGAACGGGTAGAAGAGCCAGGGTAAAAGGTCTGGCTCTGGCAGGGAAGACAGGAACAACCAACGATTATAAAGATGCATGGTTTTGCGGTTATTCTCCTGAGATTGAAGCCATTGTATGGTATGGCAAAGATGATAATAAACCGATGTATAAAGAGACAGGTGGTAAAGCTGCCGGTCCTGCTTTTGCCTATTTCTTTAAAGAGTATCTTGCTTTGCATCCTGAAACAAAAACGTCGTTTGATATACCTGATGGAGTAAGAGTAGTGCGTGGCAAAAAAGGAACAGATTACTTCACAAAGATTTCCAAACCTCCGAAAGAGACGCAGAATACACCCGCCGCAAGTGATGGGGAGTTACTTTTTTAGTAACTCCTGTATTCTGTACTAGAGGAAATATTCATAAGAGCTGAGGTGTCAAAATTGTAGACAAAACCTACTTTTGCATATCCATACTTTTTATCGTATTTGTTTTTTGTATACTTGTT
>CAZYZD010000004.1:0-52033 GCA_964651755.1 uncultured Sulfurospirillum sp. | reverse complement strand
CTTTTTGGGTGAGTTTCAAGGCTTTTCTTCTGGTTTTAAATCTTTGGCTTATTTCACTCAACATATCGGCAGGGGTTTTCGGCAAAAAAGCTAACATTTTATCCCTTTTGGCTATTTTTTATTATTATAGCTAAAATATTAGCTAAAACAAATCCTCTTCAAGTCTGTTAATCTTAAAAGCTTTCGTCACACCCGTAAGTGTTAGATAGGCTCTTTTTGGGACATCAAACGGCAAGTATTGGGGGATGCCCATATTTTTCTTGGTAACAAAGAGGTTGGGGCTTGGGAAATGGGGTTCGGTACAGCCGTGGCATGGTTCGCCGTTTCTAGTTTTGGAGTTAACTTCATTCCAGAGGATCTTGTTGCAGCTGCCGTGGGTAAAGGGTGCTTGGCATCCGTGGTCGTAAAACATACACCCCTCTTTCTCCCCGAAGTTGTGGTTGTCGACTTTGTACTCGAAGTATTCGTTTCGTGTGCAGCCGTTGTGAACGGTGTATGCGAAAAATTCTTTAGGGCGATGGAAGTTATCGAGATGGGGTGTTATCTGCTCTTTTAGCATATACAGAGTACTTGCTAAAACTTCGGGATGGATGGGGCATCCGGAGATAGAAACTACTTTGCTGGAGAAGGCATCAAAACGATCAACTTTATGCTCTTCTCGATATAAAAAACCACTTGGGTTTTGGTAGGGGCTCTCTTTGAAAATCCCGCCGAATGTCGCACAGGTTCCTACCGTCACTATCTTTTTAACTTTGGGGGCGTAGAGGTTGATGATGTCGACGATGGTTTTATCAGCTCTTTTAAAATCATCAGCAATCGCACCCTCGATGAGCAATATATCTGTATCATGATAGGAAGAGGTCACTTCTTCAAGAGTGTACCGTGAATCAATAATAGGATGATGGACAAAAGAGAAATCTTTTAAAAACTGCTCCAGTGAAGCATAGTTGAAAAAAGAGTGGCTGTTACCGTTACAAGCAAGTCCCTGAATCCAAAGAAGTTTAGTTTTCATCGCTCTTGAGAGCTTTGTAGATATTGTAAGAGATATCTTCTATATAATTATCCAATGTTTCGGGAAGTACCTTTTCACCATATAAAAAGACCATACCACCAAGATAGCCCATAAAAAGTCCAAACGCAGAAAAGAAATCCTGATCCCTCAACTCCCCTTTGCGTACACCCTCTTCAAAAAAGATCATGATCTCCGTCACAAAGTCACTTACACAGATCATTCCCTCGCAGCCATCTTTGAAAACTTCACGATTGGCAAGATAGATACGCAGAAAATACTCAATCATCTCCGGTTTCTCTTGCGCAGTTTTAAAATAGATAGTAACTATTTTATGAATTTTCTCTTTGGTAGAGATATCCTCTTCATTGATTTTTCGAAGCTCTTCACCCAGGTAGAGAGATATATATTTGATAATCTCTTTGGCTAAAATATCTTTGGATTTAAAATAGTTGTAGAGATTTCCCACACTCATACCAAGTGCTTTGGCGATATCAGGGATAGTAGTGCTGTAAAACCCTTCTTTGGAAAAGAGTTTCAAAGCTTGCAACATAATTGTTGTTTTTTTCTCTTCTTTTTTTGTCAGCTTTGCCATAGGAGATATCTTTATGTTAAAAATTCAATCTAATTTAAAATACCGAAAGAGGATTAAGCCTCTTCGATATCTTCATCCGGTTTCTCTTCTTTTGGACAACTTGCCATACTTACAACGTAGTCGCTGCCTTCAACACGTACAACAATCACACCGCTGGTATTACGCCCTGCTTTTCTGATCTGCTGCATATCTACACGAATCATTTTACCGCTGTTGGTAAGCACCATTAGATCTTTCTCTTCGTCCACAATCACAACACCGACAAGGTCTTTGGTTTTCGGTGTAAGTTTCATGCAGATCACACCTTTACCACCACGTTTTTGCTCACGGTATTCTGCTACTTCGGTTCGTTTTCCGATACCTTTTTCACTAAGTGCAAGTATCTCCTGGGTCTCATCTTTAATCATAACCGCACCGACAACTTTGTCACCCTCATTTTTAAACTTGATACCGGTAACACCTTTGGCACTTCTACCCATCTCTCTGACTTCCGTATACGGGAATCGGATACACATACCTTTCTGGGTTACAATAAAAATAAATTTATCATCCTCTTCAATAATCTGAGAAGTTACAAGCTCATCGCTTTCATCCAGCGTAATCGCACGAACACCTACGCTTCTGACATTTTTAAACTCTGCAAGACTGGTACGTTTGACAATACCGTTCTTTGTAAAGAATGCCAATGAGCGTTTTTCATCAAAATCTGTTGTCGGGATAATTGCCTTGATTTTCTCATCCGGCTGCAAATTAATCAGATTTACTACGGCTTTTCCTTTAGCATTTCTACTACCTTCCGGAATACGGTAAACTTTAAGCCAATAGAGTTGTCCGAAGTTTGTCACAAACATAAGTGTGTCATGTGTATTTGCAGTAAAGAAGTTTTCGATGAAATCATCTTCATACGTAGTAAGAGCTGTTTTACCTTTTCCACCGCGTTTTTGTCTTTCGTACATCTTCAAAGGAACCCGCTTGATATATCCGCGGTGCGTAATGGTTACAACCATCGGCTCATTCGGAATAAGATCTTCGATGTCTATATCATCATAATCATCTACTATTTCCGTAAGTCTTGGGGTAGAAAACTTCTGCTTTATTTCTGTAAGCTCCTCTTTGATCAACTCATTCAGGAGGTCTTCACTTTTAAGAATCGCACTAAGTCGTTCGATCTCTTTCATAAGCTCTGCAAGTTCGTTTTCAATCTTGTCACGCTCAAGACCTGTAAGACGCTGCAGTTTCATATCGAGAATCGCAGAAGCCTGTACAATCGACAGTCCAAAACGCGCGACTAAAGCTTCTTTCGCTTCCGGTGTATCTTTACTTGCACGGATAACTTTGATCACTTCATCAATATTGTCAAGCGCAATCTTCAGACCTTCTAAAATATGCGCTCTTGCCTTTGCTTTCTCCAGCTCGTAAATCGTTCTTCTGATGATGACTGTTTTTCTGTGGGAAAGGAAAAGATCCAGCAGTTCATGAAGTGTAAATACTTTCGGTTCTTTATTTTCAATCGCAAGTAAAATAACGCCGAAAGTCATCTGCATAGAAGTAGATTTATAAAGATTGTTGAGGACAATCTCACTCATCGCATCACGTTTGAGTTCGATGACCACACGCATACCTTCCCTATCACTCTCATCCCTGACTTCACTGACACCATCAAGATTTTTATCTTTGACAAGATTGGCAATATTTTCTACAAGTTTTGCTTTATTGACCTGATAAGGAAGTTCATCGATAATGATGATATCTTTTTGCCCCTTTCTCTCAATATGCGTTTTTGCACGGATTTTGACACGTCCGCGACCCGTCAGATAAGCATCCCGAATCCCTTTTTTACCGAAAATAATACCACCTGTCGGAAAATCAGGACCCCGTACAATATCAAGCAACTCTTCCGACTGTACATCTTTGTTTTCAATCATATACAATAATGCATCGATCAACTCATCCAGGCGGTGGGGAGGGATATTTGTCGCCATACCTACCGCAATACCGCTTGAACCGTTTAGAAGTAAATTCGGCACACGTGCAGGTAAAACATCAGGCTCGCTTAAAGAATCATCATAGTTGGGTACAAAATCAACAGTATCTTTGTCAATATCACGCAGCAACTCTTCGGAAAGTGTTGTCATTCTCGCTTCGGTATAACGCATCGCAGCAGGATTATCGCCATCTACCGAACCGAAGTTACCCTGACCATCTATCAGCGGAATACGCATGGAAAAAGGCTGTGCCATACGAACCAGTGCATCATACACGGCATTATCACCGTGAGGATGGTACTTACCGATTGTATCACCGACGATTCTGGCTGATTTTTTATAGGGAGCACGTGAACTTAGATTCAGTTCATTCATAGCATAAAGAATTCTTCGATGAACCGGTTTTAGTCCATCTCTGGCATCAGGCAATGCACGCCCGATTATAACACTCATCGAATAATCAAGATAACTTGTCTTGATTGAATCTTCGATGTTGATATTTTCTATATGCTCGTCGTTGTCAAAAAGATTGTCTGCCATTATTTTTTACCTTATTTTAAGTAAATTTAGATATTTTATCCTAAAGTCTCTTATAGGTCACTTGCATCTGCCAAAGTAAGCGCAAACAGCGCTTTTGCACCGCTTTTTTCTATCACATTTCTTGCCTCTGAAAGTGTTGTACCTGTTGTAATGATATCATCAATAAGTATTACGTTTTCATGTCGTTTCTGCTGATATTTAAAATGACGTGAATGGGTTTGTCTGTAATACAAACTTTTTCCGGAATAGCTTATATTATTTTGTGCTCTGAGTGCATTAAAATATGGTCTGAGATATTTTGTTTTCATCTGCCTAGCTAAAATTGCAGTATGCGCATAACCGCTTTTGGGTATATCGTCGACAGGAACAACATCTATAGCGTTTTCAAAATGAAAAGATTTTTTAAAAACAGTAAATGAATTCTCTGCAAGAATTTTGTAAATCTCTGCACCAATATGCGTATGTTTTGTCTTTAGAAGCTCTTCTATTTCTTTATACCTGTAGAAACTATATACTTTAAAACCTCCGGAAAGTGTTCGTGATGTCTGATTTGGGATAAGAAATGTTTCCTGACATTTTTTGCAAATAAATTTATAAGAAAATTGATGACATAAAATACAATACATATCGAATTGTAGCAGATATAAAGGAAGTTGTAAAGCAATAGGAAGAGAGAAGAGAGCATATGCTCTCTTCTGTAAGTTATAAAAAATTATTCAAATTAATGAACAATTGTTCTACACTTAACCTCTCTCCATTTAAGTACTGGATCTGCAACTTTGATTTTTTTCGTTACAGTTTTATATACTGGTGGAATAGGAGTTTTAACAGTTTTTGCTGGTTCTATAATTGTTTTAACTTTAACAGTTTTATATACTGCAGGTACAGGAATAACTTTTGTTGTAGCTGGTTTAGCAACTACTCTTTTCTTGATTGTTTTGTAAACAGCAGGAATAGGAACAACTTTTGTTGTAGCTGGTTTTACAAGTACTTTTTTAGTAATTGTTTTATATACCGGCGGTGTTTCAACCAAACACATAATCTCACCTGTTGTACCATCAACTCTTTCAGTCAAACCTCTACCTTTCTTCCAAGTAGTCATTGCAGGTTTTACAAGAATTTTTTCTGTAACAGTTTTGTATACAGCAGGTACAGGAACAATTTTTTCGCTTGCAGGTTTTACAAGAATTTTTTCTGTAACAGTTTTATATACTGGTGGAACAGGAACAATTTTCTCACTAGCTTCTTTTACAAGAACTTTTTCTGTTTTCCAACCATATTTTGCAGGAATGATTTTAATTCTTTCACCAGGCTCTTTTACTAAAACTTTTTCTGTTTTAACTTCATATTTTGCAGGTGTTAAAACTCTTGCATAACATTTACCAGGTTCAGCATTCGGCGGATAAAGCTCACTTGGTCCCTGAACAGTTTTTGTTACAGTAACAACTTTAGCGGATTTTGCTCTGGCTTCAGCCAACTCTGCTTGCAATGCTTTGATTTCAGCATCTCTATTATCTACTTTTGCTACTTTTGCAACAGGTGTATTACAGACTTTTTTCTCTGCACAGCCACTTAATGCAAGCGCCGCAACAGCAGCAAGCACTATAGAACTTTTCGTAAAAATTCTCATTTTCACTCCTTTTTTGTATTTAATGCGGCTCCATTTTAACTAACAAAAACTTTAAAGAGTATAAATTTTTTATATATTCATAAATATTTTTAACTATGGCTGTATTAAAGTTTGTAGACACTCATATTAAACTTTAATACAATATTACGGTCATGTGCTTCCAGCTCAATAGGGAAATTAATTTTTACCACATTCTCCATCTTATTTACAGCATCAATAAATTGATAAAATTTCACAGGGGTTCTGGCACTGAAATCTGCCGTAAATTCATAAATTTGTAAACCATTTTCTGTTTTTTTCTTATCTCTGGGAATCAACTTTACATTGGTAAAATATTTTTTTGCCAATGTTAAAAACATTTCTTCATTGAAATCTTTTTTAAATGCATTCAAAGCGGTATCATATTTTTTTTCAAGTTTTTCCAGTTCTTCTTTGAGTTCTTTTTCACGTACCGAAAGATTTTTCTGCGCTTTAATCTGCTGATAATATTCAGCTTTTTTATGCTTGAATTCTTTAATTGAAGGAATTACAAAAAGGAAAACAAACACCATTACAATTGCAAGGAAGGAGAGAAGAAATATGATAAATTTCAATGTTTTATTATTTGGTTTCATTAACATCCTCTAATGATAACTGCTCATCAATACTGCTGAAAGATTCAAAAATCATTCTTCCTTTTTCATCTTTGCTGAATTTTACTTTTGTCTGTGTAAATATTGACTTTAAAGGTGGTTCTAATAAAAGTTTATAAGATTCTGCAGAATCTGTATAACCTCTCAAAAAAAGACTCTTTTTTTCCATTACAACTTTCTGCAAAGTTATCTGATCAGGTATCAAATCAAACATATTCTGGATACTCTCTTTAAGTATATTGTTTGCCTCAAGTACCTCTTTATACAATTTCCCCTGCATCTGTATTAACGTAATATCTTTCTGCAATGTTTTAACTTTTTTGATTGAACTGCTATTATTTTGTTGTAGATTATCCAACATTTTAATATAAAAAGATGATTTATAATGAATCAAAATACCAAAAATAAGCAATCCCACCGCGATAAAAATAATAAATCCCAACCATAAGCTGCTCATCTTGTCAAGCAGTCTCTTTTTTCTAGGTTGTATAAAACTACGACTACGCATTATTTTCCACCTCTTGCATCATAAGTCTGATCAGCTCATCCTGAATGTCTATTTTCCGTACATCAATATCAACCAAAAGTTGCTCTTTAAGATATGTGATAATATCAGGATTCAAATCTGTTCCATCAAAAATTTTCACATCAGTCACAAAATCACTTTCATATAGATCGTTCCCATAAAACTCACGTAAAGAAGCATCAAAATATTTTACCAATCTTAAATCTTTTCCAAACAATTTAAGCTTTACAATAGCATCTTCTTCCTCTGCTTTACTGCTTTTACTCTCTACCTGAACCTCCTGAAGAATATCTGCAAGTACATCCGGTTCTTCCAGCTCCATATCTAAATCAATTTCATTTAGTACATCATCATCTTCTTCTACTTCTTCGCTGAAATCTGTATTCAACAAATCTTCTTCTTTTGCTATATTGATAAAAGTACCATAAATCAATTTTTCTCTTTTAAAAATCATAATAGTAATGGAATTAAAACTAGAAAGCATATAAAGGACAATACCATCTTTGCGACCTGATTTCTGGCGTAAATTATCCAGCATTAGAAAGGGTGAGAAAAGAAAATCAAGTCCAACATCTTTAAAAAGTTTTTCTGCCCATTTAATATCTATATTTGAAGCATATATAGAATAGTTTTGACCAACACAAATATCTTTTACATGATCATACTCAATATGAAACTTCTCATAGGCAGATTTTTGACAGGAAGGTACAACCCCTTGTCCATATGAGTTTAAAAAAAGCGCAATATAAGTTTGTTCGATTTCTTCTTGCAACTGCTGTAAATAAGTTATGGCTTCTTTTGAGAGCTTTTCTTTGGAAGGAATCTCAAACTTTTTCTCCTCTTCCAGTATAATTTCACCATTTTTAACTCTCTTTACTTTTACTAAACATGACTCTTCCTGTACAATTACACCTGCAAACTGATTAGTCAAACGTTTTTTAATCGCTGTTAGTAGACCCATCTGACTCCCCGCACAATGGATGTGCTTTTTGATAGTACCGCAACTTTGCACTACTGTTTAATTTTGTATAAATTTGCGTTGTTTCCAGTGATATATGCCCCAAAAGTGTACTCACATCCGTAATACGTGCACCCTGCTCAAGAAGATCAGAAGCAAATGCATGCCGTAACTGATGCGGTGTTACCTTGATCCCTATCTTTTGAAAAATTTTACCAATACGATAACGTATTTGATTTTCACTCAACTTTTTACCGGATTTTTCAAACAAAAACTCCTGCGGCTTTATTTCTTCAATATAGCCTTCCAGCTCAATTTGAAAATCAGATAAAAGGGGTAACTGGCGGATTTTATCACCTTTTCCTTTAATCCTGACCCACCCGTTTGTAATAGATGCCAATTTTAAATTTGCAATTTCCGAAATACGAAGTCCCAAAGTATACATCATTTTCAGCAATATACGCTCTTCTTTACTACATTGCTGCAATGCTTCAAATATATATGTTGTTGAGACTGGTTTGGGTAAAGTTTTAGGTACTTTGATCATTTCATTATTACGCAGTTTTATTGATTCGCCCTGCTCTCTCAAGTATTCTACAAAAGATTTTACTATAGAAATTTTTTTATAAATAGTTTTTTTCTTTTTATCGACAAGATAAATTCTGTATGGCATCAAATCCATCACAATCTCATCATCTTCTTCCAGGATTTCAATATAAGACAAAGCTTCTTTAAGATTGAGGGTATATGTATAAATAGTCTGAGGACTATAGTTTAGATTTTTTTCCAGATAAGCTAAAAATAGCTCACTCCTGGATTTTAAATAGTCTTTCATGAAGTGTTTTGAATTTTTCATAACGCTTGATACACTCGGCATAAAGCTCTTTGTCCGTAAGAACAGTCGGATTAAGTTTGTTAAACTTCTCCATCATGATTTCTGTGATCAACTTGATTTTCAATTTATCCCGCTGACTGAAATCAGATTTATTTGTAAGCTGTTCTATCTTTTGCAGGTATTTATCTGCCTCTTTCACATAATCAGCCATCTGTGCAGAAATTTTACTCTGCGACAAAATAGAAAAAGCCATTTTATTGTATGGATCCAAATCAAAAGCTTTTTTTGCCAATTCACGGGCTTTTTCATAATCTCCCATAAAATACTTCATCCGGGCTTCCATAGAGTATTTGTACGAATCACTGAAACCAAAAAAGAAAAGCAGCATCCCTACTACAAAAAGCGTCAGACTTGTAAAAATAACTTTAAACATAACTCTCCAATCGCTCTTTTATCACACTTTTTGCTTCATCTTTCGGCAATCCAGTCACATAAAAGGGTTCACTCGCATAAAAATCCAATCTGGAAAAAGGTTTGGGAACAATGAACTTATCCCAACTCTTCATCTGCCAGAATTTTGAGGCTTTATATCTATAAACAACAATCGGTAGATTTTTTTTCTGCGCTATCGCGACAATACCGTCAGCAACCGAATGTCTTGGACCTCTTGGACCATCCGGCGTAATTGCAAGACTTACTCCCCTATCTACCAGTTTAAAACTCTCTTTCAGCGCTTTTATTGCGCCTCTTGAACTGCTTCCACGAACAAAATCAAAACCAAAAAAACTTGCTGTTCTGGCAATAAGTTCCCCATCAAAATGTTCACTGATCATCAAGGACATTTTTATATCTTGCATAAATTTTTTATACAAAAAAGGGTTCATCAGTATTTCACCATGCCAGAACGCAACCAGAGTAGGTGTTTTTGCACGCTTTTGGGGTAAATGAAACTCTTTTCTGCAAGTTGCATACAACAGACGAACAATCCCATACGCCAGCGGCGGTACAATTGCCAGTAAAAGTTTTCTCTTACGACTCTTGCTGAAAAACTTCCCCATAAAGCACCATCCTTTTTGGGTTTGTGATCTTTACAGGAACTATTTTTCCCAACAACTCTTCACTGCCTTGTACCTGAATCATAAAATTATTATCACTGCGCCCGGCTACTGCACCACCGCTGCGAAGCTCTTCAAAATAGACTTCATATACTTTTCCCATTTGCTGAGCGGAAATTTCATCCAAAATCTCTGTCTGCCGATCCTGTAAATATTTCAGTCGTGCCGATGCTACTTCAGGATCTACAGGAGTCATCTCTGCCGCTTTTGTTAACGGTCTCGGAGAGTATTTAAAGCTGAACATCTGCTCAAAACGTACTTGTTCCACTACATCCATCGTCTCTTCAAAATCAGCATCACTTTCCCCCGGAAATGCTACGATAATATCCGTACTGATATGTACATCCGGAACCATTTCTCTAAGTTTAAAGGCTCTGTCCAGAAACCACTCTTTACTATAACCGCGTTTCATCTCATGAAGTATACGGGTTGATCCGCTCTGCAACGGCATATGCATAGATTTACATATTTTGGGATTTGAAGCAAATACTTCAAGAAATTTATCATCCATGTGGAGTGGATGAGGAGAAGTAAAACGAATCCGTTCCACCCCTTCTATATCACTTACCATCTGTAACAAATCCGAAAAATCTACTTTGGATCGATCACCGCTGAACCTTCTGCCGTAATTATTTACATTCTGCCCTAGTAGAAAAATCTCTTTTGCACCATTTTGGGCAGCTTTTGAAGCTTCCTGCACAATCAATTCAGGGGGGATAGATATCTCTTCACCTCTTGTACTCGGCACAATACAAAAAGTACATTGTTTATCACATCCGATAGAAATATTTATCAAAGCCTTATGCGGAGTATTTCTGAAATCGCTGAAAGCGTAAGTACTCTCATCATAATCGATATCTACTTCAACAGCACCTTTTTTATGTAGAACATCAGTTATTTTGGAGACATTTCTGGCACCCAGAACAAAATCGACATAGGGTGCACGCTTGATAATCTCTTCACCGAGGTGACTGGCAGTACAGCCACATACACCAATCCTGGCACCCTCTTTTTTCTTTTTGTTAAAGTGCCCTATCTCTGAAAAAAGTTTTTGTACCGGTTTTTCCCGGACACTGCAGGTATTGATGAGAATCAAATCTGCATCATGATAACTATCTGTTAGTTCATAATCCTCTTTTGTACTCAACTCTGCGACAATATGCTCACTGTCGCGTACATTCATCGCACAACCAAGTGTTTCGATAAATAGTTTTTTAGCCAAAACAGACTCTACTTGGAAGATAAAATATGTACTTCGTATATATAGTCATTCTCATCAAGACCAAAACGTACTACCTTGAAATAGACACTATATCCTTCATCTTCAAAATGTTCAACAAGTGCCTTCATCTCTTTATGAGGATTATCATGATCAAAATAAAATATCTTTTGTCCCTCATTTTTTTCAAGGTCTTTTTCAATCTCATCAATTGTGATTGTTTTTTGCTTAGCAGTTTTTGTTTGCTTTGCCAGTTTCAATGTCATTAACATTTCCTATTTTTTTAGATTTAAGTATAGAGTATAGCACTATTTGGTTGAATAACTGATAAATAGAATCTTAAGCACACTGTTGCTATAATCAAATTAACTACTTAAATATCCGGCTGCATTACACAATATTTAAATCACACAATCAAAAAATTTTATGAAGGAGTAGCGCAAAAGTGGAAAAAATTATCAATATTATAGAATCTATCGCCCATGAAAAGGGACTTAAAATGAGTGAAGCCAAAGAGGCTGTCTCTACTGCACTTATTCGCACCGCGCAAAAAGTCTTTGGTGAAGAGTACGACTATGCCGTTACTATAGATGAGAAGAAAAAAGAATTAAATCTTTTTCAAAAAGTACTAGTTGTTGATGACAATGACGAAAGACTCGAAGAAAATACCGAAGAAGGCGAAAAATATATCGCTGTCAGTGAGGCAAAAGAGGCAGATTCAGAAGTAGAAGTCGGTGATGAAATAACGTACCAACTCTCTCTTGACAACATGGGTAGAACTGCTGCTGCTATTTTATACAAAGAACTTGAATATCACATTCAGCGCCTCCTTGAACAAAATATTTTTGAAAAATATAAAGAAAAAATCGGCGAACTTATCAGCGCACCGGTCACACGTGTAGACAATGATGAAAACACTTATCTTGAATATCGTGAAGTTCAGGCAGTACTTCCTATGAAAAGCCGTATCAAAGGTGAAAAATTCAAAGTAGGAGATACTGTCAAAGCAGTAATCCGTCGTGTTTATATCGATAAAAAACTCGGTATGCAGATAGAAGTTTCCAGAACATCACCTAAATTTTTGGAAAGACTTCTTGAACTTCAGGTTCCTGAAATAAAAGATGAAATGGTAGTTATCCATGCAAGTGCAAGAATTCCGGGTGAGCGGGCAAAAATCGCACTCTCAGCAGTTACACCAAATGTCGATCCTGTAGGTGCAACAGTAGGTACTAAAGGTGTTCGTATCAATGCTGTAAGTCAGGAGTTGCATGGAGAAAATATCGATTGTATTGAATTCAGTTCTATACCTGAAAAATTTGTTGCACGCGCAATGTCTCCTGCAATAATCTCTGCTGTCCGAATAGAAGGTGAAAAAGCTATTGTAACACTACCTGCCGATCAAAAATCCAAAGCTATTGGAAAAAGCGGTATCAATATCCGTCTGGCTTCTATGCTGACAGGTTACGAAATTGAACTTGTAGAACTGGGTGGCAGTACTTCTGCATCTTCAACACAAGGTGAAGACAACGAACCTAAAAACAATCCGGATGCCCTTAAAGCACTTTTTGGAGAATAGATACTTTACACTCTGTGATTAATACCTTCTGATTATTTTAATTTATACCAACTTGGCTATAATTTTAAAATAATTTAAGGAGGTATATTATGGAAAACATCAGACAGAAAACTGTGGTGGCACTCTCTATTTTTGCTGCTATTGCCCTCTTCTTCTCAAAATGCAGCGGAACAGACGAAGAGGCAGAACGAACAACTACTTATACACATCACAAAAGTGATGCCGTTCCCAAAAATATCACACACATTGACGAAGGGGCGGTAAACCCTAAAACACTCTATCTAAAACATAATAATTCAAAAGAAGAAGTGCAACATGAAAAACAGCACATAACAACTAAATCAGAACCTTCACATAAAGAAGAATCCAAAAAAGTTATCAGTGAAAAAATAGAAACCATATTCAGTAAAAAAAGCAATACCGCACAAGACGCAAAAAAAGAGATAACTTCGCTTAAAGAAAAGATTATGGGACTTGAAAAAGAGATTGCCCATAAAAATGAACAAATTTCCCAGCTCACAGAAGAAAAAAGCAGAGCTGAAAAAATGTCTCATGAAACGCAAAAAGACTTGGAATCATATAATGAAATCAAAAAATCTTTGACCGAAAAAGAGCATATCATCACAAGTCTTACACGGGAAAAAGAGCGTGCACAGCAAGATGTCCTGAAACTTGTCGAAAAGGTCAAAACGCTTGAAACAAAACTTGCCGGAGCAACTTCAGAAACAGCAGATGAAATCCGCACTCTGAAAGAGAAAACAGAAGAAGCCAGTCGTGCATTAACAGAAAAAGAACAAGAAATCAAACAACTCAACGCTTCACTGGAGGAAAGTAAACATCAGATAGAAAAACTTCAGCAAGAAAAAGAACAACTTACTGCACAGATAAGTCAACTCAAAGAGGAACAGGAAGCAGGATACAGTTCTCTCAAAGAAAAATTGGCAACAACAGTTGCAGCACTTACTGCTGCAAAAGAAGCAGCAAGTTCCAAAGAGAATAAACTTTCCGCATTAACAAGTGAAGAGGAGACTCTGAAATCAGCTCTCAATAAACTAAAAGAAGAGAACCAGGCACTCAAAGAGAAGCTTGAAGCAACATCAACAGAACTTCTAAATCTAAAAGAAGCAAGCAGTAGTTCTGAAAACAAACTCTCCGAATTACAAAATGAACTCAACAGTACAAAATCAACAGTCCTTACTCTTGAAGAAGAGAACCAGGCATTAAAAGAAGAGCTCAATACAACAAAAAGTCAACTCTCTGAAGAAATTGAAAAATTAACCTCACAACTACAGGAGAAAGAAGAACAACTCGCAACTCTTACTTCTGAAAAAGAGGAATACAGTGCGCAAATTGCCACACTAAATCAAAAAATAGAAGCACTTCAGCAAGAAGAGCAACAAAAGGTGTCCGGATTTGAAGAAAAACTTGCTGCTGCATCAGCTGCCCTGCTTGCAGCCAAAGAGCTAAGCAGTGATTCTGAAACAAAACTCTCTGCATTGCAAAATGAACTAAATACAACAAAATCATCATTAGAAGAAGTAACCAACCTCAAAACAGATCTCGAAACAAAATTAGCACAGATGCAAACTGCTACACAAGCATCTGAAGAGAAACTGGCACAGTTAGCACAGGAGCGAGAAGCCGTCGAAACCAAACTCCAGGAGCAAATCAAAGCAAATGAGGAACTTCAGGCAAAACTTGAAGAAGAGTTAAAAGCAAAAGAAGCACTCCAAGCAGAACTGGAAAAACTGGAAAAAACTTCAAAAGCAACACAAACACAAATCATGATGTTAAAAAAAGCACAAGCAAATCTTCAAAATAATTTGAACAATGCACAAAAAGAAAAAGAAGCTTTGGAACAAAAACTTCAGGAAGCAAAAAAAGAGACTAACGAGATCACCAAAAAAATGGTACTCTCAAATATCATGAATATCTTTCAACTTACTAAAATAGAATTCCAGACAGGAAGTGCTATCCTTACAAAACGAAGTAAAGAATTGCTTGACAAAGTTTCAGAGATCATCAAGAAACATCCTGAATACCACTACATAGTACAAGGTCATACAGACTCAAAAGGAAACGAAGAGTTCAATCTCAAACTCAGTCAGAACAGAGCAAAAAGTGTTGCAGATTATCTGATTTCCAAAGGCGTAGATGCCTCAATGCTCAGCTATGAAGGTCATGGATCATCCCAGCCGATAGCGGATAACAATACAGTCGAAGGACGTATGAAAAACAGACGTGTTGTTTTTAAACTCGTCGACGAAGCAAAATAGTACTTCACACCAATCACAGGAGTCAGTATGACTCCTGTTCTACTGCCCTCTCTTAAAATGCGGATTGAGTTTCAACAATACCAGATCAGCAATAATATTTCCCACCAGTGTTAAAAAAGCAGAGATAATCAAAATCCCCATAATCACCGGATAATCCCGGCTCATTGCACTTTGGTAAAACAAAAGCCCCATACCGTTGATCGAGAAGATAGACTCCAGAATCACACTCCCGCCGATCAAACCAGGCAGAGATAATCCAAGCATCGTCACAATCGGGGGTGAGAGATTGGGCAGAATATAGCGTCTTAAAATCGTTTTGTCATCAATTCCCCGCGCTTTGGCAAAAAAGATATAGTCACTTTTCAAAATATCAATAGTCAAACTTCTGACATACATCAGCAAACTTCCAACACCCCCGAAAACAATCACAAAAATCGGCAGGACAAGATGCCATGCCTCATCCAGAAACCGGGCAAATCCCTCTTTTGGATCAATAGAATGAAGCCCGGAAATGGGAAACCATCCCAGCTTGACCGAAAAAAAGATAATCAATAAAAGCGCCAGATAAAAAGAAGGTACCGCATAACTCACCAGTGAAAACCGTTTCAGCATCCTGTCAAAAAAACTATCCTGCTTCATAGCGGCTTTGATCCCCAAAAAAAGAGAAATAGCAAAAACAAGCACCATCGAAATAACATTGATTATAAGCGTAATGGGTATACGTGAAAGAATCTCCTCTTTCACCTCTTTCCCGCTGGCAAAAGAGATCCCAAAGTCAAAATGCAACAGTGCCCATATCCAGGAAAAAAACTGTACATACAACGGCTTATCCAGCCCGTAAATCGCTTTTAAATGTTCTATAGACTCTTTGGTAATGTTAGGATTGAGTTCACCCGATGCAAAAAAGGAGTTAGGCGCGGCGTGGATTGCTATAAATGAGATCAATGCTATGATAAACAGCATCAATCCCACATAAAGCAGTTTTTGAAAGAAAAGTCTCATCTACTTCTTACGTTGATCCCAGCTGAGTACTGTCCTGCCGTTTTCATCTTTCTCGACAGCACCCATACCCATGATATTGTAACCGGCATCCACATAGTGAACCTCACCTGTTACACCGGAAGAGAGATCACTCAACAGGTACATACCGCTGTTTCCAACCTCTTCGATAGTGACATTTTTCTTGAGTGGTGTATTGATTTCATTCCAGTTGAGAATATTCTTAAAATCACCGATTCCACTTGCCGCCAGTGTCTTGATAGGACCCGCACTCACTGCATTGACACGAATACCGCGACCACCCAGATCAACCGCCAGATAACGCACACTCGCTTCAAGCGCCGCTTTTGCCACACCCATGACATTGTAATGCGGAATATATTTCGGACCTCCCAGATAAGTCAACGTCAAGATAGAACCACCCTCATTCATCACCGGTAAACATGCACGTGTTAATGAAACCAAAGAATAGACCGAAGTATCCATCGCCAGTGCAAAATCTGCCTGCTCAGTATCTAAAAAACTCCCTTCAAGCGCACGGCGCGGTGCAAATGCTACAGAGTGTACCACAAAGTCAATCTTGCCGAAATCTTTCTCCAGACTCTTTGTCAACTCTTCCAGCTCTTCAGGTTTTGTCACATCGAGTTTATAGACTGCTTCACTGCCAAACTCATCTGCAATCGGTCTCACCCTCTTTTCAAGCTGCTCATTCAAGTAGGTAAAAGCAAGCTCCGCCCCCTGCGCTTTACACGCTTTTGCAATACCATAAGCGATAGATTTATTGTTCGCGATTCCTACGATCAGTCCTTTTTTGCCTTTCATTAACATCATCTTCTCCTCAAAGTTTTTATGATTCTAACATATTTGCACTCAAAGCCCCTTCAAATTCAAGCTCACTTTGCCTCTTTCATGATCTATGCCTATCACTTCGATACGCGGCAGATACTGATTTACCGAAAGAACTTCCAGCGGATGGGAAATACGTTTATCACTCATTTTGGAGATATGAATCATCCCGTCATTTTTCAGCCCGATATCCACAAACGCTCCAAAATCAGCGATATTCCTCACCACACCGGAAACAATACTCCCCTCTTTCAACATTCCTATATCGGTAACATCTTCACGGAAAGGAATAGAAGGAAGCTCTTGCCTTGGATCAAATCCCGGTTTTTCAAGCTCTTTGATAATATCTTTGACAGTCTCTTCACCGACACCGTTTTCTCTGGCAAATATTTTGATATCTATATCTTTATTTGCCGCCAGTTTCTTTGCTATCGCATAACTTTCCGGATGAATCCCGGTATTGTCAAAGATACTCTCACCGTTACGTATACGTATAAATCCCGCAGCCTGTTCATACGCTTTGGCACCCAGTCCCTTGACTTTTAAAAGCTCTTTTTTACTTTTAAATGCTCCATTTTTCTCTCTGTAAGCAACAATATTTTCCGCCAGTTTTTTACCCACTCCGGCAACATACGACAGCAGCGAAACCGAAGCACTGTTCACATCTACACCAACCCTGTTCACCAGGTCTTCCACTCCTTCATGAAGTCTCTTTTCCAGAAGCTTCTGATCGACATCATGCTGATACTGTCCTATACCCAGCGACTTTGGATCGATCTTGACCAGTGCCGCCATAGGATCACGCAAACGCTGTGCGATAGAGATGGCACCCCGAATCGTCACATCCAAATCAGGATACTCCTGTGAAGCGATTTTTGACGCGGAGTAAACCGAAGCTCCCGCTTCAGAGACGACGGTATATTTCAACGCTTTATCGCTTTTTTTGTTATATTTTGCAAAAAAGTCCTGTGTCTCGCGCGATGCCGTACCGTTTCCAATCGCCACCCCTTCAATATTATAGGTCAAAGCCAGCTTTTTGACTACTTCAAAACTCTTGTCAAAATCATTATGCGGTGCCGTAGGATAGATAACAGCATGGTCAAGATACTTTGCATTTTCATCAATAACCGCCAGTTTACACCCCGTACGAAATGCCGGATCAACACCGAGTATCACTTTACCTGTCACCGGAGGTGTCATAAGAAGCTGTGTCAGATTTTTACCAAATACAGCTATCGCAGCTTTATCCGAACGCTCTTTTAAAAAATGATGTACTTCTCTTTCGATAGAAGGAAAAAGGAGCCGTTTGAAACCATCTTTGTATGCTTCAAACAAAACCTCTGCGGAACTTTGCATATGAGACTTGATACGAAAGCGATGCAATGTTTCAAAATAACGCTCCGTATCGATGCTGATTTTCACACTCAGCTCTTTCTCTTTCACTCCGCGCATAATCGCCAGATAGCGGTGAGAAGGGATAAAAGCAACTTTTTCACTATGACTCTCATACTTGACAAACTGTCCCTCTTTTTTAAAGCCTTTTGCCGCCTTAACCTCCAAAATACCATGTTTAAGCGTCAGGTTTCTCAATACTTCACGCTCTTTGGCATCATCGCTGAACCTCTCCGCTACAATATCCTGCGCGCCTTTTATCGCATCTTCAACACTTTTTACATCACCTTTGAGAAATCCGGCAGCCTCTTTTTCAAAAGCATTACGACTTAAAGATCCCTTTTGCAAAAGATCCGCCAACGACTCCAGTCCCTGCGCAATGGCAACAGATGCCCGGGTATTTTTTTTCTCTTTGAAAGGACGGTAGAGATCTTCCAGTGCGGTTATCGTTTGTGCAGACAAAATAGCACTTTTCAGCTTTGCAGTCAGAAGTTGTTTTTCATCCAGTATATTCAAAATCTCTGCCTGACGTTCCAAAAACTTTTTGGCAGATTGATAAACCTCCTCAAACTCGCGAAGCTGCTCATCACTTGCCCCACCCGTCATCTCTTTACGATACCGTGCGATAAAAGGGATAGTCGATCCATCCTCCAGAAGGGTGAGAATATTTTCAATCTGTTTCGTCTCTAAAGAAGTTTTTTGTGATAACAGGGAAATAAGTTTTTGCATAAGACTCCAGAAAAATTTAATCCGGATATCTTAGCGAAATTATTGTCAAAAAATATCAAATCATTTAAAGTATAAATAAATCAAATACTTGATAACATGAAAATATACTATCACCAGAGGACACCATGAAACAACTACTGATACTTCTGCTCTTTACACTCTCCCTTTTTGCAGCTACAAATAACTGCCTCAAATGTCATGAAGGCATTGCCGATATCCGGGATAAAAACTCTGATATGATGAAAGAGATTTTAAAAATAGCCGACAAAGCAGGCTTCAGTGGCAACGACTGTATCGTCTGTCACGGTGGAAATCCTCAAAGCGATGATAAAGAAAAAGCCCATAACGGCACGGTGAACTATTTTAAAAAGCACAAAGGACCAAAAGCATTTTACCCCTATCCCGCCAGTGCCTGGATCAATGAAAACACATGCGGTATGTGTCACCCCAAACAGGTATCTGCCCAGTGGAACAATCTCATGGCAACTGAACAGGGAAAAATCCATGGTGCATTATGGGGATTTGGCGGCAAAGACGGTTACAACCACACTTACACAAACTTTGGCGGAAAATCACCTGATCCACATAAAAGACTCGGTACTGAAACCTACCGAAAATATATGGAACAACTTGCAAAAACAGAACCTCAGGGCTTTTTTAAAGAGACAAAAGAACTCCCGCCCGCACCAACCGCAGAAGAGATTGAAAAAGATCCCTCCCTCTCTGTCTATACCTACCTGCGGCAGGAGTGCCTCAGATGCCACACAGGAGGTAAAGGACGCAAAAGAAGGGGTGATTACAGAGGTATCGGGTGTGCTTCATGTCATATCCCCTACTCAAATGCCGGACTCTATGAGGGCAAAGATAAAAGCATCGACAAAAAAGAGGATGGTCATATGCTCATCCACACTATCCACTCTTCCCGAAAAGTCAAAGTCACTATTCACGACATAAACTACTCCGGTATCCCTGTTGAGACATGCACCACATGCCATAACCGGGGCAAGCGTATAGGCGTATCGTATCAGGGATTGATGGAGACCGAATATAAAGCAACCTTTGACGAAGACGGAAATGCCCAGCCAAAACTGCACACCAAACGCTATCTGCACCTGACAGAAGATATTCACTATAAAAAAGGAATGCTCTGTCAGGACTGCCACACCTCCAACGATATGCACGGAGACGGATTCTTTCGAGGGGCAAATTTAGGTGCCGTAGAGATAGAGTGTCAGGACTGTCACGGAACCACCGACAAATACCCCTGGGAACTGCCACTGGGATACAGTGACGAGTTCGATACAAAACCTAAAACAGGAAATCCAAGAGGTACAACAAAAACACTGGCAAAATATCTCAAACAGGGTGCCATTCCAAAAGATACAGGAGATGGCTTCCTCCTCTCTGCCAGAGGAAACCCGCTTACCAAAGCAGTCAAAAAAGGCGATAAAATTGTCATGCATCTGGCATCGGGGAAAGATATCACCCTCACACCGCTTAAAAAACTTAAAGAAGATGGCAAAATCTCCAAAGAGGGACTGGTTGCGATGGATCAGATCAAAGCCCATACCGACCGGCTTGAGTGCTATACCTGCCATGCCACATGGGCACCGCAGTGTTATGGATGTCATGTAAAAGTGGATTACTCCGGAGGCAAACAAAACCCGGACTACCTCGCTGCTTCCAAAGCCCATCACAACGGTAAAACAGGCGAAGTAGATGATCTGAAAAACTTTCTGGTCGATGGCAAAGTAACCGAAACCAGAAGCTACCTCAGATGGGAAAATCCGGCTCTGAGCCAAAACGGGGAAGGACGTATATCTCCCACCATTCCCGGCTGTCAGGTAACACTAACCGTCATAGGCAAAAACGGTAAAGCCCTGCTGCAAAACCACATCTGGAAAATCCCAAATGTCGAAGATGCAGGAGAGGAAGGGGTAAACTCCATCACTATGTCTCCGGTACACCCCCACACCATCAGCAAAAAACCCAGAAGCTGTGAAAGCTGCCACACCAGTGCAAAAGCGATGGGTTACGGCATAAACGGCGGTAAATACTTCAGCGATCCGTCACAAACTACCATCGTCGATCTGATGACAGCCGATGGAAAAGTACTGCCAAAACAGATCGACGAACAGATCCCGGCAACACCAAACCTCAAACACGACTACTCCGTACTCATAGACAAAAACGGCAAACAAGTCCAAACAGTCGGCAACCACTGGAAACTCTCTCAGGCTCTGGACAATGAAACCAGAAGCAAACTAGACAGACGCGGTATGTGCCTCAGCTGCCATCAAAGCATCCCAAAAGGCAATCTTGCCGTATCCGCTATGACACATGCCGCTCAAATGGCAGGAGTAAAAATCGATAAAAAAATGCATAACGATATATTGCATAAACTTTTAAATATAGGTGCATGGGTTCAGGTACTGCTGCCACTCTTCCTCACAATCCTGGGAATCTGGCTCTTTTTACGATTTAGGAAAAGAAGAAGGTAATCCCTCTTCTTTACAAATAACTTTTACAGGGAGATCATATGAAAAAAAATCTATTTGAAATGGGCGCGAACTTTGAAGAGAGCTGGAGTGCAGACAATAAAAATAAAGCCAAATCAACTAAAAATACCGAAACTAAACCACCCCTAAAACACCAACTTCACTTCTCAAAAGAGAAAAGAAGAGGTAAAACTGTTACTATCGTTAAACCATTCTATCTCGAAAAAAATGACCTGCAGCAACTACTCAAAACCCTCAAAAAAAAGCTCGGCACCGGAGGCACAATCAAAGAAGAGATGTTAGAATTTCAAGGAGAAGTCAAAGAGAGTTTGGAAAAACATTTAAAAGATTTAGGGTATCGTTTTAAAAAATAAATATAAAATAAGTTATAATCTAAATAAAAAGGAGTTATTGTTATGAAAAAATATCTTATCATCTTGTTTATGGCTATATTGCCTGCACTGCTTAACGCAAATGGACTTATTGTAAAAAGTAGTAATCACAGTGTCGATGAGACCGTTGCTAAAATCGAAGCTATCGTCAAATCCAAAGCCAAAGAGGGAATGGGTGTTTTTACGATCATCGACCACCAAAAAGGTGCGAAAAAAACTGGACAAGAGATGCCTGCTGAAAAAGTAATCCTCTTCGGAAACCCGAAACTAGGTACTAAGATGATGCAAAGAGACCCGAAAACAGGACTTGATCTGCCACTTAAAGTACTTGTTTATCAAGATAAAGAGGGAAAAACAAAAATGGTTTACCATGATCCTATCGTATGGAGTAAAGATTTCGATTTAGAGGGATGCAAACTTCTTAAAAAGATGGCTGACGTATTGGATATGATCACCACAAAGGCGGGAGAGTAGCGTTTCTAATTTACGCTACTTCTTTTTCCAAAGCTTGTTGAATATATTTATTTAACGACATACCTGACTTTAATGCTTTTTCATAAAGTTTCTTATGAAGTTTTGGATCAATGCGTACATTAAAAACCCCCTTAAATACTTTTTGCGGTTCTCTTCCCAATTCTTTACAAGTTTCCAGATATTCGTCTACCGCTTTATGAAAATTTTTTTCAAGTTCAACAGCATTTGTTGCTTCAAATGTCACCAAATCATCAATCATTTCAAGCTTTCCAAAAAAACATTTATCTTCCGGAGAATACTCTATACTGCCTATATATCCTTTATATTCTATGACATTAGCCATCACATATCTCCTTTAACTTTTTCTGTATCTGTTTGATGAGATAAACTTTCAAAATATTCCCCGGATGCGGTTTATGTAACATGATCAAATGATCTTTAGATTTATGATAAAATTTTACAGCTGAACCTTTTCCTTCTACTTTACAGTAACCACATGAGATCAATAACACTGAAAGCTCATCAAAGGTCAAATCTTTTCGTACTGGCTTTTCCAAAAACTTTCGCAACAACTTACTTTTTTTACTCATGAGAATGATACCATATTTCAGTTACAAATACAACGTAAAGATTACAATTCATATAACTACCAACCTGTTTTTTATAAATTGTAATATATTTTTTACCTATCGAAAGATTTTATTTCAAGATGAAATATTAATAACCAAACAACTTCTCCTCAAACCCTACAATCTTCCCATTTTTTACTTCCACACCCTCTTTTTGAAGCAGTGCAACTTTCTTTTCAACCCCGCCCTCCCCGGAATAATTTCCGATCTTTCCATTGGCGGGAACAACACGATGACAGGGAATTTTCGGTGCATAGGGATTTTTACCGACAGCCGTTCCGACTGCCTGCACGGCTTTAGTACGAAGATGTTTTGCAATATGTCCGTAAGTAGTGACTTTACCTTTTGGGATTTTGGCGATGGCTTTCCAAACTTCTTTTTGAAAAGCTGTTGGTTGTTTCATTGCTTATAAAGCTTGTTGATCTAGGATCTCTTGCATACGTAGTTTGATCTCGGGAAGTTTATCTACAACAACTTTCCAGACAATCTCTTCATCTACTTCAAAATACCAGTGAATCAACTTATCTCTCAATTTTTTCAATGCGTATAATAATGTCTTCTAAAAAGAGTCGATAATCCCGTTTCACAGTGCAATAGCTTCTTTCATCACCTTATTTTTTAAAGAGGCTTTTAACTTCCTTTGCGGTATCAAATCTACTTTTTTACCAACTTTTTCGCTCAAAAACTCTTCCAGCTCGATAAATGTCAGTAGATCCGGCGTTACACTAAAGTCTACCAGCAGATCAACATCACTCTGTTTATCTGCGTCACCTCTTGCATAGGAGCCAAAAAGGGAGAGATGGGCAATATGATATCTTTTTTTGAGATCAGGTAATAGTTTTGAAATAGTTTGTAAAATTTCCTCTTTTTGCACAATATTACCTTTATGTAAAACTTTGAGGTTATTATAACATAACTAGTAAATCATCCCCTCTTTCAAAAGGGCTTCGCGTATATGTTTCATCTGTGTATGTTTGTCTCTGCACCATTCAGGAGCCAGAAGAGAGGCATCGTCGATACCTGCGGTAATACGCTGTATCATGATATCTTCCGGAAGCATTTTAAAAGCTTTGATGAGAGTATCGATGTAGGCTTCTTCAGTGATGGGTACGAACTTTCCTTTTTTATACTCTGCAGCAAGGGCGGTGTTGTTGGTAACATACATCGGGTGGATTTTAAGTGAGTCTACTTCCCAGTCGATAGAAGCAGTCACACTATCAAGCATCATTGCCTGTGATTCTCCCGGAAGTCCGAAGATAAGATGTCCGCAGACATTGAGTCCATACTCTTTGGAACGTAAAATCCACTCTTTGATATTTGCAACACTATGCCCCCGGTTGATCGCTTCGAGGGTTTCATCGTAAACACTTTGTATGCCATACTCCACCCATATCTCATGATCTTTACTCAACTCTTTGAGATATGCCAGAACCTCTTCATCGACACTGTCGGTTCTGGTTCCTATGCTAAGTCCTATACAATCTTCCTGCGCCAGTGCCTCTTCATAGAGTGCTTTAAGTGTATCAAGAGGGGCATAGGTATTGGTAAAGGATTGAAAATAGGCGATAAATTTTTTGGCACCAAACTTCTTTGCCAGACGGTTTTTAGTAAAGCGGTATTGGCTTCGTACCTGCTCTAACTGTTTTTCAAGTAAGGGGTTCTCTGCAGAATCCGGGCTGAGATAGAATTTTTTGGAAGATTTTTCCGCCAGATTCGGGCTGAAAGATTCATTTTCACAAAAGGTACATCCACCTTTTGCTACCTTACCATCGATATTGGGACAGGTAAATCCCAGTATCGAGATAGGTGTTTTATAGACATTGCATCCAAATTTTTGGCGGAAATAGCGCCCTGCTGTTAAAATTTCTCTCATAAATTATTTGATGAAATATTGTCCGTCAAAACTTACGAGTGAATATTTCGTCTCCCTTCCAAGACTGTCCAGCAATCCATCCAAAGAGAGAAAGCTAAGGCTATCCGCACCGATATACTGGCGTATCTCTTCATCGCTCATATTGGCTGAAATCAACTCTTCATAGCTTGGTGTATCGATACCGTATTTGCACGGATGTTTAATCTGAGGCGATGCCAGCTTGAAATGTACCTCTTTTGCACCTGCATCTTTGAGCATCTTTACAATCTGCCGGGAAGTTGTACCGCGCACCAGAGAATCATCGATAATCACTACTTTTTTACCCTCTATGACCGATTTGATAGGCGAGAGTTTCAGACGTACCTTGAGGTCTCTCATCTCCTGTATCGGTTCGATAAATGTACGACCGACATAATGGTTTCTGACAATTGCATTTTCAAAACGAATGCCACTCTCTTCAGCATACCCCAAAGCAGCGGCAACACCACTGTCTGGTACCGGCAGAACGATATCCGCATCGACAGGATTTTCACGTGCAAGCCTTCTTCCCATTTCGACACGTTTTTCATAGACATTTTTGCCGTCTATCACGCTATCCGGTCGTGCAAAGTAGATATATTCAAATGCGCAGGGTCTTGGATCCGGTTCATAAAGCTGGATAGACTCCGGCTCTTTACCTTTTTCAAAAATCAGCATTTCACCCGGTTTGACTTCTCTGACAAACTTAGCACCCACCAGTTCAAAAGCACAAGTTTCACTCGCAACAATGTAACCGCCGTTTTCAAACTCACCCAAAGCAAGTGGTCTGACACCGTAACGGTCGCGAATAGCAAACATCTTGGTTCTGCTCTGAATCAAAAGACAATACGCCCCTTTAATCTGATTTAAAGCCTCTACAATACGATCCTGAAGATTGTCTTTCTGACTTCTGGCAATCAGGTGAATAATATTTTCCGTATCCATATAGGATTGAAAAATCGCACCTTCCTGAATCAGTTTCTCCCGAACCTCTGCTTTGTTGATCAGATTTCCGTTGTGTGCTATTGCAATCTCACCCAGCAAGTACTTTGCGGCTATAGGCTGTGCATCGCTGATAGAATCGCTTCCTGCCGTAGAGTAACGGTTATGTCCAATCGCTTTGGAGCCTTTCAAAAACTCGAAAGTATCTTCATCTGAAAAAACATCTGTAACCAGTCCACGGCGTTTTTTGGTATAGATATGCTTTCCGTCACTCGAACTGATCCCCGATGCTTCCTGACCACGGTGCTGCATTGCAAACAATGCATAATAAGCCACTTTTGAAGCATTTTTAACGTTAAAGACCCCAACTACTGCACACATTATATTTCCCCTATATCCCCAGACAGTCTGTTATATTATAAAGACCGTTTTCTTGTTTTACCAGCCATTTGGCTGCCTTGATTGCACCCTTTGCAAAAGTATCGCGACTTGTTGCAGTATGGTTGAGTTCTATAAATTCCCCGTCATTATAAAACCCGACAGTATGCCGCCCCACGATATCTCCGCCGCGTAGCGCCATCACTGCAATCTCATCTTTTGTTCTTTCTCCGATGTTGCCATCTCTGCCGCTGACTCTTACTTTATCCAGTTCCAGCCCCCTTGCAGCTGCAACATGTTCTGCCAGTGTCAGTGCAGTACCGCTTGGCGCATCTTTTTTATAACGATGGTGCATCTCCACAATCTCCGCATCAAAATCACTCAATGCTTCACTCGCCAGAAATGCCAGTTTATTGAGAATCGCAACCCCAAGGGACATATTTGTCGCATAAAGAATAGGCATATACTGTGCTGCATCTTTCATGAGATTGAGTTGATGCTTATTTAATCCTGTCGTACCGATCACCAAAGGTGTAGGATAGCCTGCAATCGCTGCTTCAAGCAGTTTTTCCGTACCATCCGGCAGTGTAAAATCGATCACAACATCACTGTTTTCAAGCAGTGTTTTTGTGTTGTTTGTTATCAAAGCATCTTTGTCTACCGGAAAACTAAACTCTTCTATAGCATGAAGTGTCGCTGCTTTGGCAATATCATCACCTTTGAGATTTTTGATAAGCAGTTCGCCTACTCTGCCTGTTGAACCATGTATGCCTACATTTATCATATTTTTTACATTCCTTTTTTTAAATTAATGTGATCTTGCAATAACCTGAAGTGCTGCCGTTGCACCGTCACCGGCTGCACAAACTACCTGTTTAGGTGCTTCTATGCGAATATCACCTGCCGCGAAAAGTCCTTCGACCGAAGTTCTCATACTCAGATCCACGATGACTTCACCCCATTCGTTTACATCACACAAGAAAGAACCGTCTTCTTGTTTCAGGACATCATTGTTGACATTCATACCGACAAATATGAAGATACCGGGAACTTTCAAGTCCCTTTCATTGCCCTCTTTGTCTTCTGTCAAAACACCTGTAACGCCCATCGCATCGCCGTATATCTCTTTGACAGTACTGTTTAAAACCAGTTCGATTTTGGGATTGTTTTTTACTTTTTCGACAGTATTTGGTGCTGCTCTGAACTCTTCCCTGCGATGAATCACATAAACTTTCGAACAGATATTTGCCAGATAAAGCGCTTCTTCAAGAGCGGTATCTCCACCGCCAAGAACAGCGACTTCTTTATCTTTGTAGAAAAAACCGTCGCATGTTGCACAGTTACTCACACCTTTACCGTAAAACTCATCTTCACCTTTAATTCCGGCTCTTTTAGGCGTGCTTCCGGTACAGACGATCACATTTTTCGCTTCCGCTTCTTCACCGCCTGCAATCGAAATTTTAAAAACATCTCCCGCTTTACTGACACGCGTTACCTCAGCCATTTCATGTTTTAATCCAAAACGCATACACTGTTCAGGCCACGGCTCCATCAGTTCCAGTCCTGTCACAACCTCTTTGATCCCGGGATAATTCTCAATTTCACTGCTCTGGGTGATCTGTCCGCCAGGCATCCCCTTTTCATACATAACAACATTTTTCAGACCGCCTCTTGTCGCATAAAGTCCTGCTGTAAGTCCCGCAGGACCCCCGCCGATAATCGCTAAATCAAGCATAGTTTCTCCTGTTACTCTATCACTTCTATGTGACTGTTTTGTTTGTACTGTGTACCTTTAAAACGTTTAATCTCAAATGCACAAGGGATTTCATAAATATTGAAGCGTTGTATAAACTTCAAAAGTGTGTTCATACCGCTGGTTATTGGAATAATACTATCTTCACCTTTAAATCTCTTTTGATACAGATCAATTGCCAGTATGGGGTTGTCTTTTACCAGTTTTTGGGAAATATCTTTACTGTTTTGCATATTTGAGCTATAGACAAGTACTGTATATTTTTCTGACTTTGGGGTAAAAATATCTTTCTGGGTATAAAAAGTATGCTCAGCAAAGTCAAAAAACTTATATTCTGAAAATTTGTAATTATAGTAGGCAAACGCCCCGGCAACCATCAAAGCACCAAAAAAGGAGGCGAAAACATATGTCAGAGAGAAGGAGCTTCCCCCTTTGCGTCTTTTCATTTTAAAAAGAGTAACCGGAAAGCTTGTTTCGCTTTCCGGCTTTGGTTATTGTGTACATATTGTGTATGTATATGACCTTAATTATGAAAGTAAAGAATCCAATTTGTCAGCAAGCACTTGTTTACCTGCTGCACCAACCATTTGATCTACCAACTCACCGTCTTTGAAGAAAAGCAGTGTAGGAATAGATCTGATACCGTACTGAATAGCAATATCCTGCTCTTCATCCGTATTTACTTTTGCAATTGTCGCTTTTCCGTCGAAATCTTCCGCCAACTCTTCAATAACCGGCGCGATCATACGACAAGGTCCACACCATGGTGCCCAAAAGTCTACCAGTGTAACACCTTTAGCGATTGTATCTTTAAAATTGTCATTTGTTAATTCTACATATTTTCCCATATTTACTCCTAGATTCTGAAATTTATTATTAATATAGATTAATAGCCCTGTATTATACAATTTTTATCTTATTTTAAAGTTAATAGTAATCCACGTTCTGACCTTATTACGATAAAAGTTAAAAAAATTAACTAATATCTTCAATAGAAACAAATACTTTTAAAAATTTATGATAAAATTTACCCGTCAATAGAGTGTAAAGGAGTCTGTTTTGAAATTTTTGCAGGAACTTGTCCCGTTAAATATACTGGCTATGATTTTGATTTTACTGAATGAAAGGGGCTTGCTGGATCCACTCTACCGGGCGCTTTCTATCGCCCCGAAAGAGAGAGCACATACTTTTCTCTTTTTTGTAGCAGCTTTGCTAATGGTAACACTCTCTTATGAATTAATCAAAGCAACATTTCTGGCACCTAAAGGCTCAGGTGTATGGGTTGATTTTGTAATGTCTTTTCTTTTCCTGATTGCACTGCTTATCTATGCAGTGAAACAATATTATAAACTCGGTACATATCCTACTTTTGAATATTTTCTCCTGCTTGAAGCACAAACACTCGATGTTATCGTAGGTTTTATCCTTACCGTCAGTAACGCAAGAAGAGATCTTAATTTTGGTAAATAACCCTACTCGACAACAATTTCAATACGCCGGTTCAACGCTCTCCCCTCCGGCACGTCATTGTTGGCAATAGGATTAAGCTCTCCTTTTCCCACAGCAGTGATTTTTTCTGAATCTATACCATACTGCACCATCAAATCTTTTACTGCTTCCGCACGCTTCTGAGAAAGCATTCTATTTTGGGATGGCGTACCTGAGTTATCAGTATAGCCTTCTACTGTAATATAACGATATCCCACCCGCTGCAACTGCTTTACATATTTACGGATCTTATCTCTGTCCTCTTTTGGAATAGTATATGTATTTGGCGGGAAGTTGATTGAAAAGACTGTTCTTTTTTTAGGCAGTGTAGGGAAAGTGACTTTTTTCTCTCTTTTACGGGTAAAATCACCTCTTTGGGCACTATATTTCATACTCCCGACAGCACTACTGATGGCACAGCCGTTTTCATCAACAATTACACCCCTTGCGGTATGCGGACATTTATCATCTTTGTCAGCTACACCATCACCGTCTGTATCGGAAAAAACAATATTCTCTTTTGTCAGTTCCGGAGCATTTTTAGGCAAATCATCTGCTTCAAGCTCTACATAATCGGGACTGTTTTCATAACCATAGGAAGCAGCTGCACGATTATAACCTGAAGTCAATGCCCCCGTACTGATACGAAATCCGATAAAGATTGCCGCTTCATTGGTTTGTCCGCCACCATCCGCAAACATCTGCATCCATCTGGCTTCGGTAATTATTTTATAATCTTCATTCCGATATCCAAAGAAGGGAAACTCTATACCTCCTGCTATCTGCACATAAGGCGCACTGTCAAATGAAGGGCGGTTGTTGTGCACATACTCATACCCAATCCCTCCGTAAAAATAAGGCAGCCAGGAGTTGTTATAAAACTCACTTCCTTCATACAGAGCATTTGCAGAAAATTGTAAAGTATAATCTACCCCGTTACCCCCTTCATCGACTGACAAATAGGAGAAGTCAAATTTTGGTTTAATATTGCTGGCAATATCCACAGTAAAATCAACTCCTACTGTGTTTTTTTTCAGACTCAAAGAACCATCCAGGTCTGTCAAACCATATTTAAATGTCATCATCAAATTTTCAATAGCATGAAGTTGTAAAGCTGTTACCAGAGATAAGCCCAGAAGTGTTACGCGTCTGTTCATGAAGTGTCCTTGCGAGGGTTAAAATGTATCAATTATTTTAACAAGTTATTGATAAAGAGGATCTTTTGTAAATTATTTATATCCTATAAGCCCTGTTACCACTTCAAAATAACCCTTTTCACCCGCTTCAAGATAACCATGGCGCACCAGAAAATCAATAATCACCAGATTACAGTTGAGTTTGAAATCATCAGTCTCACGCACAATCGCTGCCACCTCTTCTATATCCATCAGAAAAAACGCTTCTACTTCTCCATCGGTACATCTTGGTTCAAACTCCGGCGGCAGTTCCAGGTCATAGCAGTAGATAATATCTTCATTGCTTCCCAGCCGGTAATCATACTTGTAGGAAACAAGCCCGACACTTACCGCCTGCGATGCCAGTTCAGCGGACATTCCCGCTTCTTCATAACACTCTTTCTCCAGATTTTTACGCAAAGAGATACCATACGGCAAACCGCCTGCTACCAGATGATCAAGTTTCCCGGCATAAAAACCTCTGTTTTCAGAACGTTTGCCAATCCACATTTTCAAACCTTTCTCTGTTTTGACATATCCGTTAAGATGCTGTCCAAAAGAGATCAGTCCCAGAAGGGAAGATATCGTTCTATCTGCCAGACAAAGAGGCTCGGAGGAGGGTGTTTCCAGCACTGCATAAGGTTCATTCATGAAAGTATTTGTAATACCCTCTTTGCAGGCATTTTTTGCAAAATTTCTCAGTGCTTCGGTTCTTTTTTCAAAGGTTTTAAAATCTTCATGCAGTGTGATATATCCCTCTTTGCGGACAAATACACCACTTTTCAGCAGATAATCCAGATACTCCTTTTTCACCTGCCCTACCTTTTTCCCTTCGATCTTGAAAGGAATTTTATCTGTTTCGGTATAAGCATTGCACTGTGCAATTTTCTCCAGATAACCGCTATAATCCATCATATGCCTTTTTGAGTTGCTGCATCGCCGTCTCCAGTACACTTCTTGGAACAGCATAATTTAAACGCATAAATCCATCCCCTCCTTTTCCAAACGAAAATCCGGGATTGAGTCCCAGTCCTGCTTCCTCGACAAACCATTTATGAACTCTATGCCCATCCATACCAAGCGCTTTGCAATCGAGCCAGAGCAAAAAGGTAGACTCCATCGCAAGGGGCTTTATTTTGGGCATCCCGGAAAAAACTTCATACAGGTACGCAAGATTCTCTTCCAGATAACGTTTCAGTTCACTAAGCCACAGATCACTTTTGGTATATGCTGCTATGGTCGTACACTGAGAGATAAGCGAAGGCTCCGAAAGGTAGTATCTCTGGAAAATTTCAGAAAAACGCCGTCTGAGTGAGCTGTTGGGAATAATCGCATATGCCGTAACTATACCCGCTACATTGAAAGTTTTGGATGGAGCATTGAGGGTGATTGTAATCCCTCTTGCATTCTCAAGCATTCCGATGGGAATATGCTTATGTCCGTCATAAGTCAGGTCGGCATGTACTTCGTCACTGATGATAATCACACCGTTTTCTTTACAGATTCCGGCAATTTTCTCCAGCTCCCACCGCTGCCAGACGCGCCCTGTCGGATTGTGAGGAGAGCAGAACAAAAATAGCTCTGCCTCTTTTGCTTTGGCTTCAAAATCATCAAAATCGATACTGTATTTCCCTTCATGAAACAACAGCTCGTTTTCCAGCAGCGCACGCTTTTGCCTCTTTACTGCACTGTAAAAAGGCGGGTATATCGGCGGCTGTATAATCACCCCCTCTTTGGGATGACTCAGTACTTCTACTCCCAGGTTCAAAGCCGTGACGATAGATGAAATCGGCACAATCCACTCTTTTTCCACCTCCCAGCCATGCCGCTTATGCATCCATCCCGCAATAGCTGTAAAATATCCTTCATGATACTGTGTATATCCATAAACAGGATGCTCCAGCCGATCCAGCAACATCTTTTGGATAGCAGGCGCCGTGGGCAAATCCATATCCGCCACCCATAACGGAAGAATATCTTCCCTGCCAAACTTTTCTGCCCGTGCCTCATACTTTTCGCTGTATGTCCCTTCACGGGAAATCACCTCATCAAAATTCATTTCTTCTCCCATACTGTCATCTGGGCAATCGTATGTTGATGCTTTCTGGCTGTCTCTTTAATCACAAAAGGGATATCACGTGTATGAATCAGTTCAAAATGACTTCCAAGCACCTCTTTGAGTCCATCCAGTGTCGTAAAATCTTCACCATTTTTTTTGAAACCGCCCAGCCACTTCTCTTTGGGTGTAAACTCTTCCAGCCAGGTATAGGGCGAGGTAAGCACCAGCAGACCTTTTTCATTCAATCTTTCATGAAGATCTGCCAGAAATTTTGCCGGATCATAAAGCCGATCAATCAAATTGCCGGCAAAAATCAGATCATATCCTCTGAAATGGGGTTTTAGATTACAGGCATCTGCCTGCCAGAAAGTCACTTTTTCTGCTTCCTTAAGCAAATCAAAATCTTTCAGATAGACATTTTTATAGGCTACCAGTTCTCCTTCTGTTGGAAAAGCATAACCAATACCACCCTCTTCTGCCAATCTGGTCGCCAGAGAGATAAAACGCGCCGAAAAATCGAGTCCCGTTACCTCATCGAAACCACGTGCCAGTTCAAACGTACTGCGTCCTATGGCACATCCTATATCCAGTGCCTTTTGCATCGGCTTGCGTTTCATAAACTCCAGCGCAATTTTCGCACAGGTAGCAGGATAGTTTTTGATCCCAAAACAGCTTTCACCCCATCCAAACTCTGCATACTGCGCTATCTGGGTATCGCTTTCATAGGTATTTGCCTTGATCTTTTCCTCATAACTACTCTCAACATAGCGAAATCCGGCATGCTGATAAAAGTGACGCCGAAAAGCATAACGGGCGGAAAGAAGTGTCTCATTTCCGGTCGAAATAAAAGAACCTCCCTTCATAAGATTATGCCTGCCGTCAAAGGTGGGCGTAGAAAAATCATCATACCAGGGATGAACCTCAAACCCTTCAAAAGGATAGATAGGTGTCTCTGTCCATTGCCAGAGATTACCGACAACATCATAAAACTCTCCCTGTGAAAAACGATCTACAGGTACAGAAGAGATAAAGTGCGCCAGGTTGATATTTGCTTTTGTATCATCATATACCTCCCCAATACCCGCATAATCTGCCAGACGATACCACTCATCTTCTGTCGGAAGGCGTAACAACCTTCCCTCTCTCTGACTCAGCCAGTTGCAAAAAGCTTTGGCTTCATGATAGTTCACATCCACAGGATGGCTTAAAAGCAGAGGTACTATTTTGTTGAAATGACGCAGATTGTACCCTGTATCTGTCTTCACCCAGAAAGGAGGATGGGTGACTTTGGTATAGTTTTTCCACTCCCTCCCCTCCTCTTCCCAGAAAATATCATTTTCATATCCACCATCTTCTACAAAAGCTAAAAACTCACCATTACTTACCAAATATCTGGATGCAAAAAAATCAGGAATATCCACTTCATGAGAGCCATATTCATTATCCCAGCTATAGTAGTCATCCTCTCTCTTTTTGCCTGTTTTCACCCTTCCTCCGGGTACAATCAGCAACTCATTTTCCGGTGCCTCCGAACCCTCCTCACATACTTCCCATGATCCTTTGTTCCTGAGCATCTCCAGGGGAAGCTGCCGCATCAAAACCGAAGAGGTTTCCAGATGAATACGCTCATGTTCTATACCCATCAAAATAGCCCAAAACGGAGAATCCCAGGTGATGGGAAGCGTAAGCGGCATACTGTCAATCAAATCATTGACCAGTACACGCACTGCTTCCCGATACTCTCTGGTCTCCTCCACACTCGGCCAGTCATAGTGTTTTTCATTTAGATCATCCCAGCTCATCTCATCTACTCCCACCGCAAATATAGATTCCATTGCAGGGTTGATACGGGCATCGATAACTTTGGCTATTATCAGTTTATTGACAAAGAAAACCGCCGTATGCCCAAAATAAAAAATCAAAGGATGCCGCAATCTCTCGGGACGGAAATAGTAAGCATCCCCATTTGCCATATAGGCAAAAAGCGTTTCATATTGTGTATAGGTTTCATTGAAATATGTTTTGATTTCACGGCGTTTGGCTTCGGTATCGGTTCCATAGAGACTGATCATAGACACTCCTGAAAGTTTGGCTTAAGGTATTATATCTTTTTATCGTTTAGCCTCTATGCACACTTTCAGAGACAGTTTGTTTCATTCTGTTAGCTCTTATATAAAACTCTCTTCGGATCTTCTGTAAAGCTGGACATAAACATATATTTTAGATATAATTTTGGTACATAATATATTTCAAAGGATTGGCAATGAAAAGATTACTCCTCATCACAACTGCACTGGTTCTTGGTACTTTTATCAGCGGGTGTACCCCGAAAACAGCCGGTATGGATTCAGCTTATCTCAATAAAAACCGCGGTGCGGCTGGGGCACAGATCAGTGCTGCCGAAGCAGAGCAGTATCACAGACAGCAAGCACTAACCGCAGATGAAATCCGCCTTGAAAATATGAAACGCCGTCAGACGACAGATGCCATTGAAGAAGGCGCTTCCGCAGCCAGTTCGACTTCAGGTGCCATCAGAGATGGTGTAGGCGCTATCAACAGTTTGAAAAGCCTCTTCCACTAACCAACCCATACAGTGAAGTTTTTATAACTTCACTGCCTTATGTCACAAAGGATTTCACAGATGACAAAATATCTAATTTCCCTTTTCTCGTTATCGTTTTTTATCACAGGATGTGCAAACAATACACCCAGCTACCCGGTAAACAAAATCCCGCCTAAACAGACTGCCGTAACAGAAAAATTACCAGTGAAAAAACATAAAACTTTCAAAAATGACCGCCACCCGGATTTCAACTATGATCAACTTGGATATCACAGCCGGGACGGTGCCTATTTCGGCTACTTTGACCGCAACGGTTTTTACTGCGACGGGATCTACTATCCCTACGACAATGATCTGACATATGAAGACCGTTTACACAGAAGCGGCTATTTTGCACCTACTGTCAAACACTTTCCTGTCTATCATGAAGATGACGGCGGCGGATATTATTACTATGTTCCAAGTCGATATTACCTGAAAAAACGACCACATCATCCGGTACATTATGAAGAGAGACATCTGGGCTCAGGCAGTTACAGGGGACTGACTTACGAGGAGAAACAGAAATAGATAAAATTTTATAACATAAAAACTTTTTATCTTTTACCAAATAAAACTTACAAAACACTCATTCCGGAAATACTTTAAATGGTATTTCCGCTCACTGCATAGAAAAAGTTTATAAAAAATAAAAATAATTGAATTAATTATCTTTCTTTAAGAATTAGAAGCTATAATGTACGAAACTTAAACCAACCTAAGGAGCGTAAATGAAAAATATGTTGATAATATCAACACTATTAGCGGTACTGTTAGCTGGATGTGATAGTGATTGTTGTAATAACGGCACATCTATATCACCTAAAAACACAAAAAAAGAGACAAGTGGTGATCCCGTATATCTTGCACCTACTGTCAACTTATTAATCCCGGAAGCTGACTTAAACAGACAATCAAATACACAACTCCCACTAGATGGTGCAGATTATAGTGAAGACGAGGATGGTATTATAAAAAGTTATACATGGACATTTAAAAAACCTGACAATACCATTTCAACATTTTCAGAACAAAAACCTACCTTTACTTTTCCGCAGGTTGGAACTTATGAAATCTGTCTGAGCGTAGAAGATGATGATCAGCAAAAAAGCAACACAAGCTGCAGAACTGTTACAGTTGAAGATCAACCTGTATATCTTAAACCTGAACCAATTGTAACAATACTTGATCCTAAAACAAATGAGCCTTTACCATCACAAGATCATCTCGTACTTACTCCGCGTAAAGGTATTATCATAAGCGGAAAAGATAGTTATGATCCTGATAATTTGGACAGTAAAGACATTATCAACTATCGCTGGAAATTAATCGAATATAGAAAAGATGACAAAGGATATTTTTACAAAGTACACTATTGTAACTGGGAAGGTCAGCCTAACCATAGTACTTGTAATAACCTCACATCATTTGAAGAACTTTTCTATGTTGTTCATGATGGAGAAATCCACAGAACTGTAGAACTTCTTGTAGAAGACCAAGATTTTGCAGAAGGTAAAAATGAGAGCAACAGTAGAGTTTATGAATATGATACAAATCTTTATGATGGCGAAGATTTAACTAAAATTCCTATGCATCCCGCACGCAAATCTACTTTATAAATCTACCACTAGTACGTATCGGGAATTTCTCCCGATACTTTTTTCATTATAAAATTTTCTATTTTATAAAAAGCCAATAAACAAAACTCGGTATATCATTGATCCCTACATAGATATGCCAATCCTGCCCCGAATAATCACCGCGCTTCACAGCAGTAATACGTACCATATTGAGAAAATCAATATAAAAATTACCTCCTGCATCAAACTCACTATCAATCCTGTTATCCAGATCCCTGAAAACAGAAGGACCAAAACCGATACTGACAATATCAGGTTTTACTTCAAAATTTAAATTTGCATCCAAACGAATAAAAGAGACTTGATTTTTTTTATCATAAAGTTCAAAAGAGATAGAAGGCTTAAACTCCAGAGCTTTGGGAAGATACCATTTATGATGTCCAAAATAGTAATAGTTCTCATAACCCAAAGAGAGTACATTTTTACCGATCGCCACCTCATAAGGCAACATCTTGACCCAGAGTTTATCCTGATCCAAAGGTGCAGAGACTGGATTATAGACATATCCGCTTTTATGGCGGTAAAATGAACCGGCTGTATAAGCCGCAACAGCAGAAATCGTTTTAGATAGATTATTTGAATTTTCTCGTTCCAGCATTACAACCCGCTGTACGACAGAAGCCAAAGTTTCCCGATACCACTCATCCGGATACTCCAGAGCATGTCTTAAATAGGCATTTTGCGGTTGATAATCCTCTTTTTTCAAACGTTCAATAAATGTATGAAAATCCTGCATATCATATATCGATATATATCTAATAGCCCGATATATCTTCATAAAGTATGGCTTAACTGGATACTCCCTCTGCTCAAAAGGTTCTCCAAACTCCTCCTGTGCCAAAAAGTTTAAAATACCTTTTCCTTGATCAGAACCTTTTGACAATATCCGATAAATTTTTGTTCTTGCTTTTTGAAAACAGATCTCACCTTTGTCCTGACAAGCATATTTCGCACTGTTGATAATCGCATCATAAACACCAATATAATAATCATACTCCCGGAACCCATGATCCAAAAATGCCCCAAAATGCTCAAGCAACATCCCCGTAATAGGGAAAAACCTATCTGAAAGATGAATACGTTTATTACCATCTCCAAAATGCTCAGAAAGTGTGTTATAAAGCACACTTGATTCAGACGTACTGAAAATATCAAAAAGGAGTTGGATAGCGCTATTAACAGGACTCTCTTCCTGCTTTTTTTCTTTCCGCTGCATTAAAGGAAGATATTTTCGACGCATATTTTTCGGATCCATAAAAATATAATCACTGCTTCTGTTTTGTGCAAGTCGAATTGCCAGATCAAGTGGAATATTGTCAAAAACCCCTCCATCCAGAAAACGTGCTTTTTCCTTCTCTCCCTGGTACCAATATTCCAGATCGACTTGCTCAAAAGCAATCGGAAAAGCACTCGAAGCAAACATCGCTTTTTGAAGAGCAGTATCCTCCACACTTCCCTTTTCAGAAAGGTGAATAACATTGTTTCGGTGCAACCCCTGGTAATCCTTTACCATACCTCTACCTTCATGATCTACAGCAAACAACAAAGGAATATGGAACAATTTGTTATTGATAGAGATACTGTTGATAACCACTTTCCTGGGTTCCACACGTGTCACAGCAAAACCAAAAGGAACACGACACTCTTTTGCATAAAGCGGTTGATGCAATGCATCAATAATCTTTTGTGCCTGTGTCTCTATCTTTTTACGGCTAAACAGGGAAGTTGTATTTTCAGGGTCTTGCAGACCATTATGCGTAATAAGAAGATCTTCAAAATCAACCTCTGTCCACATATGATAAAAGAGATTGTTATCAATAGTATTGTCAATATCCAAAGACTCTTTGCTGCGACACCATGCAAGCGAGGACATCAGAGTATTGATCGCACCGGCAGAAGCACCGGCTATCGACTTCATCTCTATCTGCGTTTCAGGAGAGTAATACCTAAGATATGTCATATATTTTAAAAGTGCCCAGTTATAACCGGCTTCATATGCACCCAAACTAATCCCGCCGCTGATAACCAGTGAAAAGTTTTCCTGTTTGGACTTGGCAGCCAGAGGAAGAGAAAACAAAAGTACAATGATTATTGTAAAAGTAAACTTTTTCATAAAAAATATTTTAGCCAATTTTTGTTTATCTTCCTGCAATAAAATATTCTTTTTTCAATACTGCCCATTTTGAGTAATGAGAAAAATATGCGCTATTTTGTCCATATTAATTTTTTATGACAAAGTTTAAAATATTTTATACTATACTTTCAAAATTAAACTATTTTAATTTTGAAAGTATATAGGAATAAATTTTTAATGTTTAGGTTATTAACACTCATTCTGATAATCATACAAGCGCTTCTGGCAGAGGTATCTGTTTTACCTACCCAGGGAGAAGCAGGAGACAGTTTTCATTTTAAAGTCACACTGACAGATAAAGAATATAAAGAATGCAACACACTATATATACGCATATACAATGGTAAAGACTACTATGACTATATCATGAATGACAATCTCAACGGAGAATATACTTTAACTCTGACCATAGACGAAGAGTCTCCCAAAAAAGAGTTTATCACAGGTATTCAAGATCATCATGGACAGATACATTGGAAAAAGAAAAAACATTTCTTTCGTGTTCTTGAAAACACTCCCGATTTTCAGACAGCCAAAATTCTTTCACAAAGTCAGGATATCACGGAAGTATATGTCGATGCAGTGATGCAAAATGTTCTCAATTGTCTCAATAAAAAAAGAGGCTATACCGTATGGAACGGTGTTAAAAAACATGGATGCTGGGTGAAAAGACACAATACCTACTGCGCAAGATTTGTGCGTATGTGTTTTGGAGAAGAGAGAAAATACGGTACCGCCATACAAATGTACAAGCACTATCAAAAAGAAGGGTTGATCCAAACAACAGGTATCCCGCCTGAAGGTGCTGTTGTCTTTTATCAGACAAGAAGCAGATTCGGGCATACCGGCATTGCAGATGGTACAGGGGGATTATACTCGGCATCCAGCTATGTCAGAGGTGTCAAACATGATGAAACATTTACCCCTAAAGCAAAATATCTCGGTTATGTCACGGCATTTGACTTCAAAGAATTTTACTAAAGCAATAAAACTGCACCTGTCAACATCCAGACTTCTGCCATCTCTATCACAAATCCAAGCCCGTCGCCGTTGATAAAACCAAATTCGCGTCTAAGCCAGCGCTGCAGTCCAAATACAAGTATTCCAATAAAAACACAAAGCCACCAGTACCCCAAAACAGTTACAAATACAAACGATAAAATTGTTACAAACCAGATATCTCTTTTTTCCAGCGCATTATGCATATGAAGGATAAATAAAGAGTTTTTATGAAATCCTCCGGCAAAAATAAGCCATACTGCCCCCAGGCGACTCAATATCAGAACCGAAATAACTGCGCTGTACGCATCTGATGCAAGCAGCATTGTCATTGAAGCAACTTTAATCAAAAGCAGACCAAAGCCCCAAAACGCACCAATTGCACCAATATGCGGATCTTTCAGAATCTCATACCGATCCTTCCCGCTGTGTCCTCCATAGTAGGCATCTACTATATCACTTACCGCCTCAAGATGCAAAAAACCATATATAAACAGATAAAGCACAGAAGCCAGAAAAGCTGCAAAATATCTGTTACTATATGTGCTAAACAATATATACAACCCCACTGTCAACATACCAAGCATAAAACCGACAAGAGGAAGTGTCAATGCTAAATAACTGTATTTTTTCTGAGTTACTTCTAAAATTTTAAAGGGCAGAGGTATACGGGTAAAATAGCCGATACCCAACACCCACCCCTCCAGAAAATCTTTCATTTCAATCTCCTCGGCAGCCCCACTACTACTTCATAAACCTCATCACAGGCAGCAGCAACTATCTGACCGATAACCCCGCTTAAATCGATATATTTTCTCGATAGCATATTCGGGGGGATAATACCTTTAGTCACATCATTTAAAACAAATACCATATTTGCATCAGTTTCAAGCACTTTTGAGAGAATAGTTTCATATTGTTCTCCTGACTCCAGTAAATTCATAATCCACATACTCAAACAATCCACCAAATAACTCTCTCCGGATTTAATCACATGATCAAGATACAAAGGCTCTTCAATCGTAATAAAATCTTCTTTGCGTCTTTGCAGATGTTTTTGAATGCGCATCTGCATCTCTGCATCGACATAAGTACGGTTATCATATGTGGCAATATAAAAAGGTTTCTTTTCGGCTATCTCCAGAATTTTCTGTTCCGCCAGTACACTTTTTCCGCTCTTCTGCCCGCCAACATAGAGCACCTTCATGAAGAGAGTACCTTTTCCACTTCGGCAACTATATCATTTTCATCAAAACCATTCGCCAATGCATAACAGAGTGCTGCACCCGCTCCGACACCCTCTTTGGCTTCACCTTCATCATAAAGCTTTAAAACCGGAATGGTCGCTTTCTGAAAAGAGAAATCAGCATAAAAAGCATCCACGGATAAATCTGTCTGTGCCAGAATCCCCTGAATATCTGAGCAGGAATCACTATAAACCCATTTTGTCGTCATCAGCGCCAGATTCTGCACATTGACAGGAAGTTGCAACGCATCAATGAGCAAAAGTACCGCAGCCATCTGGGTACCGCCCCCCAAAACTATTTTCCCTCTCTGGCTATATGCACTGGCAAAACCGGCAGAAAAAAGCAGCATATTATCCGAAACAGCACCAAGTCTGGTATAAATATCTCTATTTTTCACCCTTTCCAGGGCTTCTTTCACTACCTCTTCTTTTAGCGATTGCGGTACATTCAAAAAGGAAGAACTAAAATAACCTTCACTTGCATATCCCAGTGCTTTTGCAGTTGCATATGCTGTTGTCGTACCCGAAGGTGTGGACTCTCCCAAAATCAAAATATCATTTGGATGTCTATAGCTTTTGCCAAATGCCACTCCTTTATCAATCACTTCTTTTGCATCGATTCCCGCACCCTCGGTAATACTTCCCGATTCCACAATCGAAACATCATGAAGTTTCTCCACTTTCGGTTTGACACGGAGCCCAAGATCCAGTACTTCAAAATCAAATCCTGTAAGTTTTCTGACCGCCCGGGTAATAATCGCAGGAGTCGGTACGCCTTTGGGGGTTTCTGCGATATTATCCAGAGAAAAAAGCCTTCCGCTGTCTACAAATTCTGCATCCAGCGTAGGTGTCAAGTGTATCAGACCGGGAATCCCCGCCTGAGTAATACCCTCTATCTCACAAGTTTTTGTAACAGAACCCGCCAGCAAAAAAGTTGCCGCAGTTTGTGAAATATTTTCTATAAACTTATTTTTACCAAAAAATTGTACAACCATCCAAAACTCCCTTACTTACATAAAAAGTAAATTATATCTCTTTTTTATTAGAGTTGTTTATCTATCTTTTTTCTTTACCTTTTCTCTTAAAATGAATATACTTTTTTTACTAAAAAAGATATAATTTACTATTGCTATAATTGCCAAAATAAATACCTAAAGGCTCTCTTGTGTATAAAATTGTAGTACCATTCATACTTATGACAACCATCCTCTTTGCCCAATCGCAAACAGATATCTCTTTAACTGTCGGCTACAACAAATTTAACGACTCTGATTTTTTACGAAGATTTAGAAATTTTTACGGTATCAGAGTGGGTGTATATCAGTACAATAACAGTGCCATACAATTTGGATATGAACAAGCCAATGGCGCAAACTGCAAAGGACTCGATCTCAAAAGATTTTATCTTAACGGAATCAGATACCTCCGACCTCTTTCCGGCAACATCAAACCATACGGTGTAGTTACAGGAGGGTATGAACTCAGCAATATTCATGCACATAAACCTAACCAGCTTTTTGCAGGTCTTGGTGCGGGTATACGCGTAACTCTCAACCCCAGGTTTTATAGCTTTCTCGAAAGCAGGGTTTTGAAGAAAATACAAACAGGCGATACAGATATTATCACAACGGCAGGTATCGCATACCTGTTTGGAACAAAACCAGATACCCAATATACGTATGCAGAGTTATTACCGCAAAGCGTTACTGTGACAGAAGCACCTGAAATCATTGCGGAGGAAACAATTACTGAAAATGTAGAACCAGAAACAACATACTCTACTCCTGCTGCGACTGTGTATCAAGCTTCTTCCTATTATGTACAGCTGGGAGCATTTGCCAAAACCAACCCCAGGTTACTGGTACGTAAAATTCGCCGGCAGGGATTTCATGTTAAAATAAAACATATCATAAAAAATGGCAGAGATATTAAACTGGTATTATCCGGTCCATATAAAAGCCGAAAATATGCCAAAAAAGAGCTTTATCGATTGAAAAAAATTATTCCGGATGCTTTTATTGTAAAAAAATAGTTACAATCAACAAAACGGATAAAAGAGAGACAATACTAAGATCAACTTTTTTGCGTAACCGTAAAACTGAAAATAGATCCTCTTTTGTGATCTCTTCCTTTCCATCCCCAAACCATGGTTTTTCTACAAGTTGCCCATGGTAGGGAGTAGAACCTCCAAGCTTCAAACCATTACACAGCGCTGCAGCGGATATAGGATAACCGGCATTTGGACTTTTATGTCCTCTGGCAAAAATATGCAGTTTGCGAAAATCAAAATTTCTATATAACAACATAATCATCACTGCTGTCAAACGTGCAGGAATCAGATTTGCCCAATCATCAAGCCTTGCGGAAAACCATCCAAAATTTTCATAACGCGGTGTTTTATACCCTACCATCGAATCAAGTGTATTCACTGCTTTATAAAGCACTACCCCCGTAAAACCGAAAAAAAGCAAATATAAAAGCGGTGCGATCACCCCGTCGCTAAGATTTTCAGCATAGGTTTCTACCAGTGCTTTGTTCATTTCTGACTCTGTCAGGTTCTCGGTATCGCGACTTACCAGCATCGAAAGTTTTTCCCTGCTTCCTATGGCATCCTGAACACTCTCATACAACATTCGGTGTGCCAGAAACATCGATGAAAAAATTGCCAGAACTACCGGATGTATCATTTCAGCTATGAACCAGGCAGGTATCCCGGCAACACATAGCAAAGAGAGTGTCAGCCATACTCCCCGTACTTTATTATCTGCATAAAAAAGTTTTTCAAACCATTTTATAAAATCTCCCATCCAGATAACAGGATGGCGTATAAAACGAAACTCGCCGAAAAACATATCAATCCCATAAGCGCCAAGCGCTATGAACGGATACATGAAATAATTCTCTCCATATCCAGTTCTGATCCCATTTTCTGCACAAAAGTATCGATAATTTCGACTCTTTTACGTTGGAAATCATACCCCTGATAAGTCGGTTTTATGCGTTTGAAAAGTCGTTTGCGAAAAGCATCATTGTCAAAAACCCCATGCAAAAAAGTACCGAAGATATTATCTTTTTCATAAAAAATCGGATATCTTTGCGACCTTGCATAATGGATTTCATATCCGTGTAAAAGCTCTTCATGAAAAATAAATTCAGACCTTTGCAACACTTTTGTATCACTAAAAAAGACTTCACCTTCAATTTTGCCAATCCCTTCTGTCTCTTTTAGATTGCTCTCCACTCCTTCTGTATCGATAATTTTTTCAAAAAGCATTTCATAGCCGCCGCAAATCGCGACAATCTGCTTCTCATAGCTTTGCAAAGCATCAAACAATCCACTCTCTTTCAGCCATGTCAAGTCCTCTGTCACACGTTTGGAACCCGGCAGACAGACAATATCGTACTGCTCCAGACCAGACACAATAAAATCAACCTGTACCTCTTCATCAAGAATCAACGGTTCAAAATCGTTAAAATTACTGATATGCGGCAATTTAATCACACCTGCTTTGATTTCAGCGTGCCGTTTTTGTACATAGTTTTGCAGACTTGCACTATCTTCAAATCCCAGATTTAAAGGTATATGGGGCAGTACTCCGAGCACAGGAACACCAAACTTCTCTTCGATAATCTTCACGCCATCATCAAACAGCGTTCTATCACCACGAAACTTATTGATAACCACACCGATAAGATTTTTACGAAACTGCTCTTTCATAAGCGCCAGTGTGCCATATATTTGCGCAAAAACCCCACCCTTTTCGATATCTGCCACCAGAATGATTTTGGTATCGAAACACTCGGCTATGAAAGTGTTGGAGAGATCTTTCTCCAGAAGATTCAGCTCTACACATCCGCCTGCTCCCTCGGCAACCACACAATCGTAACGACGTGACAAAAATGTAAATCCCTCTTCTACCACAGGCTTGAGCATATCAAGATCACGATAGTAACTGCGTACATCTTTCTGCCCGACCTCTTTTCCGCGTACAATCAAACTGGTACGATTGTAACCGCCCGATTTTAAAAGTACAGGATTAAGATGCCAACTCGTCTCTACACCCAAAACAGAAGCCTGAAAAAAGGTCGATATGGCAATCTCACTTCCGTCATCTGCAACCTGGGAGTTGTTGGAAACATTTTGTGCTTTGAAAGGTACAGTCGAGATTCCTCTCTCCTGCAAAAGCCTGGCGATGACAAAAGTCAACGTCGATTTTCCCACATCCGAGGCAGTGCCGAATATGGAGAGATCATGCATCCAAAACCTCTTTGAGTTTTACAATATCCTCCTTCGTTCGCACAGCAAAACGAACATGAAACCGATCCAGAAAATCAAAATTTTCACAGTTACGTATCAAAATATGTTTCCTGTCGCACATCTCCTGAAGTCTGTAAGCATCTATACCATTGAGCTTCACCAAAAAGAAATTCACATCGGAGGGATAAACTTTCCGGATATATCCGGAGCGTATTAAAAGCCAGTAAAGCAGTTTTTTATCCTGTTTGATACGAAACATAGCATCCTGTAAGAACCCAGTATCTTTAAGCGCTTCCTGAATATAGACACTGTCATATGTTGAAATATTCCACATAGGAATTTTTTCCTCCAGCCGGCGTATATTTTCAGGAGTTGAAAGCACCACACCCACACGTACCCCGGCACAGGCATAAAATTTGGTCATCGACTTGAGAATGTAAAGCTTTGGATAACTCTGCAAAAACGAAAGCGCCGAATCAAACTCCGTAAATTCCAGAAAAGATTCATCAATCAAAACCGTACACTCCCTTGCCTTCCAAATCTCAAACAACGTATTTAACGCATAATAATCCCCCTCAGGAGTGGAAGGGTTGACAAAAACAACAAGCGAACCTTTCGGCGGCAAAGCATAAAGATCATCAAAACGATTGATCAGTGTCGTCGTTTGTGCATAGCGTCTGTATTCACTGTAAGCCGGTGCATAGATCGTCACATGTGAAAACATCCCAAGCAGTGTCGCAATAGCGCTGCTTGCACCGTTAAAAAGTGCAATCTGACCAGTCCGCACACCATACTTCTGAGATAAAGCACTCTTGAGATCAGAATAAGTCGGATCAGCATAGTTTCGGATATTGAGTTTATTGAAATCTTTTTCAATTTTGGGTGCATAACAGTTTATATTGGAAGAGAAATCGATCACCTCATCGGGTGAAATACCAAGCCTTTTGGCAAAGGTGTAGATATCTCCGCCATGTGCCGATTCAGTCATGACAATCCTTCATAATCTTCAGCCAGTCAGTATCAAAATGTTTCAGTATATAACTTCGGCGGTGCGGTACCAGACAACCACTGCAATCCTGATGCACTACCCCGTTATACTCAATCTGCCGACCATCTTTGGAATCGATACTACACCAGCTTTTTAGTCTCTTTGCACTATCGTCGAAACGAAAGTTGGGACAGGCGCAGAGATAGCAGTTGAGTTTTTCCACTTCATGACATTTTTTTCCTTCTGGAAAAAGAGGACAGAAATCCACCTCTGCCCGGTGCAGATTATCCCAGCAGAAATAGTCGACAATCTCCTCTTTTCCATACCCTTTTGCAAGCAGTTTATCGACAATCGCTTTGTGCTTTTTGGCATGGTTTTCAAACCACTTCAAATAACTCATATCGCTCCTTTTTTACGTAACAGTATCCAGACAAAAAGAGTTCCGCCTATCAGGGATGTGATGATCCCCACAGGAATCTCCGAAACAGTGGGCAATGTTCTGGCGATGGTATCGCACAGCAATAAAAAAAGTCCACCCGTCATAAACACAGGCACAATAGTATGTTCTATACTCTTTTTCATGATACTTCTTACCATATGCGGAATAATCAACCCGATAAAACTGATCGGTCCCACAATACTGACAAGCATCCCGACACTTAACGAGATTACAATAAAAAGCACCATCAAAACCCGCGTAACATCCACACCTTTCAAAAAAGCAAATTCATCGGAAACAGAGAAGAGTTTCAATTCATCTCTAAATCGCAGTGCAGCAAAGAGAATCACAGCCGCCCCCAGTACAACCGGTACAATATCGCTATATCCCACTGTCAGCAAAGAACCCATCGTAAAACGAAGGATCAGATAACTCTCCTGAAAATCACTCAGATAATAGACCACCAGCAAAACAGCAGAGTACAGAAAAGAGAGTGCAATTCCCACCAGAATAAGCCGCTGATCACTGGAAGAAGGAAGTTTTCTGGAAAAGATATAAATCATCAATACAGTACTGAACGCCCCCAGAAAGCCAAACAAAGTTACAAATGAAAACCCCAGAAATCCCCCTCCAAGCCCCATCATAATAGCAACTGCCGCACCCAGTGTCGCACCGCTGGAAATACCAAGGGTAAAAGGTGTCGTCAGAGGATTGCGAAAAAGAGTTTGAAACAAAAGCCCGGAAAGAGCCAGAATACCGCCGCTGAAAAATGCCAGCAATACACGCGGCAGACGAATCTGCGTAAAAATCTGATACTCCATACTTCCCGGTTCAAAAATCTTCATAAAATCCAAATTTACTTTTCCCACCAGTGCCGATACCATAAAAATAAAAAGCAATATACAAAAAAGTAAAATCTTCACAGTGTCACCACAATAGCATCACACTTTCTGGTGACACTCCCTGCAAAAATTGTATCAAGGTTGCGGGGATCAAAAAACATATCTGCCCGCTCATACCAAATCCCCTCCCCCTCTTTGAGATACAAAACAGGATAATCCAGTTTGTATGCCAGCTGCAGATCATGGGTAATCACAATTTTCTGTTTCAGCCTCTGACTCTGGAGTATTTCAAAAACAATTTTGATTTTCTGCGGATCAAGATTGCTGGTAGGCTCATCGAAAATCGTAATCTCTGCCCTGTGCATCAGTGCCGATGCCAAAAGCAAAAGCTGCTGTTCACCGCTGCTCAGCTGCATACAGTAACTTTTGGAAAAACGCTGCAATCCCAGAAGTGAGAGTACTTCATGAAACTGCTCTTCTTTCTCAGTCCGACGATAGCGACTCAATCCCAGAAAATCTTCTACCGTCATAAAACGCTCATAAATATTCAACTTCGGAGGAATATAATTTATAAGCCTGCTGCGCTGCATAGCAGGCAAAGTTTCTATATAGTCTGAACCTATTTTCACTGCTTTACGGGAGCGGTACAAACCGCATAAAAGTTTTGCCAGGGTACTTTTGCCGGCACCATTGGCACCAAGAATCGTCATATTTTTGGACTTTGGAAGTTCAAATGAGACTGACTGGAGGATTGTTTTGCCATCAATCCTGTAAAGAGGCAAGTTTACGTTTAGCATCTTCAAGCACCTCCTTGAAATCTCTGATAAAAAGCACCACCCTCTGACTCGGCATACCGGCATATTTTTGGGTAGTCACATAGATCGTTCCGGCACGTGCCGCCGTAACAGGAAGCTTCAGCCACGGCGCAATCAACTCTTCTGTCTCTTTCTCTTTGACACGATGTGCAAGAATATAGACAATATCGGGATTTAATGCAATAATCCCTTCCATTGAAATCACAGGCTGCCTGTTTGTCTCTTCGGAAAATGCATTCTGATTGCCCGAAGCTCTGATGATATCGGCAAAATAAAGATGATTTCCGCTGATAAAAACCTCTTTTTTCAAATCAAAATTAACACCAAAAACAATAAGAATCTTCTTCCCTTTTAAAATCCCGGCGGTACTTTTGACTGCTTCATTTATCTCTTTGATAATCTCCGCCGCTCTCTGCCGGGCATGTGTCAGTTCACCAATCTTCATGATACCCGCTTTAAGATCATCCAGAGAAGAGATGCGGATCAATTCTGTCCTGATACCAAGCTTCTCCAACTTTGGTTTTAAAGCAAGGTTATTTCTCTGAAGTAAAACCAGCGTAGGTCTGAGCGCAACAATTTTCTCTAAAGAGACAGAAAAATAACCACCGACTTTGGATATCTTCTTTGAAACTTCAGGATATGTGGCATAGGTGGTATTTCCTACCACACTCTCTCCTTTTCCCAAAGCAAATAAAATCTCATTGATTGAAGGGGCAAGCGCAACAATACGCTGTTCTGCCCCCAGAAGGGAGGTACACAACACTATAAAAAGAAACAGATATTTCATGCAGACTCTCCCGCTATTGATTTAAATATTACTGTATTTTATATCTGAAACCGGCATAAAAACTTCTCTCGGCAGTAGCATATCCTGTAATATTCTGATATTTTTTATCAAGTGCATTTTCTACCCTCACATAAAAAGTAACTGCCTTGTTCCAGGTATAGTCTGCATTCAAATCTACAACTGTATAACTTTTATAATCGACAGCAGCATTTTTGTCATATTTAGACTTTTTACGTTTACCAACATACTCTATCAATGCCCCTAAATGTGTATTTGCCAAACCATAGTAGTCAAGTGAAAGATTTGCACTATCTTTTGCACGTCTTGGAAGTTCTTTACCATCATTATCTTCCGTTTTCAGGTAAGTATAGTTCACCCCATAAGCAAGATCGATACTCTCAAGTGCACCATCGTAACTTACTTCCACACCTTTAAAGGTGCTTTCACCGCTGAGGTTTTGATATTCACCTGCAAACGTGACAAAGTCTGTTGTAACATAATCAATCAAATCTTCTATTGTCGTCTGAAAATAAGTCACCCCAAAACCCTTGTAATTTGCAGTGATATCAAACCCTTTTGTTTTTTCAGGTTTGAGATTTTCATTACCAGCATATCCATCATACAACTGATAGAGTGTCGGCACATTGTAACCGGTGGCATAGTTGACAGCTGTCCAGAAATCTTTGATATTTTCATGAATATGTTTTAATCCTACTTTATAAGTAAAACGGTTGTCAAAAGCATCATACTTGTCATATCGCAGAGATTGACTGAAAATCGTTTTACCGGAAATCAAAGCATCAAAAGTATTGGTATTGGTAAGAGAAATTCCCTGATTGGTATAGTCACTGTCGATTTTATTTTCATGAGAGAATTTTTTATAATCCAGTCCTGCTGTCAAAACAGCATCTTTCATATAATTTACAACAGCGTTAAAGCCTGCTTCATCTACACTTCCATCATAATCTTTTGTAAAACCTTTACTGTATTCACGTGAAAAATCTGATCTGTTTGCATAGAGTTTAAAACTATCTTTATCTATTGCGTGGGTATAACTCAATCCATAAAATTTTTCTTTGGATTTAACTGAAGACTCTGCATCATTTGCAGCTGCTATAGGATCTTTATTGTAACCGTCATAATCACTATCTGCATCTATATAGTTGAAAAACGCTTCCACTCTGTCGTTTTCAGTTACATTCAGCCCAACTCTGAGATTGGAAGTATTGTTTGTATAGCCGTCATCTTCAAAATCGTCTACATCTGCTCCTTCTGGTACTTTTGAAGAAAAGCCATCTGTATCTACACGCTCGAAACCAAAAGCAATATCAAACATGTTTTGTTTATATGCAGTGTTAAGTGAATATTTCTGAGTATTGTAACTTCCGTACTCTGCACCCACAACTGTACTCAGCCCCTCTTTTTGCGCTTTTTTGGTGATAATATTGATCACACCGGCACTAGCATCTGCACCCCAGATACCTGACTGTGGTCCTTTAACAATCTCAATACGTGCCACATCATCCAAAAGCAGATGTGCAAACTGAGCACCGGAAAGTGATGTAGGATCGTTATAACGTACACCATCCACCAAAACAAGTGTTCTTTTGGAATCCATTCCCCGCAAATAAAGTGAAGTCGATTTACCCAATCCGCCGTTTCTGTTCATCTGAATACCAGGTCTGCTTTTTAAAAGATCTCCAAGTGTTAAAAAACCTCTCTCTTCTATATCCTCACTGGTGATAACATCTATATTTGAAGTGACAGATTGAAGCGAAAGGGGCGATTTGGTCGGAGTGGTAACGATGATGTCCTGAAGTTCTGCGCTCGAAGCGAAAGCCGCACTTGTCAGTGCAACACTGAGTAGAAATGAAAGTTTTGTTTTTTGCATAGTATTATCCTTGATATGTTTGATTTTTTTGTATGTTATTTTGTAATTCAATATGGTTCTGTTTTACAACAATAGGTATAGTCTTTTGCTGCTGTGCATCAATCTGCGTAAAAAGCTTTTGCAAATAACTGTTGATTGCACAAAGCATTACACCGTACATCGTAAAGTAGTGTTTACAACCTTTTAACATGCCTTCCTCCTAATTTTTAAAATAATGCCTGCATTTCTGCAGTTTGGCAAAATTATAGCTTACGAAATATCAAAACTTGATACAAGCCAAATATTTATCTGTATATTCAAGGACATATAAAGTACATCTATTTCAGAAGGAAAATTTTTTACTTTTAAGAATATTGATATAAGGGGAATCTCTTTTATAGAATAATTTAAATAAACAGGAGTATAAATTTAGTATTTCAAATCCCATAGGGATTGCTTCATGATGTTAGCTCACTTTCAGCTTTTATTCGCCCGTTTATGTAACAGTACAAAGCCGCTTTTATTGACAGAGTTGGAAGTGTTTGGAAAAAAAATTCCCGCGAAAAGCCTGATAAGGACTAAAAAGGCGAGCGCTTTTCCCATAAGGATATTCTCATCCCACTGGTCAGCATGAATACGATGGCTATAAAGCCATGCTTCTCGTTTACAGGTAACATAGTAGTGAACCAGAGTGCCAGTGATGAGAGAGGGATCAAACGTGAGGAAGATTTTCCCGATAAATTGTAAGAATGACAATATGATCATTGTCTATTATTTTGTACAGTATTGAATAGCGTTGATAAACAAGTTTCCTTATTCCTTCACCAAACTCTTCCGCTGATCGCCCCGCTCTCGGAAAAGATGAAAGCATT
>CAZYZD010000003.1:0-55236 GCA_964651755.1 uncultured Sulfurospirillum sp. | reverse complement strand
CTCTGGAAGTGATTGTCCCCTGATGCCCGTTTTTGTCTGTGTAGTGTGTCGCAAGATCCACATATGTTTTGTATGCAATAACATAACCGTTCTTATCATACTGTATCGGCAAAAACGAGACTCTCTTTAACTCCATCCGCAGGATAGCGTCGGCATTTTGACGCGGTACAATACGCGAACGAAACCGTGTAATTACCGCTTCGTTCACTGCATCTCTGATAAGTACCGTATTTTCGGGATCTTTCAGACTGGTTTTTACTTCTACAAAGATACGATCTCCCAAAATCTCTTTTGAGTAGATCATAGTCGGTTTGTAACCACATGAAACAACCAAAAGTGAGAAGATAATCAGCAGATAGTAACGCAAATTATTTTACCACCAGATTGACAAGTTTGTTTGGTACATAGATCTCTTTGACAATTTGTTTTCCTTCAAGCCATTTGGCGCATTGTGTTTTTGCCAGAGAGAGTATCTCCTCTTTGGATGCACCGGCGGAAACTTCTATCTCATCTCTTTTTTTACCATTGATGGTAACGGCAAGTGTGATGCTGTCTTCTTCCAGAACCTCCTGCAGTACGGCAATAGTATTAAAGTTTTCAAGGTTAAAAAAGTGTGCGCTTAACTCCCAGCAGATATGCGGAATAATCGGTTCAAGAATATGCAGTAAAACATAATACCCCTCACTCCAAACCTCTGGATTTTTCTGCTGATTGAGGGCATTGAGCGCTTCCATCGCTGCTGCGATGACCGTATTGAAAGTAAAGCTTCTCTGGGTGTAGATTTCATTTGATTTGATCAATGCTTCATACACTTTTTTACGTGCAAGCTTCTCCTCTTTCGAGAGTGATTTATGATCAATCTGAGGCAGGGTTTTCTCAGTAATATGACTCGATCTGTCCACCAGACGACGTATAAATTTAAAAGCGCCCTCTACAGCGGAGTCGTTCCACTCCAACTCTTTTTGCGGCGGTGCAGCAAATAAAATAAAAAGTCTTGCAGTATCGGCACCATATTTTGCAATCAACTCATCGGGATCAACGGTATTGCCTTTGGATTTACTCATCTTGGCACCATCTTTAAGCACCATTCCCTGTGTCAGAAGATTGCTGAAAGGTTCATCTACGTTGATATAGCCTAAATCACGCAGTGCTTTGGTAAAAAATCTGGCATACAGCAGATGTAAAATAGCATGCTCGATACCTCCGACATACTGATCTACACTCATCCAGTAGTCTATATCTTCACGTCTGAAGGGAAGATCTTCTGCATTTGGCGTACAGTAACGCAGAAAATACCATGAACTCTGCACGAAGGTATCCATCGTATCTGTTTCCCTGGTTGCCTCGGCTCCACATCTGGGACAATGGCACTTTTTCCAGGTAGGATGTTTTTCAAGAGGATTCCCCTCACCTGTAATCTCTACATCGTCGGGTAAAGTGACAGGTAGATTTTCGATTTTTTCAGGAACCAAACCGCATGAAGAACAGTGAATGAATGGAATTGGTGCTCCCCAGTAACGCTGACGGCTAATACCCCAGTCTCTGAGTTTATAATTGATCTCTTTTTTACCAATTCCTTTGGCTTCAAAAAGTTTGATAATCTCTTTTTTGGCTTTGGTATTGGCTAATCCGTCAAATGTTTCACTATTTACTAGTGTACCTTCAAGTGTATATGCCTCTTTTTCAAGATTACTTTCAGGAGAGCTGATGACCTCTTTTACCGGAAGATTGTATTTTGCTGCAAACTCATAATCTCTCTGATCATGTGCCGGTACAGCCATTACCGCACCGCCGCCATAACCTGCCAGTACAAAATTTGCAACCCATACCGGGATTTTGGCACCGGTCAGTGGATGAATGACATCTATTTCCAGTGCAACACCCTCTTTTTCTGCTGTAGCACGCTCTTTTTCCGGCATCATCTGCATTTCGTTGATTTTGGTGATCTTCTCCTCTGAAAGAAGTTTGTTTTCTATCAAGTATTTAACAATACGATGCTCCGGCGCAAGTGCCGTATAACTTACACCATAGATGGTATCAGGTCTGGTGGTAAAGACATCAAAAGAGGCAAATTTGTTTTGCAGCTTTTCAACTGATGTTTCATGAAGGTGCAGGGTAAAAGAGAGTCCTTCGCTGCGTCCGATCCAGTTCTCCTGCATTGTGATCACCTGCTTTGGCCACCCCTCTTTCAGTTTCTCCAAATCATCCAGCAACTCCTGTGCATATTGTGTAATCCTGATATAGTAACCGGGCATCTCCTTTTGTTCCACTTCATTGTCACAGCGCCAGCAGCATCCCTCTATAACTTGTTCATTGGCCAGAACCGTATGACAAGTTTGACACCAGTTGACATTCTGTTTTTTTTCATAAAGAAGTCCCTCTTCGAACATTTTGATAATAAATTCCTGCTCAAATTTTGTATAGAGAGGATCGGATGTGGCAAATTCCCGTTCTTTGGAGAAAGAGAGTCCCAAAGTTGCAAGCTCTTTGCGCATATAGTCTATATTTTCATATGTCCACTTTTTGGGGTGCAGTTTATGTTTGATTGCAGCATTTTCTGCCGGCATACCAAAGCTGTCCCAACCTATAGGATGCAATACATTAAATCCTTGTTTACGGTAATGTCTTGCAATTGCATCGGAAATAGTATAGTTCCTGACATGTCCCATATGTATCCGTCCGCTTGGATAGGGAAACATACTGAGGATATATTTTTTGGGCAGTGATTTATCTTCGGAAGGTTCAAACGCACGCTCTTCCTGCCATTTTTTCTGCCATTTTTGTTCGATTTGGGATGGTTTATATTCCATAGATATGGACTCCTGTCATGTAGTGTTTAAACATAGAATTTATATGTCAAAGAGATACTACTCTCTGACTTTGGTAAAAAGAGTTGTTATTAAAACTCCTCCTGGACTTTGGACGCTTCCACCAGTACAAGCGCCATTGAAAAAAGGTTGGCAAGGACTGCTCCTATCGCCATAGCAATAGCAGCCTGAACATCCTGTGCCAGTGTTTCATAAAGAAAAGCGGGGATAAGGTGCAGATCAGCAACCAGAGAGGATGCAAAAAGTTCTGCAGAAAGTATATTTTTCACACCGATTTTCAGAAGTGTTGAGACCAGATTGATACTGGTTGCAATAAAAAGTGCAATCGTATTGTGGTCATAGAGATAACCTGCAGTAGTAGTCAGGCTCATCAATGCGAAAAATATAAATACAACTTTACCCCAATCCATCTCTAAACGACGCCCCCTTCAAACTCTTTACGCATACGCTCTTTCTCTTTGCGTATCTTCTCTTTCTCTGCCAGCCGCTTCTTATACTCTTCCACACTGAATCCAAGCCACTTGAGAAACGGAGATGCAATAAAAATAGAACTGTATGTACCGACAATCACGCCGACCAGCATTGTAAAACTGAATCCGTGGATAATCTCACCGCCAAACAAAAAGAGTGTCAGGACAACGAAAAAAGTTGTCAGTGAAGTAAGTGTTGTTCTGGATAAAGTTTTGGTAATTGATTCATTGATAATCTGAAAAAGATCGTATATTTTACTCTGTTGAATTCCCTCTCTGATTCTGTCAAAAACGATAATGGTATCATTCAAAGAGTATCCGAGAATAGTCAGTATCGCTGCAAGAATATCCAGATTGACATCGATATTGAAGAGTGAAATCGCACCTAGCGCTATAGAGACATCATGTACAAGTGCAAAAATTGACGCAAGTGCAAAACGCCACTCAAAACGGAAGGAGACATAGATAAGAATGACCAGGATAGAAAGCGCCATTGCCATCAAACCTTTCTCTCTCAATTCGTTACCTACTTTCGGTCCTACCATATCGACACGGCGTACTTCAAATTTTCCACTCTCTTTGAGTAATGTTCTTGCTTTGTCTCCAATATCCGTACTAACAGATTTTGAAGAAGTTGGAATTTTGATGATAACCTCTTCCGGTGATCCAAACTCCGTCACAGAAGCTGATGCAAACATTTCATCTTTTTTCAGAAGTTCTCTGATCTTCTGTATCGGAGCAGGCTGATCATACTTTACCTGCACCAGTGTACCGCCGGCAAAGTCGATACCGTAATTCAACCCTTTCGTAAAGAGCAACGCGTAAGAAGCCAGCATCATTATGAGTGAAATACCCAGAAAAATCTTGCTTTTAGACATAAAGTCATATATTTCGTCCGATTTGAAAATTTCCATCTATTTCACTCCTTTTTCAATCCCAAACCACGCTTTGAGATTTTTACTCTTCTGGATACGCGGCATCAGATAGGTATAGACACCGTGTGTACCGAGTATTGCCGTCAGCATAGAAGCCAGGATACCGATTGCAATCGTTACGGCAAATCCTTTAATAGGTCCTGTACCGTAGGCATAGAGCACAACAGCTGCTATCAATGTCGTAATATTGGCATCAAGAATAGCACTCATCGCATTGTCATACCCTTTTTCAATTGCTGATTTAACATTGACTCCCTCTTTTAAAAGTTCACGTATACGTTCATTGATAATGACATTGGCATCTACCGCCATACCCACCGTCAAAACGATACCTGCCATACCCGGCAGTGTCAGTGTCGCGCCAAAGAGCGCCATTACAGCGATAATCAAAAAGAGGTTGGCTACCAGTGCAATATCCGAAATAAGACCGGAATAACCGTAATAGACAATCATAAACAAAAATACCAGTACAAAACCGCTGATCAGAGCAATCATACTTGCTTTGATGCTGTCTGCACCAAGTGAAGGACCAACACTCCGTTTTTCAAGCAGTACCACGGGAGCAAGCAGCGCGCCACTACGAAGTGCAATCGCGATATCATGTGCTTCCTGTACTGTAAATCCTCCGCTGATCTGCCCGCTTCCTCCGCCGATTCTTTCCCTGATAACAGGTGCGGAGTAGACAACATTATCCAAAACAACTGCCATACGTTTGCCTACATTTTCACCGGAAAAATTCCCGAATATTTTGGCACCTTCGCTGTTAAGTGTAAAGTTGATTACCGGCTGGTTGGACTGATCAAATGCAACTCTGGCATCTGTGAGCATACTTCCGTCAAGTACGGGAACTGCTTTTAAAAGATACTTTTGCTGTTTGTTTTTTACATCATGCAAAATAACATCACCATACTCGGAAGCTTCATCCGGAGTCAGTTTGTAAACCTGATCCGCACGTTTTTCATCTACTGCCATCAGTTGTAGATGCGCAGCTTTAGCAATCAGTTCACGTGCACGCTTCTCCTCTTCCGGCGTTTTAATACCCGGCAGCTCTACAAGTATCTTCTCTTTTCCCTGTTTTGCAACAGTAGGTTCGGCAAGTCCGAATTGATCGAGACGGTTACGGATAGTATCTACTGCCTGCTGGATTGCAAACTTTTTCACTGCTTCGCTCTCTTTGGGTGTAAGTCTGATAGTATAATGCAGATTTTCCTCTTTGATATCCAGCCCTTTGATCTCTTTAAGCATTTTATCAAGAGCAGGTTTTTCATCTTTGTCAAGCAGTGTCAGAGAGACAGAATCATCATCTATTTTCAAATCATCGATAATGATCTCTTCATCATCCGTATAGAATTTAATGGTAGAAGCGAGTGATTTGATTTTCGATTTAATCGCCTCTTCTGTCTGTACACCAAGCAGCATATGCAAGCCACCCTGCAGATCGAGTCCAAGGTTGATCTTGGCTCCTTTTTCCGTCTGCAGAAACGATGGCAGTGAAAGCCCTATACCAAAAATAATGGCAACTATAAATATAATAAGTCTGAAATTCATCTAATTTGCGACCTTTTACGCTTCTATTTTACGTGCAACATACTCTTTGGCGATTTTTACAACAGTATCGTCATTGATTTTTGCTTTAACATAATCTTCTTCCGCTTTGACAACTTCTGCCATCAAACCACCGCTTGTTACTATTTTGTCCCCTTTTTTAAGTGCTGCAAGCATCTCTTTATGCTCTTTTGCCTGTTTTTGCTGAGGACGGATAATCAAAAAATAGAAAATTGCGAAAAGTACGATCAACGGTAACATCGAAGTTAACAAACTCCCCTGTGCCTGTGGTTGCATAAGAATCCTTTTAGTATAAAATTTCGCGTATATTAGCACTCTTTCTCTGATAAAAGGCTTGGATCAACAGATATGTAACAGATTTAGATTAAGTGGTGCTTTGTTAAAATATTTTAGTTTTTGAATATTAAATAAAGAGTTTGAATGTATAGATCCCTGTTTAAAATCGAAAAACCGCATTTTGGAGCAGCAGAAGCAAAAAGCTTTTTTCAGTTGAAAATTATTGCAACTGCATTGCTGACTGCCCTGCTCTTCTCTGCCTTTATATATCTCTATTACTTTGGTTTTCATCATCAGCTTGCAGTTGCCGTTATCACCTCACTGAGTGCACTAGGCGCGTTTTATCTGCTTCTGACACAAAGCAGAAGTACACTTTTTTGGAGCGGTTTTTTTATTGGTCTCTTCTGGTTTTACTGGATAGGTTTCTCTTTCCGGTTTTATGGTATTACCTGGATGATACCGCTTATGGTCTTTTTTGTATCTTTTATCTATGGTCTGCTTTTCTGGTTGATTGGGCTTTTCCCGCATCCTTTACCGCGGGCACTGCTGTTTGTGCTGTTTAGTTATATACATCCAGTCTCTTTTAACTGGTTTATTCCGGAATTGACGCTGGTTCACTCTTTTTTTGGTATAGAGAAATGGCAGTTTGCACTCTTTTTGGCATCAATTGTTTTATTTGTTTCTCTACCCCGAAAATACAAAATAACAAGCCTTCTCCCACTTCTGCTGACAATCAATCCTGCATATAATCAAAAACTTCCGCTGCCTGAAACAAAGATCATGCTTACAGACTCCAGAGTGGATCAGAGTCGAAAATGGGATGAAGCCTATCTGCCTGAAACTATTGAAAACAATATCGCCACCATACTCGATGCTATCAATGAAAAGTATGAGATGGTGATTCTTAATGAGAGTGTATTTCCTATGTTTCTCAACACTGACATCAATTTGACAAAACAGCTTCAGGAACTTTCAAAAGATATTGTAATCGTTGCAGGAGCGCTTTACAGTGACGGAAAGAATGCCTATAACAGCACCTACTATTTCGATAAAGGAAAAGTCTATATTGCCAATAAAGTGATTCTGGTACCTTTTGGAGAAGAGATACCTCTTCCAAAATTCATAGCTAAATGGATCAATAAAATCTTTTATAATGGGGCAGAAGATTACCATACTGCCAAAAAACCGATTGATTTAAAACTTTCAACAGGTACTTTTCGCAACGCTATCTGTTATGAAGCTACCAGAGAAGAACTTTTTGAAGGTAATCCCAAACAGATGATCGCTATCTCCAATAACGCCTGGTTTACGCCCTCAATTGAACCGACACTTCAGAAACTGCTGATGGAATATTTCAGCAAAAAATATGGTACGGTAATCTATCATAGTGCCAATATGGGTATCAGTAGCACGATTCATTAGGAAAAAAGTATGAAAAATTCAGGTGACGGCATCCAGGCACAAAATGCAAACTGGCAATTTAAAGGCGATGTCGTCGAACAGTTTGAGAAACATGTGCGTAAATCTATTCCTCTTTATGAGGAGGGACATGAACTTATTGTAAAAGTGAGTGACTATTTTGTGAAAGAAGATTCGATTTGTTATGAGCTGGGCGCTTCAACAGGTCTTTTGAGTCACAAACTTGCACTGCATCATGATTTCAGAAATGCGCAGTTTATCGGTATCGAAAAAGAGGCAGATATGGTGCAAAAAGCTGTTTCTCTTTATAAGCGTCCAAATCTTACATTTCTGGAGGCAGATATCAACACATACGCCTATGAGATGTCAGATTTGATCATCGCCTACTATACGGTACAGTTTATTCATCCCAAACTGCGTCAAAACCTGATTGATACCATTTATCGGAAACTGCACTGGGGCGGTGCGTTTATAATGTTTGAAAAAGTCCGTGCAAATGATGCAAGATTTCAGGATATTATGACAGGACTTTATACTGATTATAAACTGGATCAGGGATATACTCCGGAAGAGATTATTGGTAAATCGAGAAGTTTGAAGGGTGTTTTGGAACCTTTTTCCACCGAAGGCAATATCGATATGCTTAAACGTGCCGGTTTTGTAGATATTATTACGATACAGAAATTTATGAATTTTGAAGGATTTCTGGCAATAAAATAATCTGTTTTACCGGATATTTTGCGTTTGTTCCTGGGTATTGATGAGATGTTCATGTGCTACGACTTCTGAAGGTTCTCCAAGAAAAAAGCCCTGCGAATAGTCCGCGCCCAGATCGATTACTTTTTTGGACACTGTTTCATTATGGACAAATTCCACAACTGTTTTACTGCCAAGCTTTTTGCAAAAAGCGATAATCGCTTCAATAATGATACGTGAATGTTCGTCGGTATCGATATTTTTAACCAAAGAACCGTCTATCTTGATATAATCCGCTTTTAAAGAGAGAATATGTTCAAAGTTGGCATATCCGCTTCCAAAATCGTCAATTGATATTTTTGCGCCATAACTTTTTATCTGCTCTATAAAGGTGTTCACTTTTGTATAATCTTTAATCTCTTCAGATTCAGTGATCTCAAATACAACCTGTTTTGGATTGCGGAAATTTTGCAATTTCTTATAGATATAAGCACTTACCTCTTCATTATAGATATCTTCTACAGAGATATTGATTGAAAACTCATATTGTGGCAGGTTCTCAAATTTTCTGAAAGTTTTGTCGATGACAATTTTCGTAATCTGTGTATAAAGATTGGCTTTTTTTGCGATATCCAGAAAGAAAAAAGGAGAAACAACTTTACCATCTTTTTCGATAAAACGTACCAGAGCTTCATATTTTGTAACTGCACCAATTTTATTGTCGACAATAGGCTGGAAAAAAGGCACGATACGATCCTGCGCAATAGCCTCTTTGATCTTGTTTATCCAGGTAATATTGTTGGCGTAATCTTCCTCTTTGCGCATTTCCTGTCTATATAACATAAATTTTTTATTCTCTTTTAGTGCAAATTTCCGTGCAACATCCACAAAAGCGAGCAATTTTTCATAATCTTTGTCTGCATCGTAGAAAACAACACTTCCACTGAGAGTAATACTGATACAGGTATCCGAAATACAATCCAACGTTTTAGCTTCGATATAGTCAACTATTGTGCTATATATTTGCTGGTAATTCTTTTTATTGACTTTTCCCTCTTCAAACAGCAGTATAAAACCGTCTGCCTGCAGCTTATAAATGCGTGCACCGCTGCTTTGTGCTATCTCTTTAAAGAGTGCAGCAAGATCGAGCAATACTTTGTCTCCCGCATCAGTACCGTAAAAATCATTCAATGCTGCAAATGCATCGATATTGAAATAAAAGAGAATTGGTTTAGGAACTGTTTTCAAATCTTCAAGCAGTTGATTTCTGTTGGGAAGTGCTGTTAGAAAATCGAGTTTTTGTTTTTTGAGTTCCTCTTTACTCCTCTCCAGTTCTGTAATATCATGACGTACCGCTACATATTCCAGAACTTTCCCCTTCTCATCCAGGATGGGAATCACCGTAGCATCAACGATATAGTATTCACCATCTTTTTTTCTGTTCTTGATAATACCTTTCCAGATTTTACCCGATTTGATGGTTTTCCACAAATCTTCAAATGCTGCTTTCGGTGTTTCAGGATGGCGAACAATGTTGTGCGGAAATCCCAGAAGCTCCTCTTCTGTATATCCGGAAATTTCACAAAACATTTTGTTTACATAGGTAATAATCCCTTTTTTATTGGTTTTGGAAACGATACTTGTTTCATCTATAGCCATTTTATAACCATTCAGGAACGATATATTTTCATTCAATTTATGACTCATATGGTTAAAAGCAAGCAGTGCATCAGATATTTCATCTTTTGTATCTGCTTCTATATGAATATCTGTTTTCCCCTCTGCAATCATTTTGGAAGCAATTTGCAATTTTTTCAGACTTCCTGTAACAGAGTGGTAAAAAGCACCGAAAATATAAAATGCCAGCAAAATGATCAGAAGAAACCCTGAAAATAAATAGGCATATTTTAAATACATCTCTTTTTGGGTATTTGTCAGAATTTGACGATAATCAGCAGCATAAAGTTGATAGAGTCTGGTTTGTGCATTGATCGCTTCACTTGCCTTTTTAAAGAAGAGGTTGCCGTTGTATGCCAGTAATTTATGGTTGACAATAATATTTTTATTGACTACAAAGAGTAGCTCTTTTAATTTATTGTCTGCAAATATTGTCTCTTTTTGTATCATAAGATAGTTGTTCGTATTTAGTAAAACACTGTTATCCAGTAAAATCATCTTCATACTATTGATAAGTGTATAAAGTTTAAGTAACTCTTCAATCTGTGCTTCAGTCACTTTTTTCTTTGTAAAAATACCTGTCGCCAATCCCCTGATTTGCCCTGTATATTCTTGTAAGAGTAAAAGTTTTTCACTGAGAATCTGTGCAATATATTTGATTCTGATGTCATCACTTGAGTCAAAGGAACTCTTTTGAGCTATCTCTTTAAGTGTTTTGATAAAAAAGTGGATGATCTGATTATGTGTTTTGAAGATTTCATCTGTGGAATGTTCTCTTGTGACATGATTTAACTTTACCGCTTCAAGCAGACTCAAAGCATTGACAAAAGATTTACTTCTTTTTAGCAACTGTAAATGCTTTTCATCAAAATCTATAAACTCAATAACCTTTTTCTGGAGCATATTTTCAGTCGTTATAATCTTTTGACGATACGCTCTGTTTCCGTTAAAATACCCGTTACTCAGTCCCCTGTGAACCTGAACAGTCTCGATGATACTCTGCAAACGCTCTACATAATCCAAGCCGACCAACTGCTTGTTATACAAACTTTTCTTTTCTATAAAATCCATAAACCCGCCATAGGAAGGAGCAATAAGCAAAATAAAGAGAATTGAAACAGAAAGAAGAATTTTAAGTTTAAAAGGAAGTTTGTTCATGACAGAAACAAGAGGTACAAATAGTTTCTGCAATACCATAAAACAGACTCCTTATAATTTAATCTATATATAACTAAAACCGGCAAAATATAGCTTCGTTGCAGTTATATCGACAATTATAAAAAATCCTTTACTTCCTCTTATAAAAAATCAGTTTACACACGCTCCAATCTTCTGGATATCTGTAATTGTCGTATGTAAATCTTCCAGTGTCAGCATATTGGGACCGTCACTCAACGCGATAGAAGGATCAAAATGTGTTTCAAAGAAAAATCCATCCACTCCTACCGCTGCCGCAGCACGTGCAAGCGGTGCGACAAACTCTCTTTTTCCGCTGCTTTTTCCTCCTGCTCCGCCCGGCATCTGTACCGCATGTGTCGCATCAAAAATCACCGGTGCAAATTGTCTCATGATCACCAGTGAACGCATATCCACTACCAGATTGCCATAACCGAAACTGCTGCCTCTCTCTGTGAGCCAGAGTCCATGTTTTTGACTCTGGGCATAGGTGGCGTTTTCAACACCTCTGGTTTGTAATACTTTTAGTGCGGAATACTCCATATCCAGGGGATTCATAAACTGCCCTTTTTTGATATTGACAATGCACTCCGTCTGTGCTGCAGCGACAAGCAGGTCGGTCTGTCGGCACAAAAAAGCAGGAATTTGCAAAACATCCACAACATCGGAAGCTTCATTGATCTGCCAGGTCTCATGTACATCTGTCAAAAGCTTGTATCCAAACTCTTTTTGTACCTCCTGCAGCATTTTCAATCCTTCATGCAATCCCGGACCACGAAAACTGTCAAGTGATGTTCTGTTCGCTTTATCATAGCTGGCTTTAAAATAGAAATCGATATTGGTATCTTCATGATACTTTTGAAGTCCCTCTGCAATACGCATTAAATTTTCTCTGTTTTCTATTACACATGGTCCAGATATCAAAATCATTGTTCTACCTCTCTCTTTGGATAAGATATTTTAGTTGTATTTGCCTTTACATCTCCAAAAAATACCACATCTTTCAAAAGTGCAAAATCACAGATACCCATCTCATTGATATGAATCTCCATTTCACCCTGTTTACTGGCAAATATACGGCGGTGCAAAATCACTTTAAATCTGTTTTTGCCCAGTGAAATAATATCTACACGACCATCTTTCTCATTTGCCCCTGCTGCAACAAGGGTACATTTTCCTGTTTTACACTCTTTCTGAAGATAGAAGCGCAGATTGAAAAAAAGAGTTAATATATCGTCTCTGGCATAATAGGAGAGTATCTCTTCGTTCTCTCTTTTTTCCTCTTTATCTATAATATATGTAAGATGTTTTACTTTTTTTTGAAGATGATCGAAAAGAAAATGGTGCTCTTTTTTGAAATATTTGCCTTTGCGTGTCTCTAATATGAAGCGTTCCGGCTGTAATCTTCCATTTTCTATAATACCACTGCTGCTGTATCGTTCGATACGTTGATTGCTCATAAACTTTGCAATACCAGTCGCTTCAGCTTTAATTTCAATATGGTATCTGTTATTTTGAACCTGCAATCTGGCTTCTGCCTGACCGATTTTCCCAAAAATGGCATAGGAGATAGCATACTCTGCTTCTAATGTACGTGGTTTTGCCCCAAACAACAGTAATGTAGTAAATAAAATAAAAAGTACTATTTTTTTCATCTATTAATTGTAGCAAAATAAGAGCGTAACTCCCTTGACAGTGAACAAATCTTTTTTGCTATAATCAATTTTCACAAAATATATGTTATATTAGATAATAAATACAAAAGAGTAGAAATTATGACAAAAATAGCCCTTTTAGGCAAACCAAATGTGGGGAAAAGTTCCCTTTTCAACCGTATTGCAAAACGCCGGGATGCGATTACTTCGGAAGTGAGTGGAACAACCAGAGATGTTAAAACCGCAGAGGTAATGCTCAATGAAACACCGGCACTTTTAGTGGATACAGGTGGTCTTGACGATTCGTCAACCCTTTTTAAAACAGTGAAGGAGAAATCACTCAAAGCAGCTGCTGAGGCAGATATAATTCTCTATATGGTAGATGGGAAAATGCTTCCCTCAGATGAAGATAAAAAGATCTTTTTCGAGTTGCAGAAACTTGGCAAAAAGATAGCCCTGATAGTCAATAAAATCGACAATGACAGACAACAGGAAGAGATCGGCTGGGAGTTTACCGCTTTTGGTTCGAAAGATCTCTTTTTTCTCTCAGTCTCACATAACCGTGGTACGCGCAAACTGATTAACTGGATCGAAAACCAGATCCCTGAAGAGGAGCGTGTCAAACCTGAAGCGGAAATAGAGGAAGATGAAGATGATTTTTCACTGGAAGCTATCCTGGAAGCGGAAGAACAGCGTACGCAGAGTCCTGAGGAAGAGGTAAAAGAGATTAAGATTGCCATTATCGGTCGCGTCAATGTAGGTAAAAGTTCTCTTTTAAATGCTTTGGTCGGAGAAGAGCGTTCCGTAGTCAGCGAAGTGGCAGGCACTACGATTGACCCTGTTGATGAACAGATTGTCTATGAGGATACACTCTTTACTTTTGTCGATACGGCTGGTATCAGACGCCGGGGTAAAATTGAAGGTATTGAAAAATTTGCACTCAATCGTACCCAGGCGATGCTCGAAAATGCAGATATTGCGTTGCTGGTACTCGATGCAAGTGAAGATTTCAAGGAACTGGATGAACGTATTGCCAATCTGGTTGATAAATTTGAACTTGGATGTATCATAGTGCTGAACAAATGGGACAAAGCACAGTATGATTACAAAGAGAGTCTGCAGCGTGTACGTGATCGTTTTAAATTTCTCTCCTATGCACCGGTTATCACCGTTTCTGCACTGAGCAAAAAACGGGTACATAAGATCCATGATTTGATCAAAGAGGTATATCAGCACTATACTTTCCGTATTCCAACATCCCAGCTCAATGAGATACTCAAACGTACCAATAAAAAACATCAGCTTCCTTCCGATCATGGAAAAATTACCAAAATCTATTTCGGTACACAGTTTGATATCAAGCCGCCGCGTATCGCTTTGATCATGAACAGACCCAAATCGCTGCATTTCAGCTACAAGCGTTATCTTATCAATCAGTTGCGCGAATATTTCGATTTCAGCGGTACGCCAATCATCATTGAAGCAAAAAAGAAAAAGAGTGACGAGGATTTTACATCATGAAAAATATTATCTTAATCGGTTTTATGGGCGTAGGCAAAGGTACTGTCGCACGTGCCTTTGCCAAACTTTATGACTACTATGCCATCGATACGGATGATCTGATCGAGAGTCTGGAAAACCGTAAAATCAAAAAGATATTTGAAAGTGAAGGAGAGCCCTACTTTCGTGATTTGGAGAAGAAGACTGCAAAGTGGCTGGCAACGAGTGTAGAAAATGCCATTATCTCTACAGGGGGCGGTTTTTTCAGACAGAAGAAACTACATGAGATCGGTACTGTTGTTTTGCTTGACAGTAGTTTTGACGCTATCTTGAAACGTATCCAGGAACATCCAAATGCACGCAACAAACTGGCAAAACGTCCTCTCTTTTCCAGCCCCAAAAAAGCAAAAGCGCTCTATAAAGAGAGAGAAGCGGACTATAAAAAAGTAGCCGATATCATCATCAATGTTGAGGATAAATCACCTGAAGAGATTTCTGCAGAGATTTACAAAACGCTAAAAGGTAAGAAATGATCAAACGTGTTGCAATTACCGGCGGAACCCATGGCAATGAACTGACAGGGGTTTATCTGATCAAAAAGTGGCAGCAAAATCCAAAAACGATAGACAGAGAGAGTTTTGAAACGCTTACACTGCACACCAATCCCGAAGCGATCAAAGCATGCAGACGTTATATCGACAAAGATCTAAACCGCTCATTTGCAACAGAGGATTTACAAAATGAGGGTACTTCATATGAATCAAAACGGGCAAAAGAGTTAAATGCACTTCTTGGACCAAAAGGAGCCAAAGAGACAGCAGTCGATTTCATTGTCGATCTGCATTCAACCACTGCCAATATGGGACTTTCTCTCGTAGTCAGTTCAGAAACCCCGCTTACCTGGGAAGCAATACGTTATCTCTGTGCCAAAGAGCCGAAACTTCGTATCTATCGGTGGAGAGGTGATGAAGAGGATGCTTTTGTAGACTCGATTGCACCAAACGGTTTTGCTATTGAAGTCGGCGCTGTTCCGCAGGGAGTTTTACGCAGTGATCTCTTTTTTCAGACAGAAGAACTGGTCTCCCATCTGCTCGATTTTTTCGAAAAACGAAACAGGGGTGAACTTTTTGAGGATGAATTGCCAAAAAAGATTACCGTTTATGATCATGTTAAACTGGTTGACTACCCCAGAGATGCCCGGGGTGATCTTGACGGAATGGTTCATGAAGAGAGGCAGGATAGAGATTTTGAGCTGGTATCAAAAGGAGATCCCCTCTTTCGCAGACTGGATGGAAGTGTAGTATATTATGAAGAGGAAGAGCCGCTGCATGCTCTTTTTATCAATGAGGCGGCCTATTATGAAAAAGGGTTTGCCATGACACTGGCAAAAAAGATATTACTCTAACGGTATCATTTCTGCCTTGTCATAAAATTTTCTCACACGTTCGCTTACACGTACTGCACGCTGTAGATAGCTCTGAAAATCATTTCGTGCGTAACTGATCTTTAAAAAAGCGGGGTCTACCGCCCGTGAAAGTGCCACATAAAATTGACTGTCTGCAAAGATGGTATCTACATTGCAGATCAGCTTTTCGATACTCATCCCCTGGGATTTGTGAATGGTAATAGCATAAGCAGGACGCAGGGGAAACTGTTCGAGTACGGCAACGGTGTCGTTTTCAATCATACCGTCAGCAGAGAGTGCGGGACGGGAGAGTTCAAAAGAGAATCTATCCACCTTTATCAGTTTGCCCTTCTTCTCTACCACAATCGCATCTTTGTCGATATGCTCCACAACAGCACGTTCCCCGTTATGGTAACTTCCCCATTTGTTCGTGGTAAATATGACAGGAATTCCCTCTTTGAGTTTCAGATTTTCAATAACAGGCAGATTCTTTTTCCAGCCATCGATACGGCGTCTGTCAATGGATGGATCTTTTACCTTGACAATAGCGGGAAGATCAATCTCCTGCCGTTTAACAGCAGCTACTTTCTGAAGATTAAGCCTGTCTGCCTGGGCATTGGTTCCAAAAAGAAGCGTCGCATCATTTTCACCTTCGAAACTATTACTGCGCAAATGTTCCAGATAGTGAAATACCTCTTCATCTGCTTCCCCTATCCTGATCTTTTCAAGTATCTTCATGAACTCTGTATTGCTGGTTCTTTTGATTTTTGTCAATGATACCGTCATAAAATCGAAAATCTCCCACGCACTGCTTTCAAATGCGTAGATTCCCTGATCCTGTTCAAAAATATTTTGAGAAGGTTTACGCCCCGCTTTCTGTACCGGAGGAAGCTGGTAAAAATCTCCTACTACCATCAGTTTTCCTGTGTATCCGCATTGTCTGAAACGGTAAAGAATCATTTCCATCAAATCTGCACTGACCATCGAAATTTCATCGATGATAATCAGATCGGTACTTTTGAGTAGTTTACACAACTCTTTGATACGGCTCTTGTTGTACCGGTCACCACTGCTCAACTCTTCAAGATTGCCTGCAATCCCGAAAACAAAAAAACTATGGATTGTCTGACCGCCGACATTGACAGCTGAAATACCGGTAGACCCCAGAACAATGACACCCTGATACTCTTTCTGATACCAGGAAATCACCTCTTTGGTAAGATAACTTTTACCAACGCCCGCACCGCCGGTAAGAAAAATGTTGTTCGATTCAAGTAACTCTGTAAGTTTGATTAAGCTCTGCATTTACAGATTATAGCATGTAAAGTTATAAATCGCTTTTTGATAGTATGAAAATTAAAATATCCAAAGGAGGATTTGATGTTCAAAATTCTATTTGCGGGATTGTCAGTTGCAATCCTTATAAGCGGCTGTGCATCCAAAGAGAAAAAAGTAGAAGTTCATCCTGTTGCAACACATCACTGGAGCTATGATACGGCATACGGACCAGAGCACTGGGGAGATCTGAAACCTGAGTACCATATGTGCAAAGAGGGAAAAAACCAATCTCCAGTTGATATCAAAGATACGCGCCATATTGCTAAAAAACATATCCAGTTCCGTTACTTTGTCGGTGGAGAAAATACAACATACAACGGACACGCTGTACAGGTAAATTACAGACCAGGCAGTCTTGTTACAATCGACGGACATACTTTTGAACTTAAACAGTTCCATTTTCATACGCCGAGTGAGCATACTGTAGAGGGAAAATCATTCCCGATGGAAGCACATTTTGTGCATCTTGACAAAGAGGGAAATATTGCCGTACTTGGACTCCTGTTTGAAGAGGGTGCGGAAAATCCGGAATTGCAGAAAATAATTGAAGTCCTTTCCCCTGTCGAAGGAACTGTCAGCAAACTCAAACAACCTGCAAATGCCTCTGCCCTGATGCCTATGGATGTCGATTATTACCGCTACAACGGTTCACTTACAACACCACCGTGCAGTGAAGGGGTACTTTGGGCACTTTTCAAAAAAAGTGTGACTGCTTCAAAAGGACAAATTGAACAGATACACAAAATTATAGGAACAAATAATAACCGACCGGTACAACCGATCAATGCGCGCTTGATTACACAATAAGTACAATGCCACAATCGTTTCACGATTTTGTGCTATGCTGGAAAGATAAAGGAGATATCATGAAATACTTTTTCCTCATAGTTGGTATTTTATTTCTGAACGGTTGTGTTTCTACGCCCTATGCCAATATTGGAGCTAGTAAAACAGTCAATGTCGGCGGTATTGATGTGGGTGTAGGCGTAGGAAGTATTCTTAGACCTTAAATCAAATCCGGGTATCATAACATTTTATTAAAAAGGGGTGTTTATGATACTCGAATTACTGCTTTTACTGACTGTTCTTTTCCTCTCAATTGAGATACAAAAGTATTTTAAAATTCCATCACCGGTTTCATTACTGATTTTAAGTTATTTATCTTTCTATATATTTCCTAATCTGCGTATCTTTTCAGAAGAGAATTTTGCAGAGCTGGTACTTTTCCTGATACCTATTTTAATTACATCCGATGCACTGCAGCTTGATTTGAAAGATTTGAAAAAAAATGCATTAAGTCTTATTTTCCTTGCTGTTATCGCAGTAATACTCTCTTTGCTTTCCGGATACTGGACAGCAATCACGTTTTTTAGCGAATATGAACTTGGAGCAGGTGCGCTTATCGCCCTTTTTGCAATGGTTCTTGCGACCGACCCTGTTTCTGTTGTTTCTGTTTTTTCCAGTTTCAAAGTACCCCATAAGCTAAAAATCCTCGCAGAAGGAGAATCGCTTTTCAATGATGCTACCGCTTTGATTATTTTCAGTTTTATCGCCCTTCCTATGATCAACGGCACAGATATCGGTCCTGTGGATATCGTAACTGTTTCTGCAAAAGTACTTACTCTCTCTGTTCTTATTGGTTTAGTAACAGGTTTTCTGGGAATTCAACTGATGCGTACTACAGAAAACGGAATGAGTGAACTTGTCGTGATTCTTCTGACTGCATACAGTGCTTTTGAAATTGCCGAACATTTTCATGTTTCGGGTTTACTTGCAGTAATTGTTGCAGTTATTACGCTTAATACCATCACCCAGCAATCCCTGCGTGAAATTGACCGAAGGGTACGCAAAAGCAAACGTATTCTTGACCGTACCAACAAAAGCAAGAAAATTTTCTCAACCCAGTTTATGAGTGGTATTACCCGTAAACTGGGATCAGATATAACAGAAATTGAACAGCATAAGCTCAATATGCAGTATATCAGCGTACTTGCTCTGCTTGCCAATGCTTTTCTTTTTATCTCTATGGCAAGTATTGTACATATCAATCTGCTACTCAAATATGCCAGTGAAATTCTCTGGATGTTTCTGGTGACAACGCTTATTCGTGCTGCTATGATGGCTCTTTTTGCCCTCTTTTCCAATCGTTCGGCAAAAATGACAGATATCTCTTTTCGTTGGTGGAGTGTTCTGCTTTTTGCAGGTATCAAAGGCGGGCTCTCTATTGTAATGCTGCAGATGCTTCCGGCTGATTTTGCACACAAAGAGATGTTTGAAGCGATTGTTGTCGGAGTTATTTTACTCTCTACACTCCTTTATGCCCTGGCGCTGGTTGTCATCATCTCATGGAATAAAAGGGTTTTTGAAAAAGAGTATGCAATGGAACGACATCATTAAAAATTTTTTACTTAAACAAACGTAAAATATTATTTTATACTTTACTACAGTTGGTATTTGTCGATATAGTATCTGTGAGAGAACAATTAAGAGTAAATTTGGGATAACTATATGAACAAAACAGACAAAAATTATCAGAACCAGACTTATAAAAACCTGCAGCTTCTGACACGTCTTTTTCTCATGGGATTGCTGATAGTTATCAGTCTGAATTATATTTTCAACAATATGATAGAGAATCTTTACAGTCAGACTAAAATTCTCGAAATGAAAAAAAACACCGAAGTTGCCATTTCGACTATCTTACTCAACCTCAGAGAAGATATATCTGATATTTCCGTTGTCAAATCCAACAGCAAAAACCAACTCTATTTTAAAGAAAAGATTAATGACAAAATCATTCAACTTGCCAAAAATATCAAAGAACTTGAAAAGATAGCACAAACAGAATCCAATGTTGACAATCAAGAATTTTACAATTATACAAGGGAACAGATACGGAGCCTGAAACAATATATTATGTTGTTCAAACTTTCATTGAATGACTTTAACCAAAAAATGAAGATGGATAAAGATTCCTATATCTCAGAGGTGATCTATATGATCAAAGAGATGCAGAAAATCAACAATAATATTTTAGAGAAAACATTTCAAGAGATAGAGACAATCAACAAAGATCTTGATAAAAAGATACTTTATTATGCAGGTTATCAATTTATAGCGATCTCTTTAGTAATTGTCTTTTTCCTCTATGTAAGTCATCTTATCAGCAACCAGATTTTAAAATATAATAAAAATATTGAAGCTGCCAAAAAAGAGGCACAGGATATGGCAGAAAAAGCCAAAGAAGCGAATCAGGCAAAGTCGAATTTCCTGGCAAATATGTCTCATGAAATACGTACACCGCTCAATGCGATACTCGGTTTTATAGATTTACTCAAAGAGAAGGAAGAAGATCCCGAAAAACTAAAATATATCAATACCATCCAGAACTCTTCCAATGCCCTGCTTGGAGTTATTAACGATATTCTTGATTTCAGCAAAATCGAAAGTGGCAATCTCTTTATCGAAAAGATCAATTTCAATACCTATGACGAATTTAATACCATGACAGACCTCTTTCGTGCCAAGGCATCGGAAAAAAATATTTCACTGACACTACATATGGATCATAACAATATGCCAAATGCGCTTGTCAGTGATCCATTGCGTATCAAACAAGTCATTGCAAACCTCCTTTCCAATGCTATTAAATTTTCCAAAAACAATGGTCGTGTCAGTCTCTATATCGAATATAAAAATGGTTATCTCAATGTTGCAGTAGAAGATAATGGAATTGGTATCCCAAAAGAGAAACAGCAGGATATTTTCAAAGCCTTTTCACAGGCAGAAAGTTCTACAACCCGTAAATACGGGGGAACAGGTCTTGGACTCTCTATCTCCAGCCGCTTGGTTGAAATGTTGGGTGGGGAACTTAAACTTTACAGCAACCCTGGCGTATTGACCAGATTTTATTTCTCTATTCCTGTTGAGATAGGTGAATATAAAAACAATACAACTATGCCAAAACTGGATACATCCAGACTCAAAGGCAAACATATTCTGCTGGTAGAAGATAATAAAGCAAATCAAATGTACATGACACTTTTACTGAAAAAATTTGGTCTAACGTACGATATAGCCAATGATGGACTGGAGGCTGTTCATGCATTTGAGCAAAAAAGTTATGACTTAATTTTAATGGATGAGAATATGCCTAATCTAAACGGTATTGAGGCTACCAAAGTGATACTGGATATAGAAAAAAACAAAAAATTGACACATACACCGATTATTGCTTTGACAGCTAATGCACTAAAGGGTGACAGAGAGCGATTTATCGACGCGGGTATGGATGAGTATATGACCAAACCTGTCAGTAAAGCGCAACTTCTGGAGATGTTTACAAAATTTTTAAATCATGATGGGAATGAAAAAGGAGATGATATGGTAGATATAAATGAACTTGCAACAAAAATGGATATCGATACAGAAGATGCCCAGATGCTTATGAATATGTTTATGCAAAGTGCAAATGAGAATATGCATAAACTCTATCAGGGAATACTCTCTGAAGATTATGAAACCATACGTAATGAAGCACACTCTATCAAAGGAAGTGCGGCAAATCTTGCACTTGATGATATATATGCCATTTCCAAAGAGATCGAAGCTGCAGCGACTTTTCAAAAAGCAGTGGATTACAAATCACTTTATAACAAACTGGGGCAAAAACTCTATGAACTTGTACAGGAGAAAGTAACACAATGAGTGCAAAAATATTGATAGTGGACGATATCGCCGTAAATCGGATGATGATCAAACTGGCACTGAAAGAGGAAGGCTATACCTTTATTGAAGCAGAAAACGGTAAAGAAGCAATTGAAAAGGTATTGTCAGAATCACCGGATATTGTACTGATGGATGCAATGATGCCGGTTATGGACGGTTTTGAAGCAACACAGGAGATACGCAAAATAGATCAGATCCAAAGAACGCCGATTTTGATGATTACTTCACTTGAAAGCAAAGAAGACAAGATTAAAGCTCTTGAATGCGGTGTTAATGATTTTATCAACAAATCTTTTGATAAACTTGAACTCAAAGCCAGATGTAAATCCTATATTGAAACGGCAAGACTCAACAAGCGGTATATTCTTGCATCTATCAATGCAGCAAGCGGTTACCCCAATAAACTGGCACTGATGAAAGATATTCAGCAATCCGATATGAAAAAAGCAGGACTTTTTCTGGTATATATGGATAATTATACACTCAACGAAAGTTTTTTCGGCAGTAAAATCGCTGAAAAACTTGATAGTATATTTCTGAATGCACTCAAACAATTCAGCGCACTGTTACCCAGACACTCCATTTACCATATTTCAAACGGGGAATATGCCATTCTTGTCGATGTTGAAAACTTTGAAAGTAACAGAATTGAAGCATTTTGTACCAATTTGATCGAGTATGTCAAAAAGAGTCGTTTTACTTTCGATATGTATGAATTTTATGTCAATGTTACAATGAGTTATTCAAATACTTCGCCTGAAACACTTTATGAAGATGCCCATACAATTCTTGGAGCTGCGCTTCAGGAGAAAAAAGAGTATCTTCTTTCAGATGGAATGATTGATAAACTCAAAGAGAATATTGAAGAGAATCTCAAAATTCTCAAAGTAATCAAAGAAGCCCTGAAAGATGATAAGATTGTTCCCTTTTTTCAGCCCATCTATAATAACAAAACAGGCGAAATCAAACGTTATGAAGCACTGGTACGGATGTATGATGAAAAATATGATGTGGTATTTCCACAGCCCTACTTTCTTGAGGCTGCCAAAAAAGGTAAACTCTATCCATATATTACAAAACTGCTTATCGATAAAGTAATACAAAAAATCAGAGAAAACGGATGTGAGATTTCTATTAATCTCTCTTCTCTTGATATTGAAGATCCGGTAATGCGTGAATTTTTACTCGAAGCTTTGGAAAACAACAGAGATGTTACCGATAAATTGATATTTGAATTGCTTGAAGACAAAGAGACAGACTCTTATGAAGTTGTCAAAAACTTTATCCAATTGGCAAAAAGTTACGGCGTTAAAATTGCCATTGATGACTTTGGAAGCGGCTTTTCCAACTTTATCCGTATTATCGAATTTCAACCAGATATTATCAAACTTGACGGTTCACTTATCAAAGATATCGCCCACTCCAACGCATGTCGGCAAACAGTAGAGACAATCAAAATCTTTGCAGATAAAATTGGTGCAAAAACTGTAGCAGAGTATGTCAGCGATAAAAAGATTTTCAATATTATCAATGAAATAGGAATTGACTACTCTCAGGGATTTTATATCGGCAAAGCAGAATTGGAGCTTGCCAAAAAACCGTTGGAGATTAAAGAGCCTCTTTCCGCCTGATACACATTTCGATTTCGTCGCAAAAATGAAGTACAGATTGATTTTTGTGCTTCTGTGCGCCAGTTTTGAGAATCATCAATTTTTTTTCAATCTCTTCATGTACCTTTTTTTCAGGAAGATGTTTACAGAGTGCTTTAATCCGATATTGATCTAAAATATAGTCGGAGAAAGAGAGCTGGGTATGTCCTGCATATTTGGTGGTCAATACTTCATGAACCAATCCAATATCATATACTTTTAAAATACGCAACCAGAGATCATAATCTTCACAAACCGGTAAATCTACATCAAAATAACCAATTTCCTCTAAAATATCCCGGTGAAGCATCACTGTTGAAGGTGCTATTTTGCAAAAAGAGAGTGATTCGTAAAAACAGGCTCCTTCCGGTTTTGCATGATGTTTTTTCTGAGAGATTGTTTTTCCATTGCGAATCCATGCTTCCAGCGTATGCGACCATAATATTTCAGGATATTTTCGGTGAAACGCTTTTTGATAATAGAGTTTCTCTTTATGCCAGCAGTCATCAGAGTCCAAAAAGGCAATCCACTCATACCTGGCTGCTTTTATACCGCTGTTCCTTGCCGCCGAGACACCTCTGTTTGGCTGATAAATCACCTCTATCTGTTCATGATAGGATGCCAGAAATTGTTGTGTGGCATCAGACGATCCGTCATCCACAACAATAATCTGATCTGCCGCTTCACTCTGTGCAAGTACAGAATCCACAGCACGTACCACCATTTCGGCACGGTTATAGGTGGGTATAACAACACTAACCTGCACTACTTTTTGGTTGCCTTATGAAAATAGAACCATAAACCGCCAATCAAAGAGAAAAGAATCAGCGGCATTATCCATGGTGTCTCTTTTAGTTTGGCAAAGAGTGCGACAATATGTTCACCCCCTTTGTAGCTCAGTAAACCGAAAAAGAGGACAAAAATTGCAGTTGCAGGGATATTTAATATACCAAATTTGACAAAACTATATTTTGACAATCCCATAGCGATCGGCACCAGTGTCTTGACACCATAAATAAATTTTTGAATAAAAACAGCAAAATCCCCATATTTTTTGACCAGAAGATGAGAAAGTGCAAATTTACGACGATGAGATTTCATGTAGGGAGCAATTATCTCTTTGTTATAACGTGCCATATAAAAGAGAATCATATCCCCCAGGTAATTGGCGACAAAAACAACCAGCATTGAAATAACAATATCCATTTTGCCCAGATAGCTAAGCGCTCCCGCTGCAATCAATCCGAAAAATCCTCCGCCAAGCGAATATAAAAAAAGTGCAATATAACCGTAAGTTGTCAGTGATTGAAAAATATCTTCCATAAAATCCTCTATTTATTGTTTTATTTATTAAGGGTTGAAAAAAGTATGCAGTCTGTTTTGCTGCTTTAATAAATCATCAAGTGTACCTTCCTGTATAACTTTGCCTTCATCAATCATGTAGATATAATCTGCCTGCTTGATTGTGCTCAAACGATGCGCGATAATAATCGTCGTCCGCTCCGCCAAAAAAGGCTGCAACCTCTCAAAAAGCGCCTCTTCTGTGTGGATATCCAGTGCGGAGGTAGATTCGTCTAAAATAACGATATTGGGATCGCTGATAATCATCCGTGCAATGGAGATACGTTGTCTCTGCCCTCCGGAGAGTTTAACACCGTTTGTCCCAACCAGCGTATCAAGACCATCGGGCAAAGTTTTCAAGAAATCATCCAGCTGTGCAATTTCCAATGCTTCTATGATTTTAGATTCGGCTACATCTTTGCCGAAAGTAAGATTGAAACGGATTGTTTCATTAAAGAGCATTGGAATCTGCAATACAAGATAGACATGTTCGCGGATCACATCCAGACCGATCTCTTTATAGGAGATACCGTCATAACGGATATCACCGCTATCGGGCTGATAAAACCCGACAATCAGCTGAGCCAGTGTTGTTTTGCCGTTACCGCTTGCCCCTACAAGCGCCACTTTCTGTTTTTCTTTGATCTGTAGTGAAACATCTTTCAGTATCGGTAACTCTTTTTGATAGGAAAAAGAGAGGTTTCTGATGGTGACACTGTTTGCTTTCTTTTTCATGAAAGGATTTTGCAGATGCGGATACGCAGGCTCTTTCTCCAGATCAAAAATAGTATTGATACGTTTCAGTGCTTCTCTTGCATTGTGATAATCATACTGCATCGTGATAATCTGATTGACAGGTGCCACAATAACCCACAGGTATCCAAAAAATGCCAGCATTTGTCCAATACTCAGATCCGAGTAGGCGACCATCAAAATACCGGCTCCCCTGAAAAGTTCAAAACCTGCCAGGAAGAGCATATGTGAACCATTGATCGAGATCTGGGATTTGTAGGCAAAGGCAATCCCCTTCTCTTTGATTTCACCTGCCAGATTTTTCAGTTTAGCGAAAAAATGATTCTCAGCATTTGCCGCCCTGACCTGTCGGAAAAGTTCCATCGTCTCGGAAAGAGATTCCTGAAATGTTGCAATGATTGCATTCTCCTCTTTCTTGTATCTGGAGACATTTTTGGCAATTTTACGTGTCAGCACCACGACAAATGGATTGAACAGCAAAATGAAAAGTGCAAGCTGCCAGTGAATCAAAAGCAGTACGACAGAAACAGCGATAATCATAAAAAGAGAGATTACCAGTTTACTGATGGAAGAGGATAAAAAACTGTCAATCGTAGCAACATCCACAATTGCCAGAGATGAGATTTTACCACTTCCAAAATTTTCAAATTCCCGCAGACTCACTCTTGAAATTTGATGCAGAAGATCTTTTCGTATTTTATAGGTAATATTTTTTGAGATAATAGTAAAATACCAGCTTTGCACAATACTAAACATAAAATAGAGCATTCGCAGCAGCAGTGTAAAAACCAAAACAACTGCAACATAGAACCATGCTTCATGAGAAAAACCGAAAAGAGAGTCTATTTTTCCTACCAGGTAACCCGGTTTATGCAATAAAACTTCATCTACCAGCAGAGGCATCAGAAGCGGTGCGGGGGCAGCCGCAAGTGTTGCCAGAATAGCAACAATATTTGCAATAATCAGCTCTTTTTTGTATTTCCTGATTTCTGCAAATATTTCAGAAAATGTATAGGTCTGCATCCTCTTATCTGGCGTAATCTACCGCACGAAGTTCCCGTATAACATTGACTTTGATATCTCCGGGGTACTGTACCTTCTCTTCAATCTCTTTGGCAATCTCTTTGGAAAGAAGTACCGCTTCGTCATCGTTGATCAGTTTGGCATTGGCAATTACCCGGATCTCGCGCCCCGCGTTGATCGCATAGGCAGAGCGGACACCTGTCTTGGAGGTAGCAATATCTTCAATATCCTGTACCCTTTTCAAAAATGCTTCCAGCACTTCTCTTCTGGCACCCGGTCTCGCAGCAGATAGTGTATCTGCCGCACAGACAGCAGCTGATTCTATGCTGGTTACTTCTTCATGACCATGATGCGCGTAAATGGCATTGATGACGACAGGGTGTTCGTTGTATCGTTTGCATATCTCGGCACCCAGATCGACATGACTGCCTGAGAAATCATGCGTCAATGCTTTACCGATATCGTGCAGTATACCTGCTCTGCGCGCCAGTTTTTCATCTCCGCCGCACTCCGCAGCAATAATCCCTGCAAGATTGGCAACCTCAAGAGAGTGCCCCAGTGCATTTTGTCCGTAAGAAGCTCTGAAGCGAAGCTTACCAATCAGCTTGATAATTTCAGGATGCATATCTGCAATACCGAAATCAAGCAAAATATCTTCACCCTCTTCATAAATCTTCTGCTCAAACTCTTCGGTTACTTTTTTGTAAATATCTTCAATACGTGCAGGCTGTATGCGTCCGTCCTGAATCAACTCTTCGATCACCTGTGTGGCAATTGCACGACGGTAAAGATTGAAACTGCTGAGAATGATCACATTCGGGGTATCGTCGATAATTACATCTACGCCCAGAATCATCTCCAGTGCTTTGATATTTCTACCCTCTTTCCCGATAATACGCCCTTTGATATCATCACTTGGCAGGTTGACAGTATTGATCAGCCGCTCGGCAGCAAACTCACCCGCAAATCGTGTCGTTGCCTGTGCCAGAATATAATAAGCATGTTTTTTCGCTTTGTTTTTTGCTTCCTGCTCATATTTTCTGACAATATGTGCAATCTCTGCACGGGCATTCTCTTCAGCACGTTTAAGTACAATTTCCCTGGCTTCATCACCGGTCATTCCGGCTGAACGTTCTATCAGTTTGTCAGCATCTTCAAGTTTGGTTTTGAGTTCAACCTCTTTTTTCTGCAACTCCTCTTTATACTCCTGCAAAGAGAGTTTCTCCTGTTTGAGATCCTCTTTTTCAGACATAATATTTTTAAGTTCATCTTTAAAAAGAGTATTGACATCCTGCTCTTTCTGCTCCAGCTGTGCAAAACGTTTTTCATACTCGGCAAGAAGTTTCTGTTTTTTCTCTTCATAACTGTTTTTTGCCTCGATTTCAAGATCTTTTGCCTTGATTCTGGCATCCTGAAGCAATTTTTCCGCTTCATATTCGATTGTACTTGCTTTCGCTTTTGCCTGATCCAGGAAAAGGCTCAGTTTTGCATTATGTCCTCTTTTTGTAACCAGCGCAGTAACGCCCGCACCTGCGAGTACGCCTGCAAGCGCGATTGCGATCTCTGTTATCATAGTTTCTACCTCTGTATAAAGTCTCTTTAGGGGTAATATAAAAATCCGCCATCACATCAAAGCTATCTGTTACAATCTCTTTAGTGGCGCATTGTACCCGTTGTACAAAAATTACAACAGGTGGTTTTTTTAGTTTTTGAAAGTATCTGTCATACATACCTTTGCCAAAACCCACTCTTTTACACATACCGTCAACCCCTACGACCGGTACGATAATCATATCTACATCTTTTATCTTCAAGTGGCTTTGCGGCGGTTCATAAATTTGATAAATATTCCGTCTCAAAGGCAAACGATATTTTACCATCTTGAAACTTTCTTTCACTATAAAAGGAACAAATATCTTATATTTTTTTCGCCCTTTCTGCATCAGTTTTCTTAAATCAGCTTCAACTGACATAGGCAAATAGAAAAGAACCGACGACGGTTTCTTCTCCTCGATAATTGCCTCGACGCGGCCGGCTATTTTTTTGTCCAGCGCAAGTGTCGAAGCGTTCTGTTTGCGCCGCAATTTCTCCAAACAACGCTTACGAAAAGTTTTTTTATCCAAAATATAAGTCCCAGTCTACTATAATTTGCTTTTATTTCACAAAACTTGACTTTTCTGCAGTACGGTACTGCATTTCAAGTTTTGTTTTCATTATATATCTTACCAGATTAAGGATCGACATGTTTTACAAATTTATCATCTTGACACTTTTGGCTTCACTGCTTTTTTTAACAGGTTGTGAGCGAAAAAAGCAGAGTAACCAACAGACAGAAGAGACAAAGGCGGCAAAAGAGGTTACTTCCCAGAAAGAAAAAGAGAAAGAGGAAGGTCCCAGTACTATTACGCTTCATACCACAGGGGGAGAAGATATTTTACTTGTTGCAACACCAAAAGGGATTATTTTCAAGGGATACGAAGGAAAGGTTGTTATTTTGGACTTCTTTGCCACATGGTGCCCGCCATGCCGCGCGGAAATACCGCATCTTGCAGATATTCAAAATGCTTACAAAGGAAAAGTACAGATTATCGGCATTTTGATGGAAGAGAATAAAGATGACCTGGAAATTCAAAAATTCGAACAAGAGTTCGGTATCAATTTCCCGGTAGCAAATTCACCCCAAAATTTCGCCCTCTCCGATGCTTTGGGCGGTATTCGCAGTCTGCCGACAATGGTAATGTACGATACCAACGGAGACTATTTTACCCATTATGTGGGTGCAGCGCCGCAGGAGATGATCGAAGCAGATATCCAGCGGGCGTTGACAAAGAAGTAGACAATGTTTGGTTTTTTTAAAAAAACAGCCGAAGTTATTCGCAGTGTTGCGCCCAAAAAAGAGAGCACCATATCCAAAGAGTTACTTGAAGAGATTTTACTTGAAGCTGATGTGGCTTATGAAACAGTAGAAGAGATTATCTACTACCTGCCCCCATCCAATCAAGTCAAACGCGAACCGCTTCGGAAGGTACTGCTGAGTTATTTTATAGAACCACTGCAGGAGAAGAAAAATATTGAAAAGCCTTTTGTTGAATTGATTTTCGGCGTCAACGGTGCGGGTAAAACAACTACCATCGGAAAACTTGCTTTTTTACACAAAACAGCAGGCGAAAGTGTAATGCTTGGTGCAGCAGATACTTTCAGGGCTGCTGCAATTGAGCAGCTGAAAAAATGGGCTGAACGCATTGATGTGCCTATCGTTGCGACTAAGCAGGGTCATGATCCTTCAGCGGTAGCATTTGATACCATCAGTTCTGCCAAAGCAAAAGGGATTGACTATGTCATTATCGATACGGCAGGACGTCTGCACACCCAGTCCAATCTGGCAAAAGAGTTGCAGAAAATAGTACGTATCTGTGACAAAGCAAAAAGTGGTGCACCTGACCGTAAAACTTTGATTCTTGACGGAACACAGGGTAATTCCGCTATTGCCCAGGCACATGCCTTTAACAACATGATCGGCATCGATGCCCTGATTGTCACCAAACTTGACGGCACGGCAAAAGGGGGCGCTATCTTTTCTATCGCAAAAGAGATTCAAAAACCGATTCTCTATCTGGGTGTGGGAGAGGGAAAAGCCAATCTTGTTCCTTTTGAGAAAGAGAAATTTGTAGATGCTCTGCTCGATGAAATCTTTACAGAAGAGTAAAAGGTAACAATTGGCGAAAAAAAAACAGCTTTTTGAATGTCAGGCTTGCGGCTATCAAAGCGGTAAATGGCTTGGCAAATGTCCCAACTGCGGTGCCTGGGATGAGTTTCTTGAACTCAATGCACAGCAACAGGAAGTACTTAAAAACACCTCTTCCAAATCCACTTCCACAAACAGGGCGCTTCCCATTACCCAAATTAAAGAGGAGAAACATACCCGTTTCTCTTCCAACGATTCAGAACTTGATCTTGTACTTGGAGGCGGTATTGTTCCGGGATCACTGACACTTATTGGCGGAAGTCCCGGTGTGGGCAAATCTACACTGCTGCTGAAAATTGGTGGAAATCTTGCCAAAAGCGGTAAAAAAGTACTTTATGTCAGCGGCGAAGAGTCACTAGGACAGATTAAAATACGTGCCAACCGTCTTGATGCAAACGAAGAGAAACTTTATCTTCTTTCAGAAATCAAACTTGAAGATGTCTTTGGCGAACTCTATAAAGAGGATTTTGAAGTCTTGATTGTAGACTCCATTCAGACACTCTATTCGGAAAAAGTGACTTCTGCACCGGGTAGTGTCTCTCAAGTCAGAGAGATTACATTTGAATTAATGCGTTACGGTAAAGAGCATGATGTTGCAATTTTCATTATCGGGCATATCACCAAAGAGGGATCGATAGCAGGTCCGAGGGTTTTGGAACATATGGTCGATACAGTGCTCTACTTCGAAGGTGATGCGAACAGAGAACTGCGCATGCTGCGCGGTATCAAAAACCGCTTTGGTTCAACCAGTGAAGTAGCTATTTTTGAGATGAGTAAAGAGGGGCTTGTCAGCGCCAAAAATATATCGAAAAAGTTCTTTACGCGAGGCGATGCCAGCATCGGATCGGCAATTACCGTTTTGATGGAGGGAAGCCGTCCTATTGTACTTGAAGTAGAAGCACTCGTTGCACAAAGCGGCTACCCTACTCCCAAACGCAGCGCAACCGGATATGAACTTAACCGTTTGACTATGCTGCTAGCGCTTTTAGAGCGTAAACTTGACTTACCCCTGAATGAGTACGATGTCTTTATCAATATCGCCGGAGGTATCAAAGTGGGTGAAACAGCTGCCGATCTTGCCATCATTGCAGCTATTATCAGCAGTTTTCGGGACAGGGCTATCAGTAAAGATACAATCTTTATCGGAGAAGTTTCGCTCATCGGCGATATCCGAGATATTTACAATCTCGATATTCGTCTCAGGGAAGCTAAAACTCAGGGATTCAAAAGGGCAATTGTGCCAAAATTACCTCTTGAAACTATAGAAAATATCAAATGTTTTGAAGCTACAGAGGTATCAAAACTGATTGACTGGATGTAAAGGAATAAAATGTCAAAACCAGCTTGTATTAAAGCCTATCATGAAATGGAAGAGCGTTACAGCCGATTGGTGCTTGAGTATCATACGCTCGAACAAAAAGAGAAGATTTTCAATGCGGCCAATGAACTAATAAAAAAATATAAAGTTTATCCTACCAAAATTATTTCGCCCAAAGGTGACTTCAACGGTGACTTCTGCCTGGAGTTTCATGATGATTACGACAAGGTTTCCGGTGCATTTTTTGAAGAGTTGATCAAAGTGCTCGGTGTAGACCATTGTGAACTTGGATAGATATTTTAAAGCGTGGAAAAATCATTTCTTGAAAAAGTAATGCTCTACACAGGATGTTACTGTGTAGAAACTCTCTTCTCTCTTGTACCGCTTGTGTTAGCTGTCGGTCTTTATATTGATGCACAATCATGGTCTATTATCGCTTTTACTGTCGGGGTGATACTTTTTATCGTAGTTTCAACAATTTTTTTCTGGAAATATTCTCAAAAATATAAAGATGAATTTTTCAAGGTATTAAAAGAGAAAGGTATCAAACAGACGAAAGTCGATTGTAAGGATGTAGAGATCATATCTCTCCCCTCTCCCAAAGACCATTGTCCATTCTATAAAAAGTATGGAGATTACTTTAATCTCAAAACCAGAGCGCCTATGGCATTTGAAATCAATTTTATCTACCTTTGTCCCGATTCAATCACCTTTTACAGCAATTGTGCAAAATACCATCTTGTCAAAGATGACGTCAAGGTTGTAAAAAAGGGATTTCGTAAAGTCAGAACCAAAAAAGATACCTGTGCCGATATATTTGAAATATACTATTACAATATTATGTATATCAATTATGAAGACAATAAAATCATGTTTCATCTGGTAGATGGATCGAAATGGGGTTATCCTGTAGCAAAAGCAAAGGCAGGTGCCATCATCAAATCGATGCGTACCAGCCTGCGAAAAGTAATGCAAAGAAAGACTATGCATAAATATGAGAAACCTTTTGTGGTTTCTGTCAAAAAACATAAACCGGCAGACGGGTAATTAAACCCATCCGGTAATCCGGTTATTAGTGTAACTCTTCGTTGAGTTTTACCTCTCTTGTACTTCTGAATGCTTTTATCTCACCTGAGATACTATCCTGTCTGAAATGTACACCATTCAAACCAGCCAGTTTAGCACCTTTGAATACATCTGTATCTTCAGCATCCCATTCAGGATTTGCTTCTTTGATTTTTAAGAATTCATCTGTATCGATCAATACTTTTGTACCTGCCAGAATCGCCACACCAGCATCAATGATACAACCGTCTCCAAGTGGAATACCTGTTACAGAGTTTGCTCCAAGCAGTGTATTTTTACCAACAGTAATAGGATTACCATCCGTACCGCTGAGCACACCAAGAATACTTGCACCACCTCCGACATCACTGCCGCTTCCCACTACAGCAGAAGAGCTTATACGCCCCTCAACCATTACAGGACCAGTTGTTCCGGCATTAAAGTTGATATAACTTGCACCAGGCATTACAGTTGTACCGGGGTGAAGCTGTGCACCCATCCGAACTTTTGAACTGTCAAGAATTCTTGTATTGTCAGCAGGAATAATATGCTGCAAATAACGTGGAAATTTATCTACACTGGTGATTTCGGGATACATTCCATCCACTTTCAAACTGATCTCATTCTCTCTGAGCCAGTCAAGCTCTATCGGCATATTACCGCTCCACGCAACATTTTCCAAAATACCAAATGCACCATTGAGATTTACACTTCTAAGTTCCGCTTTACCGGTTGAGAGTGCATAAAGTTTCAGATAAACACTCTCTACAGACTTAGGAGCCTCATCTTCAAAAAGAAAGACAACTTTAAAAGCATGCGTATCATCTACCACATTGGATACGAACAACTCATTTATTGCTTTTATCACCTGAACATTTTTATGTGCTGTACCTGTCGCTTCAGAGAGGTATGGTGTAAAAAGAGCCATTGCGTTTTCAATGAATTCACGGGAAATCGGAGCAACAAATTCACTTTCAGATTTCTCTACTTCCACACCGCTCTCTTCAAGCGCCGCCATAAAAACAGCCGCAGAACCGTAATTTTCTTTCCAGTTGATAGTCGGGTATGTTGCCTGCAGTATCTTTTCACTGTTTTTTTGTCCGCGATCCACTCTTGCAATACCAAAAGCAACCGGTTCTCTGTAACGGTCACTCTCTTTAAATGCTTCCACAAACTTTACAAAATCTTCAGACGACTCTATTGTATCTATTGCCATATATTATCTCCTTCTGTTGTTGTTTCTATTTCTGTTCCCGCGACCGCCCTCTTCGTCACGTCTTCTTTTATTGCGACCACGGTTATTGTAACCCCTGTTACGTTTTTTTGAACCTCTTTTTTGCTGTTCATCGTTTTCAAAACGTGAAAAAAGTTTTTGTACTTCTCCCGTTGTCATACCGATTTTGTCAGATCCTTCAATATCGTTGGATTTGTACATCAAAGAGGCAAGTTTCAATGCAATATCTTCATCCACATACTCTTTTTGCAACTCTTCCACAAAAGCTCTGGCAACTTCCGAAATCTCCTGGGAAGCAACTTTCTCTTTAAGTGCATCTTTTTGACGCATCTGAACATCTGCAATAGTAGGAATCACTTTCGACTCCAGCTGTGAACCGACATTTTTCTGAATTTTCTTCAGTGAGTTGAATTCATGAGGAGTAACGATTGAAATAGCAATCCCCTCTTTACCTGCACGTCCCGTTCTTCCGATTCTATGTACATAACTTTCAGAATCAAACGGAATATGATAATTGAAAACATGTGTAACATTGCTCACATCAAGTCCACGTGCCGCAACATCGGTCGCAATCAAAATCTCAAGATGATCACGTTTGAATGCTTTGATAACCTCTTCTCTCTGACGCTGTTCCATATCGCCGTGCAGCCCTTTTGCCATATACCCTTTGGAAGAGAGAAAACCGCTGAGACGATCTACCTCTTTTTTTGTACGGCAAAAAACAATCGCTTTATCAGGGTCTTTGAAATCAAGTAAACGCACCAATGCATCATCACGCTCGCTCTCTCTGACTACATAATAGTTTTGTTTGATTTTATCATTGGTGACATTGCTTTTGGTAATGGTGACAAATTCCGGTCTGTAAAGGATCGTCTTTGCCAGTTCTTTAATCGCAGGAGGCATTGTCGCTGAAAACATCAATGTCTGTTTCGGAGCTTCAAAGTAGGTAAAAATCTCTTTGATATCATCTAAAAAACCCATATCAAGCATCTCATCCGCTTCATCGAGTACCACGAATTTGGGTGAAATATTGATTTGTCCGTTGGAGAGAAGGTCCAGAAATCTTCCCGGAGTTGCAACAATCACACCTGCATTGCTGATATGTTTGATTTGTCGCTGGTAAGAGCTTCCTCCATATACAGTCGCTGTATTGATACCGAGATATTTTCCAAAACGGTAAAGCTCATCACTCACTTGTGTGGCGAGTTCTCTGGTAGGTACAATCACAACTGTTTCAACGCTGCCGTTACACTCCATCATATTTAAAATAGGTAGACCAAAAGCTGCTGTTTTTCCTGTTCCTGTATGGGCTTGTCCAACGATATCTTTTCCTTCAAGTATGATAGGAATCGCCTCTTCCTGCACAGGGCTTGGTTCTTTAAATCCGGCATCGTCAATAGCACGCTGCAATTCTGGTTTAAAATTAAAATCTTTAAATGTCATAAATCTTCTTTGTATGTTTCATATGCTTTTTCGGGCTAAGCCCAAAACTTCAAGTTACCTGGTTCTCCGTTATCGAGACGCGCAGTATGTCGCTTTTCTCTATTATCCCAAATAGCGTATAAAATAGTTTTATTTCCTCTAAAATACCAAAGTATCCCAGATAGTTTTTTTCGTGAAAAGTACCCAGGCAGTGAAGTCGTATCTTAGAAGTGCGCGATTATACCTAAATTTTGATGAAATGTACACTAAAGAGAGACAAAAAGATAAAAATAATCAAAACAGCCCCGATAACACTGCTACATTCACAATCTTAGTGGCGAAAGCTGCTGCTGTTTAACAGATCTCTCAGGCTTTCATGTACATCTTTACCCTCTAAAATATGATATATCTCATTTGCAATCGGTGTATAGATATTTTTTTTCTGCACTATTTTATAGACTGCTTCAGTGGTGTAAACACCCTCGGCAACTTCACCAAGTGCATCGAGTATTTCTGCAAGTGGTCTGTTCTTGGCCAATCCAAGTCCGACACGGTAATTTCTTGACAATACACTTGTAGCTGTCAAAAAGAGATCGCCTGCCCCGCTGAGTCCAAGAAACGTATCTTTTTTCGCACCGTAAAACTCACCGAAACGGGTCATCTCGACCAACCCTCTTGCAATCAGAGAAGCTCTGGCATTGTTTCCAAGCTGCAAGCCGTCACAAATACCGCTGGCAATGGCAATAATATTTTTATAGGCACCGCTCACTTCTGCACCTATTGTATCATCGGAGATATAACTCTTCATAAAATCCGGGAAAAATGAAGCGTATCTCTGTGCAAGTATGCGGTTAGTGGAGCTGACTACTATAGCAGTAGGCAGTGACTGCATCACTTCAGCCGCAAAAGAGGGTCCCGATATGAAGGCTAGATTTTCCGGGGGAATAAACTCTTCAAATACTTCATTGAGGAATTTTCCGGTTGTAATTTCAATCCCTTTTGACGCTACAAGAAATTTCTGCCCTTTAAAATCAAGATGTTCCTCCAGCCAGGAGCGTGCATTTTGCGCCGATATCGCAAAAACAAGATATTCAAATTCCTGAATCTGCTCCATCGAAACAAAGTTTGGAAGCTCTTTTTTATGTCTGGAACTATAATAGACTTCATGATTCTTTGAGAAGGCAAAACCGAGTGCCTGCCCCCACTTTCCCGCACCTATAATTCCTATTTTCATGACGGTACCATCGCTTTTTTGAATTTCTTGATATCTTTCTCTTTTCCAATCACCACAATAATATCTCCCTGCTGTATCTTCTTTCTGATTTTATAGGTATGAAATATAAACCTTTGGCGTTCTTTAGCACCCTGAATCCCCAGTACCATCAAATCATAATCTGCCTCAATATTGGCACCATGCAGCGGTAAACCAATCAAATAGGAATTTTCAGGCACTGTAAGTTCCGCAATTTTAATATCAGATTTATGATATAAAATCTCATCCAGTATATGATAGACAACAGGTTTTTTGATCAATCTGTAGATTCTATTTGCACCAACTGTATAAGGATTAATATTTTTATTCGCACCTGCAAGAATCATCTTTTTCTCTTCTGCTTCATCTGCACTCAGAGAGAGAATATACAACTTGGGATCGAGATTTCTGGCACTAAGCGTAATAAATAGATTCTTATTATAGTTTGCACTGACACAAAAAAGTGTTTTTACCCATTTGCCAATACCAAATTTAATTAACTCTTCATCATCATTATAGTTAATCCAGTGTGCATCGTAGCCATCTTCAATGGCAATCTTTGTACGATCTTCATCGGTAGTCAATATTACAAATTCGTGCTCTTTTTCCGTGAGAATGCGTGCAATTTCCATCGCACTTTTAGAGTATCCGAATATAATAGTATCAATCATAAGCGCTCCTCATGAAGATGGAGTTTGAAAGCAACAATATCTTCCGAAGCACCGATAACAATCAAAATATCATCTATTTCTACTTTAAATGCCTCTTTTTTTGGATGGAAATAGAATTTGTTATTCTCTTTCTGACGTACAACACCAAGTAGTTTCAAGCGGTATTTTTTGATACCGATACGGCGCAGATCTTTACCTACAACAGGCATCTCTTTTGTAATCTCAATTTCATCAATAACAGGTTCAATATATTCATGTAAAATTTCATCAATTGCAGAAAAGGCAACCGGCTGACCAAGATGTTCATATGCTGCTATCGCTGCAGATTCATAAGGAAAAACCACTTCCTGGGCTCCGGCAAGTAAAAGTTTACTACGCGCATTTTTTTCAACAGCCCTGGAGAAGAGTACGATATCCTTATTGATCGTTTTTACGGAAAGTATGATCGAAAGATTGGTTGCATCATCATTCGTCAATGCAACAAAATATTTCACCCGGTTTTCAAGTCTTAACTGTTTTAAAAGATCGATATCGCTTGCATCAGCATGAAGTGCATAAAAACCATCCTTTTGTGCCTGTAAAATCTCTTCGGCAAGAGGATCGATCACTACCACTTTCTCACCTGCCAGACGCAGTTCATCGGCAAGTACTTTTCCCATTTTGCCATATCCGCAAATTACAATAAAATATTTCAGTTTGCCAATCTCATAAAAGACTTGATTGGTTTTCATCAATTCCAGCTTTTCTGCCATTGCAGTCGTAATAATAGAGGTCATGAATGAGATCGCAGTAATACCGCCAATGATCAAAAAAATCGTTACAAATCTGCCCTGGGGCGTAATAGGTGAAATATCTCCGAAACCTACTGTCGTAATCGTTACAACCGCCCAGTATATTGCATCGTAAAAATTATGAATGTTAGGGTTTTCGCCTGTCCCTTCAAAAATATAGATAACAGTCGAAGCAAAAAAGACCATAAATCCAAAAAGGATAATCAAGCTCAGAAATTCAAACTTCTTTTCCAGAAAAACACGCAGCAGACTATTGATATTTTCGGTATAACGAAAAACTTTAAAGAGTCTGAAAAGAAGCAAAAAACGCAAAAAACGTAATGCTCTGTAGGAAGGCAAAATAGCAAGCAAATCCACAATGGACATCGGAGAGATGATAAATTTTACCTTATTGAGCAATGCCGGCTTGATCAATTGCCAGGTTGAAAGTGTCACTTTCTGATATTCTGCATTCTCCTGTGTCTGAATGATATCAAGATGGGCATCACTTGCAACCCATAACCGTCCCAGCCATTCAATAATAAAAACAAAAACTGCAATAGCTTCGTAATAATATACCCATACGGGAAGTTCATTTTTGATTTCAAGAATCAGGATCATAATGGTCGTTAAGACCAGAAAGATCATGAAATAGTCAAAGTAGCGTTTCTCCACTGTACTGGAATCATTTAAAACTCCCTCAGCACGTTTCTTAACCGCTCTGTATCTTTTGGACGCTGCCATAAGATACGAAAGCGTGAGTATACGCTCTTTGAACGACATTAACTGGAGAGTTTCTCTTTAAGCAGTTTATTGACAAGCCCCGGATTCGCAGTTCCTTTACTTGCTTTCATCACCTGACCTACAAAGAAACCGAAAAGTTTCTCTTTACCATTTTTATATTCGCTGACTTTATCTTCATTATTTTGAAGAATATCATCGATCATAGCGCCAAGAGCACCTTCATCGCTTACCTGCTTAAGTCCAAGTTCATCAATCACGCTATCGACCTCTTTGTCGTGGTGTTCCATCAGATGATCAAGAACCTCTTTTGCAGCTTTACCGCTGATAGTACTATCTTCAATACGCTTCACAATAGTTGCCAGTTTCTGAGCGCTGACAGGAGATTCCGTAATTGTCATACCACCTTTCAAACGTCCCTGCAATTCTACAGTAAGCCAGGTTACAGCATTTTTGGCACTTGCACCTTCGGCAATCATCGCTTCAAAATAGTGTGCCATATCTACTGAAGAGGTAATAATCACGGCATCATACGCTTTGATACCATGCTCTTTGATCAATCTGTTTTTCTTTTCATCAGGAAGTTCCGGAATCTTTTTCCCTTCTTCTATCATCTCATCTGTCAAAATTACAGGCAATAGATCAGGATCCGGGAAGTAGCGGTACTCTGCACTATCTTCTTTACCACGCATACTTCTGGTTTCGCCGGTTGTTGTATTGAAAAGTCTCGTTTCCTGATAAACTTCATCATCATAAACACCATCTTCCCAGGCATCGCACTGTCTCTCAAACTCATACTCGATTGCTTTTTGAATAAAACGGAATGAGTTCATGTTTTTGACTTCTACTCTGGTATAAAGTTTTTCATCTCCTTTTGGGCGGATTGAGATATTGACATCGCATCGGAATGATCCTTCCTGCATATTTGCATCACTGATATCCAGATAACGTACAATTGCATGAAGTTTTTTCAGGTAGAGTATCGCCTCTTCCGCACTGCGGATATCAGGTTCGCTGACAATTTCCAGCAGCGGCGTTCCCGCACGGTTCAGATCGACATGACTCTCCTCCCCATGATGGATATTTTTCCCGGCATCCTCTTCCAGGTGTGCTCTTGTGATTCCAATACGTTTGGAACTACCATCTTCAAAATCTATATAGAGTTCACCGTTTTCAACGATGGGAATTTCGAACTGACTTATCTGGTATCCTTTTGGAAGATCAGGATAGAAGTAGTTTTTACGATTGAAAATCGACTTTTTATGTACTGTTGCATTGACTGCATGCCCGAAACTGATCGCTTTCTTAACTGCTTCGATATTTAAAACAGGCAAAGCGCCCGGCAGCGCCAGACAGACAGGACAGACATTGGTATTGGGTGCTTCTCCGAAAGAGGTAGCACATGAACAGAAAATTTTTGTTTTTGTATTAAGTTGAATATGTACTTCTAAGCCAATCACCATTTCAAACATTGTTGCGTAACCTTTAGTGTAAAATTATATCTATTTTACTATGATTTGGCTTTAAATGTGATCGTATAAAAAGCTGTTAACTGATGACACAATTTTTACCGCTGTTTTTTGCCTGATAGAGTTTGGTATCGACATCATGTAAAAATGTTTCTATTGTCTGCTCTTTATTGTACTCGGAAACACCAAAACTGCATGTAAATGCCGGCAACCCTTTTTTGCGTATTGATGCCACCTTGTTCCTCAGTTTTTCGGCGATTCTTTCTCCCGTTACAAGTTTGGTATGCGGTAAGATAATTGCAAACTCTTCTCCTCCCCAGCGCGCTACAGTATCACTTTTACGGACATTGTTCCGTAATGTCTCCGCAAGTGTAAAAAGTACCTGATCTCCAATCGGATGTCCGTAGGTGTCGTTGATTTTTTTAAAATTGTCTACATCAAGTAAAATCATGCAAAAACTGTTATTATATCGTTTTGAGAGTTCTATCTGCTGTTTGAGAATTGTATCAAACTTGAGGCGGTTGGCTGCTTTTGTCAACGGATCGGTTGTAGCATCTATAATAAGATTTCTTCTTTCAAATTCGATACTGCTGATATCTGTCAATGTAATCACCACACGATACATCTCATATTTACTGCTCATTTTTGCATCAACGCTGAAAATGTGCGGTTCATTATTTTTATATATCATTACTTTGTGTTCTTTGAGCGGATTTCGCAAAATATAATTTACCCAGTGCGTACCATCCATTTTCGGATAGGTATACTCTTCATCCTCCTGCGAGAAAAATTCCGATATACATTCATGTGACTGTGTAAACTGTTCAAGTGAATCTATGTTGAAAAATTCCAGAAATGCACGGTTTACATTGATGATTCTGTCATGTGTGCGGGTAATTATCAAACTTTTCTGGGCATCGATAATAGTCTGAAGCTGGGTCTCATTAAAAATAATTTTTTCAATAAGCGGATTGATTAAATTACACAGATAGGTAAACTCTTCAAATCGGAAATGTTCCGGTTTCATCAATTCTTTATTTTCCAGAGCATAAAAAAATTCATTTTGAAAACGTTTAAAATTTTTCTTTAACTGCATCGATATCAATTTTGCAGAAACGCCAATCAATCCCAGACCAAAGAAAACAATAATAAACATTTGCGGGGCAGGTATATATTTAACATAATCGTAAAATGTATCATATTTAAATCCGTCATTTTGAACGGCAAAAGCATCTAATGTTTGTAACAGCCAAATTATACCAGTAAAAACGATGAAAAGCACAATCATGATGGCAATACCAATCAGGACTGTACCGGAAAGTGTTCTTGCTCTTTTTTTCATAGTAAACTCATATAGTTAAATTATTTAATATATTATAACAAAAGTTTAATTTATTTAATTAATACCAATTAAATAAAATATCGTATTGAGGCGAATCCATCAACATTTGTATGCTCCAGAGCCTTGATTTCTTTCTCAGAAATAATACCTCCCAGTGCAAAAACCGCAACTTTATCTAATGCCCCAACAACATCATTTAAGGATGCTATCCCTTTTGGTTCTCCCTTCCCCGGGCTTTTAAAAACTGGACTGTATGTAACTGCATCTGCACCAAGCCTTTGCGCTTCTGTCGCTTCAAAAAGAGAGTGGGTACTGATAAAAACATAAAGTCCCTGCTCTTTGGCATAGGCTATCTCTCCAAATTGGGAAGACGTAAGATGAACACCGTCAAAACCAAGTGACAATGCAAGTGAAACAGAATGGTTAATCAAAATAAGCGGTATATTCTGTTCTTTTGAAATAGTTAAAAAATGTTTTGCATACGAAACAATATCGTTATTGACTTTATCTCTGAAACAGGCGATATCCGGCTGATGTTTACGGTAGATGTTTTGAAGATAAATTTGAAAATCGGGAAGTGTATGATAATAGGCAGGATCAGTGATCAGATAACTTTTCATCCGATGCCTGGTTCGCATTTAACCTTTCCAGAAGATAGACCATGCGTTTTAAAAGTTTGGTATGCTCTTTTTTCTCTTTGTAAATTTCGAGTTTCAAATTTGCCATCTCGAAAAAGATTACCATGAAAAGACCGATGCTCGCACCGAAAAATCCTCCAATCAGTGCAATTATCAAACCAAACGGATAAAAAAGTGTAAAGAGAAGATACGCACCTATTATCACGGCGCCCCATGAGGCGCCCTGCATAAAACTGAGTATCTTTTCGTAATTTTTGTGCATCTGAAGAAAAATCTACAGAGATTCTTCGTGCAAGCTTACTGCACCTGCAAGATATACATATGTCAGGATCATGAAGATAAACGCCTGAAGCAATGCGGAAAATGTCAGAAGTGCAAACGGCGCAAGCGGTGCCACAAACGGTGCAAGCATCAGGATAACCGCGAGGAAAAGATCATCACCTTTGATATTACCGAAAAGACGGAAAGAGAGGGAGATAATACGTGATAGATGCGAAACAATTTCAATCGGGAACATCAACGGCGCAAGAAGCGGCTCAGGTCCCATAAAGTGTTTGAAGTAATCAATTACACCATTTTTGCGGATACCTTCATAGTTATAGTAGATAAAAACAATCAATGCCAGAGCAAGTGTAAAGTTGATATTGCTTGTCGGAGATTCAAAACCGGGAATAATACCGATCAGGTTTCCTACCAGTACAACCAAACCGATTGTCGCTACAAGCGGAAGATATTTTCTTGCATTTTTTTCACCGATAACATCTTTACCCATTGCAACAACACCGCCGAGATATGCCTCAGCAACGTTTTGCGCACCTTTGGGAACAACCTGTAAACCGGTACTTGCCGATTTAGCAAACCAAAGCACAAGTCCAGCTACCAAAAGCGTATGTGCAACGATGATAAAAGTATGATTATGGGAGAGTAAACCTAGAAAAGTAAAAACTTCATTCACGAAAAGTCCTTTTATACAGAAGATAATTTGCGAGATTTTACACAAATTTCATTTAAGATGAGCTAAAACCCTTTCCTGTCCCAGCCGGTAGAGTGCAAAATCATACTTGACAGGATCGTTTCTATCGAACTCTTTGAGTCTTTCTGTCAACTCAAGAACAGCTTTGAGATCATATGTTTTTCGTTTCAAAAGCCCAAGTTTACGAGAAACATGAAAGGTATGCGTATCCAGAGGTATCAAAAGATCAGCACGCAAAACATGCTTCCAGAGTCCCATATCGAGAGAATCTCTACGTACCATCCAGCGCAGAAACATATTCCATCGTTTATAGGGTGATTTTACCCCTTTATGGTAAGGCGCACCCAGTAAAAAGTGGTATCCTCTGCTTTCATAAGGATAAAGGCTTTTCATTTTCAAGATCACAGCACTGATGCCTTCCAGTACGGATCCCTCTTTTTTATACCCTTCCAAAAAAATCTCTTCCATTGCAGAGTCCTGCTTCAGCCGGCGCAGCGCAATAAAGAGTGCTGTTACATCTTCGCTTTTTTGAAAACGATAGTAATGATACCGCAGTGCTTGACGAATCTTATTTTCCTCTTCATCCAGCAGAGAAAAATCAAGAGAGTTGAGAAATTTGACAATTTGTGCGGCATTACCATAACCAAAAAGTGCACATATCAAAGCGATATATGTATCTTCAAATTTTTTCGCAACCAGGAGCGGATCAGGTTTATCCGGTGTCAATTCCGTTGCACTATCTCTTTTAGAGACCTCCTCTTCAAGAAGTGCAAAAAGTTGGCTTTTCTCCACCCCTTTAAACAACACTCTCTTTCTGATTGGTTTTACTTTGCAGATAGTCGGAAATATTCACCAGTGCGTAAATCACCAGAAAAATCATCAATCCGGGGAAGAAACTGAGCCACCACGCAATATCAACAACCCCTTTCCCTTCGCTCAAAACACTTCCCCAGCTAATCTGCGGCGGCATAATCCCGATTCCCAGAAAACTCAATCCACTCTCTGCCAGTATCGCACCCCCTACTCCAAAGGTAAAAGAGATAAAAAAGATCGGTGCCAGCAATGGGGTGAAATATTTGAGAATAATTTTCAGACGGCTGACGCCGGAAGCTTTCAGTACTTTAATATAGGGCTTGCTTGAAATAGCAAAACTCTCACTCCGAATCAACCTCGCCATACCCATCCAGCCTGTTACAGAGATAATAAAAATCAACACCCATACAGAAGCACTCATATAACTGATCAACGCCAGCAAAAGGAAAAATGTAGGAAATGTCAGAAAAAGATCGATCATGATGACAATGAGTTTATCTGTTTTGCCTTTGAAAAAACCGCTGCTGACACCGATAATCAATCCCAGAAGACTTGAGAGTATAGCGGAGCCGACACCGATACTCAAAGAGACTTTCCCTCCTTCAATCACTCTTGCAAGCAAATCTCTTCCCAGACGATCCGTACCGAAAGGGTGTTCCGCAGAAGGCGGCACAAGAATAGCCTCCTTGTTCAAAAGGTAGGGAGAGTGTGTATAAAAATCCCCTCCGAAAAATGAGACAACTACAATCAAACATAAAACAGCAATACTTATATAAGGTACTTTCATCTACAACAACTCTTCATAAATAATAGTTATCCAACATCCAAGATGCAACAGGAGTGAAAAAAGTACAGCTGCCGCTCCCATATCTTTGGCATTTTTTGCCAGAGGATGAATCTCTTTGGTAGCAAGATCGACAACATTTTCAATCGCAGAGTTCAAAAGTTCTACTATAGGTATCAGTACAAGTGTCACCATCAAGACCATTTTGCCATAGAAAGTAAAGGGGAGCCATACAATGGCAACAATAAGAAAAATACCGAAAAAGAGTTCAAGTTTAAAAGAGGTTTCCATTTTAAATGCCGCCACAACACCGTCAATAGCGTACTTTGCATTTTTGAAAATAGAATATCTTGGCTGATTACGCATAATACAAAATCCTGAATAACACTATTTTTTATGAATAATAGCAAAAATATTGTCTTTTTTTCTATAAAACGTTTAGATTCTGCTATAATTTTAGAATTGATCCAGATCAATTAAGACTATTTTTATCTTAATAGGTTATAATTCTGGTTCAATTAAAAAAAATTATAATTAAAAGGATAAACATGGCAACTGTAAAGTTAAAAGGTAATGACGTAAAAATTGGCGGTACCGGAGAAGTAAACGTTGGAGATAAAGCACCGGAAGTTGTAGTAACAAACTCGGAAGGTCTTGCAGACAAGACTGTAGGTGGTGCACAGGATAAAGTACAATTGTTAGTAGTTGTTCCATCACTCGATACACCTGTATGTGCGGCTGAGACAAGAAAATTCAACGAAGAAGCAGCAAAAATCGAAGGTGTTGACACTACAGTTATCTCTATGGACTTACCATTTGCAGCAGGAAGATTCTGTTCAGCAGAGGGGATTGAAAACCTTACAGTAGCATCAGACTTCAGAAACAAAGATTTTGCAAACACATATGGTGTTCTTATCCAGGAGGGACCACTTGCAGGTGTAACATGCAGAGCAATCTTTGTAATCGACAAAGACGGTACTGTTACATATAAACAAATCGTACCGGAAATTACAGAAGAACCAGAATACGCAGAAGCTATCGAAGCGGCTAAAAAAACAGCAGCATAAATTACTTTTCTCTTCCCGTCAAGGGGAAGAGAACTCCATTTTTTCTCCCTCTAAACCTTTTTTTACTACAATCTTTTTATGACAATTATCGTAACTGCCCTCTATGCCGAGGCAAAACCAATCATAGAAAAATATCGACTCCGAAAAAAAGAGGATGCACTTTTCCCCCTCTATGCCGGTCAGGATATGCTGCTGATTATCAGTGGAATGACTCCTGTTGCCAGTGCAATAGCAACAACGTATATACTTTCAAAAAATCCGCAAACAGACCAGATTGTCAATATCGGCATCTGCGGTTCAACCAAAGAGAAAGACCAGCCGGGAAATTGCTACGCTATTCGCAAAATTATCGATACACAAACCGACAAAGTTTATCATCTTCCGGTAAAGCACACTTCTTTAACTTATACGACTATTGCTTCATATTCTCAACCCCAGAGAAAAAAAATTGAGAAATACCATCTTGTAGATATGGAAAGCAGCGGTTTTTTCAGTGCCGCAGGAAAGTTTCTTTCCTCTGAAAAAATATCTTTATATAAAATTGTCTCCGATCATCTGGATGCGACTATTCCCTCCGGCACTTTTGTTGAAAAGCTTATCGGACAAAATCTTGCACACTTTAAAGAGATAAACGCTACTTAAACCCTTTTTTATAGAAAAGATCGACTGCCTGTGACTCTTGTCCCGCTTCTACATCCAGTTCAAAATGTTTCCCAAGTTTACGTTCTACAATCACACTACTCTCCAGTGATTTGTTCTGGTAGTAGATAATTGTCTTTTTGTTCACTTTTTTACCTGCTTTGATATCGATACCGCCGAGTTGATTACGCGTTAGATCAAGACGATCCAGTTTCAATTCGCGCGCCAGATCTTTTGCAAGAGCACGTCCGAAAATCTTTTCTGCCGCGTTGGCAGCCGAACTTTGCGCACCGTCACTCTCACTGACCGCAAAACCAAAAAGAAGATAAGAAAAGATATCTTTTTTACTCATCATAGGTTTGGATTTAAACTGTAGTTTCGGCTTGCGCTTGTCTCCCAGAATATCGATATAGATCACTACTTCATCGATGGGATACTCTACATGAATATCCAGATGCGGATTGATCTCTTCAAGTCCTCTGAAAGCGATTGCCCCCTCTTTGATCTGAAAACGTTTATCTCCAAAATCGTACTCACCCTCTAAAATATTGACTTTCCCCAAAAGTTTCAGTTTTTCACCGAAATCTTTGCGTATCTCAATATCGGGCTTGACGACAATCGTTCCCGCTTCCACTTTATATTCGATCTCATCTTTGCTTCTGATATGCAAATCCAGAAAAGTATTTTTGATGAAACTATTGTCTGCAGCAGCTTTTTTCTTCTTCTTTTTGATGATGATTATATCAGGATCCTGCGAAACGTCCAATACACGAGACTCATAGGTAACTACCGTATCGGCAAGCAGAACATCTCCCGAAATCGCCAGTTGCGGACCACTTTTGAAAAAGGCTATATCTGTCGTGAGTCTTGTCTCACCATACCCCTCCATACCCAGATAGAGTTTTTTCGTTTTAAAGTTTCCGGAGAGTACACCACCATTCTCTTTTGCTTTGAGAGAGAGAAAATCTTTCAACACAAAATCGATCTCTCTCTTTCCCTCTTCCAGCACAATATAAGCAGGATGCGCCAGATGTACAGCACGATTCATCTTTTTGGGTTTGAAACCTTTCAGCTGAAAATCAAAAGTCGGAATATCAATACGCTGCGGCTGGTAGTATGCCAGAAGCGTAAGCGCTTCGATCCGACCTTCCGGGAAGAGGAGTTTTGGAGCATTGATCTCGATTTTAACACGCTCTTTGCCAGCCATCTTCGCTTTTGCATAGAGTGCGCCGTCAATTTTCGGCAGTGGTGCAATCGGATAGAGTTTGTCAATCTCCTGCAAAAGTTTTTTGACAGAAGGGATAGATACTTTCGCATCGGCGAAAAGAGGCTTTTGTGCGAAAACGATATCCGCATTGAGTGCTTTGTTTTTCAAATGGGCTTTGATTTTGCCATTTTTTGATTTTGCATCCAGTGAAAGCAGAAAACCTTTCGCTCTCAATTCCAGCGGAGTCAGTTCAAAGTCATCACCATCCATCTGAAAACGAAATCTGTTGGTACTGATGTTACGACCGGCAAATCTCACCTTTTTTACCTGTAAAGAGAGATCTGCTTTTCTCTCTTTCAACATATAGTATCCTTTTGCATTCAGAATCGCATAACTCTTTTTAAACTCCGGCGGTAAGGCAAGATAGAGTTTGTCCAGATAAAGTTTTTGTGTCATCAGAGAAAGATTGAAACGGTCAAAATCATCACTCTGTACCAGCATTTTGAGTTTTTTGGAGTGTAATTTTGCATCGACTTTTTTCAAACTCCCTTTCATGACAAGTCCGATATTGCCCAGCTGTGTGAGATTGATATCGCCCAGCGGCTCTTTTTGCCGCAGATTCAGAACGGTGTCGTACCTGAGGGTATTGTTCAAATCATCCGTATCCAGGGAAACTGCCCCTTTTACCTTCAAATCTCCATAAGTTGAAGCGACCAAAAGGTCAATATCACTCTCTGCCTGATGTTCATGAAAGTCATAGTGAACTTTGGTATTTTGAATCCGGGACTTGAAACGGTAACGATCCACCCGTGCAGTTCCACTTAGTGAAAGATCAGCATCAAGCGCTTTGGCATCGCCGCTGAGTGTTACCAGAAGCGGTGAAAGTTTACTAAAATCTACCCGCTTGGTATCTAAATGTTTTTTGAGATAATCCTCTTTAGCTTTCAAACTGCTTTTGAGATGGTAACGGAGTGTTTTATTAATATCCGCCGCATTTAAGGAGGCATTGGCATCCAGCAAAAGATTCCCTGCATTGGACAAAATATCACCCTGTAGGGTACTTTTCAGCGCTTTTGTCACTCTGTTAAAAAGCAGATGCGATTGCAGCTTTCTTGTCTCTATCTCCAACTCATGTGCTGTTACACCCAGCGGTTCGAGTACGATATCTGCATCGATCTCCTCCCCTTTGGTAACTGCCTTGATATGCAACGCCGGTACTTTTGTAAGCGATATATTTTGATCGGTAAGCATTTTGGAGAGAAACGGCTTTTTGGGAAGCAGATCACTTTTGAGATTGAGTAAAAGATTTTCAGATAAATTTTCAAGACCCGCTTTACTCTCAAATGTAAAATTCAGATCGGCAGCATTGGAAAAGATATCTCCTCTGCCCGAAGCATCAATTTTGGCATTTTGGATGTCATACAACGCTTTTACATGAAGATCATGAGGCTTGACAATATACTCTCCGTATGCTATCTCTCCCTTCTTCAAATCCACTTCTGTATCTACCTCTTTGAGCGATCCTTGCGCTTTTATATGCAATGCAGAAGGGGTGACAAATGTCAGGTTTTCATCATGAAGGAATGCAGCAAGCTCCGGTTTTGCCCCCAGCAAATCACCTTTTAAACGATATTTCAATGTACTGTTCAAATCATTCAGATCCATAGCGGCATCTGCCCAAAGATCATAATCTGCCGCATCCGATTTTCCTTTGAGTGTTGCATCCGCATTCAAAAATGATGTTTCAAAGGTATAATCTCCCTGAATATGCAGGGATTCAGGTGCAATTGCCAGTGTTGCATAATGCAGTCTCATACCCTCCAAAGAAAGATCAAATGCGCTCCTGGAGAGATCCCCATCCAGCTCCGCCGTGATATGAGGCGCTTTTTGAATGGTAATATTCTGTTCTTTCAAAAAACTTTCGAGATAGAGACGATCCGGATCCAGAAAAATATTACCCCGGTAATGACTCTTTTTCAGGACTATATTGGATTTTAGTATAGCCACATTGCTATCTACCGATAAATCAACCTGCCCATCTATACTGCGATCCATATCATAAGCAAAATCTGTTACATGAAGTGCTAATCGGTTTATTTTATATTCATGATATTTTGTATCAAGCAGTGAAATTTCCAGATCATCTACCAGAACTTTTTTGAGAGCATCAGCAGATTTCGTCTCTTCTTTGTTTTCATCAGTGGTATTGCTATCCACCAGGGAAGCTAAAAAAGAGTCCTCTATCCAGATATTTTTTGCATGAAGTCTCTGAATATGCAAAACACCGTCTGCCAATGCAGGATAATCAACTTTTACTGCTATATCAGCTTTAAGTTTATCTTCATAATTAAGCCCTTTAAAAGCGATCCCTCCCAGTATATCTCCTCTTAAACTCTCATACTTAAGAGGAATACCGATTTGTTCTATCACAACTCTGAGAGTCTTGTCAAATACTTTTTCATTGCTCAAAAGCAAACCGGTCAAAATAGCCAGAACAAAGAAAAGGGCGAAAAGTATCAGTGCAAAAAACTTTAAAACTCTCAAAACACTTGTCCTATACTGATATGAAACTCAAAACCATTCTCTTTCTGAGGAAAACCAAAATCCACCCGCAGCGGTCCGATAGGTGTGAGGTAACGGATACCAAACCCCACACTGTCATAAAAAGTATCGCTGTAATCATGCGGTTTGAGACTCAGCATCGAAGTATCGTAAAAGAGACTCATCCAAAATTTGTCAAAAAAGAGCTGATGACGATACTCCAGCAGAAAATCCACCAGCGACACACCACCCAGAGGAATACCTCCCGGTGCCTGTTCCCCTACTTTCTGGTAAGCATACCCCCTGTTGGTAACCGATCCTCCCGTATAAAAACGTTTAAAAAGCGGTACATCTTCGTTGATCGAACCGATACGCGTCTTGATACCAAGTATACTTTTGGGAGAAAAAGATTTGATATAACGCATCTCCAGCAAAGCCTTGAGATACTCCAGATCGGAACCAAGCAGACTCGAAGCCTTCTCCAGATAGAGACTGATGTAATATCCACGGGTTGCATCGATCATCGAGTCACGCTTGTCAATCAACACACGGTAGAAAAAAGAGTTGATAAAATAGTTCCCCGCCTCGTCTGAATAGTCCGGAATTTTAGGTTTAACCGTACTCTTCTCCGTCAAAATACCAAAGTAGTGCTCCAACCCCACAAATCGTTTCCCTAGGGTAAAACGGTTTTCCCATACCCTTTCCGAAAATGCTTCATAACTGTAATAGGAGTATTTAACTTCATCTTCAAGAGTAATCTTTCCAACATAAGGCAGGATAATACGCGGATCATAATAGGTCACAAAAGTCTCATACCCCAGCTCATTTAACTGTATTCCCGCATCCAGAACTTTCAGATTGCCGTAAAAATTTTTATCTGTCCAGCGAATACCGCCTCTGGCACCTTTATCGGTATCGTAACCGATATTTGTCTTTAAAAATTTTGTTTCACCGGTTTTAAGAGCTATCTCTACAGGTACAACCGAACCATTCAGATCAAGTTTAGGCTCCACGGCGATATAGTCATAGATCCCGTATTCGTAGATATTGTCATAAGTCTTTTCCAGTTCACGAATATCAAAAGGCTTGCCTTTTTTGTAAGTCACTGCATCTTCGATAATCTCTTTTTTGACATCTCCCTGCCCTGTGATGGAAGTATCTCCGAAAGTACAGGAGATATTGTCTTCGATATGATAATCAAGGTCGACATTGTAACTGTCAAGATGCACATAAGCCTTGGCGTCAAAATTGTATTTTGGATGGGCATTTTCAAGCATGTACCGCTCAATCTTCTCTTTGGACTCTTTAAATTTGTCCGTACGGAAGATATCACCCCTTTTAAAAAGTACCAGTTTCCGGTACTCTTCATCCGGAGCAACTTTGACAGAGGAAACTTTGATCGGTTCATTTTTCTCTATCTGGATGACAATTTTATCTTTAGTAACAGTATCGGTGATCTTTACACGATAATATCCGAGTGATTCATAGTACGCTTTCAGCCGCTTGATGTAGGAAGAGATTTCCGTATCGCTGAAGGTGGGGTTTTTACGCCAGAAAGCATAAAAGGGAGGATAGGGCTTGCCGATAACACTGAAAAGCTTGTCTGAACTCATCTCTCCGACAAGTGTGTCGACACCACTGCCCTTGAACTCCAGCTTGTTGTAGATTTTTGCTTCGCAAAACGTGGCAGAAACCAAAAGAAACAGTAAAAAGAGACCTTTGCCGAATCGATGCAAAACTTCATACCTTTGTTTAAATATCTTTTATATATCTTAACAAAAAAGAGATATGTTCTCTATAAAGCACTCTTTATCAAATCCGGCAAAAAGCAAGATCCTTATTTCTGGATAAACTTACCGCACCCTTTCTCTTTGGTACCGCCGAAACTCTTTACTTGTACAGCTGTCCCGTTTTTGGCAATTTCATTTCGTTTACATTCATCTTTTTTGATGCACTCTTCATTGTTGCATCCTACATTTTCCGGTACTTTTGGCATATTGACTCCTTAAAAAATTTTGCCGATTATAGCAAAAAAGAGTAAAATAACCCCATGAAACGTTTTTATCCCTCTTTGTATGCATTTGCCATCGCTCTTTTTTTTATAGCCGCAACCTATGGTATAAAACATGAAATAACATTTTCAGAAAGCATTGTTTATGTGCTTCTCTCACTATTCCTACCCCGTACTCTTCTGGTGATTGTTGCGCTCCTGACACTATGCAACCTGCTCTTTTTTCACTACTTTCAACGAGAATGGCAAAGCAGTGATATCTACAACTTTATGACACATATGCCTGAAACATTTGAAACTTTTTTTGCATTCTGGCAAATGTTCTGGATACCTATACTCTCTTTTTCAGTGATTATCTTATTGATTGTGAAAAAGAAAAAGGCACCCCTTCTCTATGGGAAAAAAGGCGCTTTTTTTGCCCTTGTTTTCGGCTTTTTTGCCCTGCCCCAGCTTCGAATCCTGCCAGAGTTAATACTTCATGAAAGTAGTCCAAACAGCTTCTGTACCCAGGAAACTCCCCTCTATCCCAGAAACGAAGGCATGCAAAATATCATCCTCATCATAGGCGAAAGTATGAAATACAATACCTATGTCGAAGAAAAACTCAAAAACCTGCATCTTTTCTATAAAAAAATCTATGCCGGTGCCACCAACACAGATGTAAGTCTTCCCCTGCTCATAAATGCAAAAAACAACCCTCTGCATCTTACTGGAGATAATCAAACCAACCTCTTCCGGCTTGCCCGCAAAAACGGTTACCACACCGCTTTTGTTTCCCTCCAGACCCCCGCAGCACTTCAGTACATCAACCCCTATCTGCAAACCGGGATGATAGAGCAGTATCAAAGCTTCGACAAAAAAGAGCGCTCGCCAAAGTATGACTTTTACCTCCTTGATGCACTCAAAGAGGCAAACCTCAGCCGGAAAAATTTTATTGTATTGCAGCAGATCGGTCAACATTCACCCTATCGCTACTTTCCGGGGAAAAAATCTGCTTCTGCAAAGCAAAATTATCAAAAATCACTCGACTACAGTTTTCAACTCTATGCAAAGATAATCAACTACCTGAAAAAAAGCCAAAAACCATTCATCCTGCTCTACACATCGGATCACGGCGAATTTACCGGGGAAAACGGTCGATGGGGACATAACAGCTTCGCCCCGACAATCTACGAAGTCCCCTTTTTCGCCACCGCAAACAGTAAACTACCCAAAGAGACAAAGAAGATAGCCTCACACTACCACCTGTCACAGTTCATCACTTCTTTGCTTGGCTATTATGATAAAACAACATTTTCAAAAGAAAAACATATCGTCAACGGTACGATGATCACAAGAGAAGATGGATACAGGGAGATAGAGAACAATAGTTCTGCGGAGTGATTTATGGAGTAGTGGAATGCCCAAAAAACCTAGACGCTTTTATATGCGCTGATAGAGCATAATAATACAAGAAATAAGAGTAATGCCACCACGCTATACAGATGAGTTCAAAGAAGCATAGATTTTGTCAAGAGGCAGCAAAGCAAAATATCCCTACTGCTTCTCCCAGCTGAGTATACCCCACTTCTCTAAGTCATTTTGGAGAGTCTGCATGTCACGATCGTTTTTATGGCAGGCATAACATGCGTTGGTCTCTTTTGGCATGCCGTACTTTAGAGTCTCTTTAGGTGTTGTAAAGCCAAAAAGATGGCTCCGTACCGTAAGGGGTGATTTTTTGGTGTGTCTGCCTGTTTTGGGCATGTGGCACTCAACACACAGAGAGCCTTTGGAGTCGGGTTTGTGGTGGGTGTGGGCTTGCAAACTCTTTTGATGCGGTCCGATCACCGAACCGAAAGCATGACACTTCATGCAGAGCTTATTGCCACTATTGTTTTGCGCGGTAGGGGCTAGGGTGTGAGGGTTGTGGCAGTTGATGCATGTGATGCCGTGTTTGCCTTTGGCAGAGTGAACAAACTCATTTCCTTGTGTGCGGTTCTTTTTGGCTGCTCCGTTAGCGTAGAACTCTTTTGTTTCATGACCCATCGTAAACGGTGCGACCAGCTTATAGTCCACCAGCGCCCTACCCGCTTCAAACCCCAGCGGATAATCCCTCGCATCGCCGTAGATATCTGAAATGTTGTGCTCTTTGAGGCGATAGTCTCGGTTTCGCATGTGGCACTGCAAACAGACCTCGTTTTGACGGACAGGATCATGTAAAGAGGCTTGGTAGACTCTATTTTCCGGATCTTTAACATGGTTAGACCCCGGTCCGTGACATGACTCGCATGCTATCCCCGTTTCGATACGTTTTTGACGCGACATAAACCCCGTAAAGTGACATCCGTCACACACTTTGGAGGTAGGCAGTTCGGCGTTATCATGAGGGTAAGCATCTTTATACCAGTAGTGCCACGGCTTGAAACCCTGCCACTTTTGCGTCTCGACATTCCACTGATAATTTCCCAGCACATAATCTTCGCTGCCGTTGAAATCTTTGCGTATCATAAAACGCTGCTTGAACTTCCCACCGATCGTATAGACAGCATCTTTTAGCGTAAACGTCGCATCCTTCGGCAGTGTCGAAAAGTCAGCCACCACAACGGAAGGATCTTTGCGAATATCTTGAATCATCTTCGGATGCCTTGAGTGCGACCACTGCGAAAACTTCTCTTCATGACACGTTTTACACTTCTTCGAGCCGACAAAATCAGCCCCTTTTTGCGTAGGCTCTTGGAGATCTTTTTTAAGCGATACATGCGGCTTAGTCAGTTGACGGTAAAAAGGAAGCAGTTTAAACAGATCGGTATAAAAGTAGAGATACCCAAAAAACACCACCCCAGCCACCAAAAACCAACCCCACCATCGCTTCATGCAAACCTCCTTTTTGGAAGCATTATAGCAGGAGGGAGGTAAGAAGTGCGATAGTAGGTTTTATATGTTTTATGTGCCGGTTCGAGAGCTGGGATTGATTTACTTTTGGAGCATCTTAAAAAATTTCAATACATCTCATGTGTCGGTTCGAGATTGTACACTGAAGTGTTTTAAGTCTCTCGTTCTGCGCCATCGCAAAACTAATATATTTTGAGATTATCTCAAAACTCTCTTTAAAGGGAATAT
>CAZYZD010000002.1:0-60176 GCA_964651755.1 uncultured Sulfurospirillum sp. | reverse complement strand
GAATAGTTTTGTCGTATCGCATCATAAAGTACGATACCAACGGCAACAGAGAGATTCAGACTTCTGCCGTTTTTACCCATCGGAATGGTGATCATATTTTGAGGATTTTTCGCCATCAGTTCGGGAGGGAGTCCTTTTGTTTCCGATCCAAAAAAGAGATAATCCTCCTTTTGAAAATCAGCTTTAAAATAGGGTTTATCCGTTTTGGTTGTAGCGAAGAAAAAACGGTCAATATTTTTTTCATGAACTGCCAGAAAATCTTCCAGACTCTCCCAGACCGTTACATCCAAAAGCTTCCAGTAATCCAATCCTGCCCGTCTGAGTGCCTTTTCACTCATATCAAAACCGATAGGCTTGACAATATGCAGTCTGCTGTCCGTATTGACACAGATACGTCCAATACTACCGGTATTTTGTGGAATCTGCGGGTGTACAAGAACTATATTGAACATCAGAAGATAATCGTCCGGTTACCGTAAATAAAAATACGATCTTCAAGTGCCAGATCCAGAGCATTGGATAAAACTACTTTTTCCACATTCCGACCGGCTTTTTGCATCGCTTTCCAGTCATATTCATGATTTACATGAATAACATCCTGTGCGATTATCGGTCCTTCATCCAGGTTGTCATTGACAAAATGCGCTGTCGCACCGATAATCTTAACCCCGCGCTGATACGCTTGTTTATAGGGATTTGCACCTATAAATGCCGGTAAGAATGAGTGGTGAATATTAATGATTTTATTTTCATAATGCTTCACAAAATCACTTGATAAAATACGCATATACTTTGCCAGTACAATTAAATCAGGATTGAATTCATTAAGTATCGTTAAAACTTTCTCTTCATGCGTACGTCTGTCGATATTTTCTGCCGATACATAAAAATAGGGAATATCAAACTTTTCACTCAACTCCCGCAATGTATCATGATTGGAGATAACTGCCTGCACATTTGCAAAGAGTTCACCACTGTAGTTTTTTAGCAATATATCACCAAGACAGTGTGACTCTTTAGTCGCCATCAGAACAATATTTTTCGCATGCCGCGCCCGAAGATAGATAGAAGCATCATCCGGTAATGCGCCGGCAAGTTCTGTTTTGAGTTTGACAATATCCACATTGCCGATTATTCTGGCCCGGAAAAAAAACTTTTGATTTTCTTCATCGACAAATTCACTGTTTTTTTCGATATTGAGATCATTCTGATAGATAACATTGGCAATTTTAAAAATCAAGCCCTTTTCATCCGAACAATTTATTTTAAGTATATACTGACTCATAATTCTCCTAAAAATCTGTCAATTTCTTTTTCATGACGTTGTGCTTCCCGATAACCTATTTCATAAAATATATCGAAATTTTTAATATCAAAGATCGAATACCGACTCATATCATGAGGTTCTATATAGAGATTACACAACCTTTTTCCTTCTCTGACATTGGCATTTAACATAATAAACAACGACTTCATAAGCCGCTTTTTAAAACCTTTCGGAAGTGACTCAAACATAGGATTGACATTGATACCTACAATCTTTTCCGACACTGAGCCCAAAGCAGCAGCAGGCAGATTGTCATAAAATCCCCCGTCTATATAGGTTTCGCCAGCATACTCTACAGGTGCAAAAACCGGTGTTAATGCACAAGAAGCCAGTATCAATTTTGCAAGATCACCGCTGTTTTTATACTCTGCAAGACCTGTCTTAAAATTCACCACTGTACAATAAAACGGAATTTGCAATGTTTCAAAATCTTTTAAACCAATCTCATCACGTAAATACTCTTCTGCCCCAATAATCTTATAAAGCGAGCCTTTATGCAGATAATATTTTAAAAAGGATTTAAAATCAATCTCTTTCAACAATGCCAGAATTTCATCAGGAGATCTACCACTGGCATAAAGTGCCCCTGCGATTGCCCCTCCGCTGCTTCCACTTACCGCTGAAAAGTGCAATCCTTTTTCTTCGAGAAATTTAATCGCACCCAGTTGGGCAACACATCTGCTCCCGCCGCCGGAAAGTGCAATCCCTATTTTTGACATTTAAGACTTTATTTCGGCAACTCTCTCATTGACTTGCGCCAGAAGGAGCTGCAAATATTTTAATGTCAATTCAAGTTTTGCCTCAGGATCTTTGATCTCTGAAGATTTTAAACCTTCAAAAAGAGTCTCGAGACGCTCCTTGGTGTGACGCAAAAACGCAAGTTCATCATCACTGCGTTTGACTATAACACGATTTTCTTCGTCAGAATCAGAAACAGGATTTTGAATTTCTCTCTTTTCCTCTTCCTCCAGTTCAATAATCTTTGCTTTGATTTCCTCTTCTTTGGCAATACGGTCATCAAGTTCTTCCAGTGTGGAGAGTACCAGGTCTCTTAATTCCATGATTTACAAAGCCACCTTTCAAATTTTAAAAATTGCTCTTCAGTATGCATCTCCATAAAATATTTCAATGCTTTGGTATTTACCTTTTTTAACCGTATCACCGCTTCTTTCAGGGCTTCATCTTTTGGATTTTTCTGCAAATGCGCCTCATATATTTTCAGTGCATCTGCCAGGTGTCCCTGTTTTTCATAAATTTTTGCGAGTGTTATCGTACTCATCAGATTTTCGAAACATATTCGGCGATATAGGAGCCGATCTCCGTTGTAGAACAAACCTCTTTGGCACCGTAATCTGCGATATCTTTCGTGCGATACCCCTCTTTCAATACCTGATCAATTGCCTGGTCTATTCTGTCAGCAGCATGCTCTTCTCCAAGTGAAAAACGAAGCATCATCGCAGCACTTGCAATCGTTGCAATAGGGTTTGCAATCCCCTGCCCTGCTATATCCGGTGCAGAACCGTGTATTGGCTCATAAAGCCCCACTTTTCCACCAACAGAGGCAGATGGCAGTAATCCTATAGAACCACTGATCATACTCGCTTCATCACTCAAAATATCACCAAAAATATTACCGGTGAGTATTACATCAAACTGCTTTGGATTGCGCACGAGCTGCATAGCGGCATTATCCACATACATATGGGTAAGTTTTACTTCAGGATAATTTTCAGCAACTTCTTCAACTGTTTCTCTCCAAAATTGACTTACTTCCAGAACATTGGCTTTATCAACTGAACAGACACGTTTATCTCTTTTCATCGCAGCTTCAAATGCCTCTTTTGCAATACGAACAATCTCCTCTTTGGTATACACCATTGTATTGAACGCTTTCTCTTCCCCTTTTTCACGCGGTTGCCCAAAATAAAGTCCACCGGTCAACTCACGCATTACCAGTAAATCAACACCTTCAATAACCTCTTTTTTTAAAGTACTTGCATCAACAAGTTCATCATAAACTTTTACTGGGCGATAATTGGCATAAAGTTCCAAAGCACTTCGCAGTTTCAGCAAACCAGTCTCAGGACGCTTATCCCGTGGCAGATTATCCCATTTTTCACCACCGATAGCACCAAATAAAATAGCATCTGCTTCTCTGCAACCGTCAATAGTCTCCTGAGGTAACGGATCGCCGGTAATATCATAGGCATTACCACCCATCAATAACTCTTTATAGCGAAAATCAAAATCACACACTGAAGCCAATGCATCAAGTACTTTTATCGCTTCATCTACAATTTCAGGACCTATACCGTCACCTTTGATAACTGCAATTTTATAAACTTTAGCCATATTTATTTCCCCTCCTGCATCATCTCAGCTTTGGCAAAATTGATTAAACCGCCACAGTTGATAAGTTCTTGCATAAAAGGAGGAATAGGAGTAAAAGAGAAACTATTTTTTTGTGTAAGATTTTCAATCTCTCCACTATCAAGATCGATTTTAATCAAATCCCCTTCAGATATTTCATCACTCTCTTTAAGTTCAAAGATCGGAAGTCCCATATTGAAAGCATTTCGGTAAAAAATACGTGCAAAACTTTTTGCAACGATAGCAGAAACACCTGCCGCTTTCAAAGCAATCGGCGCATGTTCGCGGCTGCTTCCGCACCCAAAGTTTTCACCTGCAACGATAATATCCCCGGGTTTTAATTTGGTAATAAATTCAGGATCGGCATCCTCCATCACATGTTCTGCAAGTTTATGCGGATCTGAAGTATTTAAATAACGTGCGGCAATAATCAAGTCGGTATCTATATTGTCGCCAAATTTCCAGACATTGCCTGTAATGATGTTCATAACATACCTTTGTGTATTAATCTAAAATTGTGATATTCTACCCAAAAAAACACAAAAGTATGTAAAAGTTTATTTTAAATCCCTCAATAAAGTTTTTTTTCGAGTTCATCCAGTTCTTTAAACTCAGAACGATTAAAAAGATATTCTACGCCAAGAAAAAAGAAAAGTGTAGCTATCATTCCTGCAAAAATCAGCGCTGTAGGTATTATAATAATTTTATCCATTTAGTTTAACTCCCTCTTTTGTTATCGTTTTAACTGATTCACTGTCTGTAACATTTCATCAGATGTTGTAATTGCCTTGGAGTTCGCTTCATAGGCTCTTTGTCCGGTAATCAAATCTGTCATCTCTTCCACCAGCTGGACATTACTCATCTCCACGAACCCCTGTTTAATCTGCCCCAACCCTTCTAGTCCGGCAATACCTGTAACAGCATCTCCGGAAGCAACTGTCTGGATATAATTATTATCACCCAGCGAATGAAGACCTGCAGGATTGATGAAGTTAGCAAGTTCAATCTGTCCCACCTGGTTTGGATCAGTATCACCAGCCTGTAGTACCGAAACTGTACCATCTGTACCAATCGCAACTGTTACAGCATTTGGTGGTATAGTAATTTCAGGCAAAAGTTTATATCCATCTGCATTTACCACTGTACCGTTACCATCTACTTTGAAAGCACCGTTTCTGGTATATGCTGTAGAACCGTCGGGAAGTTCAATTTGAAAAAAACCGTTACCGGTAATGGCAAGATCCAGATTGTTGCCCGTCTCTTTAAAGTTACCCTGTGTAAACTGCTTGGTAATCGCCGTAGGACGTACACCAAGACCAACTTCTATACCTGTCGGTGATCCCAGTGTCGTACCGGAACCAACACCAGCATACTCCATTACCTGATAAAAGAGATCTGCAAATTCTGCCCTCTGTTTTTTATAACCAATTGTATTTACATTGGCAATATTGTTTGATGTTGTATCAATTTGCGTCTGTTGCGCCAGCATTCCTGTAGCAGCAGTATAAAGCGATCTAATCATCTTTTATTTCCTTATTTTATGCTCTTGTTGTAGGCAATTTTGTAATGGCATCTTTATTTAATTCATCCATCTGCGTTGTCATAACACGCTGATACATCTCTACAAGGCGGTTAGTCTCAATCAAGGCTACCATCTCTTCGACAGCATTGACATTACTGATCTGCTGAAAACCCTGTTTTACATAGTTACTGCCTCTATTTACCTGGATAATATTTTTTTCAATATCTTTCATTTTATAGAGTGTATCTCCCTCTTTCTGCAAAAGATTTGTATTCTTTACTCTTGCAATAAATAACTTTGCAAGTTTCTCTCCATCCATAGAAAGTGTACCGTCATCACTAAGATAAAGTGCTGTTCCCTGCGGTACATGAATATTTCTGTTTTGGGTATTGACAAAATCATCTGGCAAAAGTTTATATCCCTCTTTGGTTACAATATCTCCATCTGAGTTGATATTGAAACTACTCTGCTGCGTTAAACGCACTCCCTGGGGTGTTTCAACAGCGAAAAAAAGATCCGGTTCGTTTAGTGCAAAATCCAGGCTATTTCCTGTATGACGAAGTCGCATTGAAGAAAAATCTGTATACTGATCTACAATGCGAGGCGTTCTGTTTACCGTACGATTAAAAAATTTTGCTGCATCTGTAGTATGATTATCCAGTGGTAAGATGTCTCTTTTTTCCTGATAAATACGCTCAAAATCTCCAACAATCACATTGTCTCGTCTGAATCCTGAAGTATTAACATTGGCAAGGTTATTGGAAATAACATCCAGTTTATTAAACTGAACTACCATCGCACCTGTTACCTGATAATATCCACTTTGCATTTATATCCCTGATTTTTTAAAAATATTGTACAATTTGCATTGCATTTTATTCTCTATGAAGCATAAAACGTGCCAACTTTCATGAAATGAAATTAGCCTTAAAACTCTCAAAAACCCCTTTATTTAAACATTATATAAGATTTTTTGGGTATAATTTCTGGCTTAAATCAAAGTCAAACGGTAAAAAGAACAAATTTTTTTTGACTTCTTCCCAGTTAAAGACAAGAGGGGATACAGAACTATGTCTGCAAAAGAATTAAATAAAGCACTTGAAGAACTTTTTAGTAGCCATCAAGACGACTATGTTACCTATGAAGAGTTGATGGATCTTTTTCCCAAGCAACCGACTGCTGCCAACGCAAAAAAAGTACTCTCACTTCTAAAAAAATACAACGTCAAAATCGTATCCTCTGCGGAAATTGCAAAAATCAAAAATATTCAGGAAGCACAGCAAAGAGAAGAGGAACGCCAGAAGCTTCAGGATGAAGCCCTTGAAAACGAATTTGACCTGGCAAAAGAGAAAGAACTTCTTGAATGGTCACGCAGTGATTCACCTGTACGTATGTATCTCCGGGAAATGGGGCAAGTACCACTTTTGACAAAAGAGGAAGAGATTGAAATCAGTAAAAAAATAGAGCTTGGTGAAGATATTATTATCGATGCTTTCTGCTCTGTTCCATATCTGATCGATTTTATTCTGGACTACAAAGAGGCACTGATCAATCGTGAAAGGCGTGTCAAAGAACTCTTTAAAAACTTTGATGATGACGAACAAAGTGACGACACAGAGGAAGAGAGTGAAGATACAGATACCCCTCTTAAAAAGGGTGATACCAAACGCGAGAAAAAGGTAAATGAAGCCTTTAAAGCTTTGGAAAAAGCAAAAAAAGACTGGGTTAAAATCTCTTCTGTTGAGCTGGATGAAAATGCAAGTGAGGAAGAGAAAATCAAACATCTTTTAGCCCTTGCTTATAAGAAAAAACTTCTTAAAGAAAAGTTGATGGATCTTGGTCCTACCAGTAAACTCATCAATGAACTTGTAAAATCTATGGAAACTGCACTTAAAACAGATGACGGTTTTGAGAAAGAGTTGAAAAAACTTGAATATAAACTCCCTCTTTTTAATGATACACTAAAAGAGAATCACCAGAAAATTCTGGCAAATATTACCAATATGAGCAAAGAGGATATTCTAGCTGCAGTTCCTGAGGCAACAATGGTTTCCACCTATATGGAGATTAAAAAGCTTTTCCAGACCAAAGAAGCCAGTAAAGACAGTTTTGATCTTGAACCAGAACGTTTGAAAGAGATTCTTGAACAAATCAAACGGGGTAAAGCTATTGCCGACAAAGCCAAAACAAGAATGGCAAAATCGAACCTTAGACTTGTTGTTTCTATTGCCAAAAGATATACCAACAGAGGACTTCCTTTCCTTGATCTGATCCAGGAAGGAAATATCGGTTTGATGAAAGCAGTTGATAAATTTGAATATAAAAAAGGATACAAGTTTTCAACATATGCGACATGGTGGATCAGACAGGCAATCAGCCGTGCTATTGCCGATCAGGCAAAAACAATTCGTATTCCGATTCATATGATTGAGACAATAAACCGTATCAATAAAATTACGCGTAAATACCTTCAGGAGTTTGGAAAAGAGCCGGATCTTGAACAGATTGCGGAAGAAGTAGGTCTCAGTGTCGATAAAGTCAAAAATGTAATCAAAATCACCAAAGAGCCTATCTCTCTTGAAGCACCTATCGGTAATGAAGATGATGGTAAATTCGGTGACTTTGTTGAAGATAAAAAATCAGTCGCACCAATAGAATTTATGCTTAAAAATGACCTTAAACATCAAATCGACGATGTTTTAGATCAACTTAATGAGAGAGAAAGAGCTGTTGTACGTATGCGATTCGGATTGCTTGACGATGAGAGTGACAGAACGCTTGAAGAGATCGGTAAAGAGTTAAATGTTACCAGAGAACGTGTCAGACAAATCGAAAACTCCGCTATCAAAAAGCTCAAACACCCTAAAGTGGGTAGAAAACTCAAAAACTATATCGAAGAGTAAAGCGGATTCATTTCCGTTTTACGCTTACCCTTTCAACTCTTTTTTTCCTGCTACCAAAGATACCAGAGGAACAACCATTAAACCTATAACATAAGCCCATATTTCAAGATATCCGTGTCTGTTGATATATAAAAAACCAAGTACCAGCACAATATAAGCAACCACACGTAATGGTGAAAAAATAGCAGAAAAACTTTTTGCAATATTTTGTGCACTGTTTTTAATCCCGCCAATCTTTGCCCGCTCCTCTTTGATTACTGCCTTCAAATCTTCTGTCACATTTTCTGTATGAGCTTCATCATAAAGTTCATGTTTATCTTCAATAATATCCAGTTCGTCCCGATCTTCTTCAGGGATATCACCACTTTCAATCTTTTTATGAACTAACAGTTTATATGCATAAAAGGATGCAAGGGTTACAAGTAAAGAGGAGATAAATGCCGTCTGCGAACTAATCAGCCAGTTGATCCCCTGATTGAGAGAAAAAGCAATCAAAAAAAGGTCAACTACTACAATCCAGTAAAGTAACTTTTTAATACTGATCATCCTCATCATCATCGTCATCTATTTTATTGTAATGTTTATACCGGGGATCATCTTTAAGCTTGTCCAGTTCTGCTTTCTGTTTTTTGTATGCTTTCCTGATATTCAGTATTGCCGCAGCAATACCCCAGAAAACACCCAACCAAAAAAGCCAATCATAACCAAGATATTTGCGCATCAAGATACCGATCCCTATTCCCAGTAAAATGGCTACAACAATTGAAATTCCAAGAGAGAGCTGATCTGCTCCCTCTATAATCTTTTGATACTTCGGCTCTTTTTCATTCTTGTTCATGAAATCTCTTTAAAGACTTTCTGTGCCTTATCGATAACAGAAAATATCATCTCTTCAGTCATAGCCGCAGATATAAAACCTGTTTCAAACTGGCTGCATGCAAAATAGACACCTTCATTCAACATTCCCTGGTGAAACTTTGCAAAAAGTTCAGTATCCGAATTTAATGCATCATCAAAATTGTATACTTCTTTCTCATTGAAAAAGAAACCAAACATACTCCCACGCACATCAATCTGTAATACAATCCCATTCGCGGCAGCAGCTGTTTTTAACCCTTCTACCAGTAATGTTGCTTTTTGTTCCATCGTAGTATAAAGAGAAGGATCTTTTTTGAGTTTTCGAAGCGATGCGAGTCCTGCACTCATCGCCACAGGATTTCCACTCAACGTACCTGCCTGATAAATAGGTCCATCCGGAGAGAGCTGGTTCATAATCTCTTCACGCCCGCCAAATGCACCAACCGGCATTCCTCCGCCAATTACTTTTCCTAGTGTCACAAGATCAGGCTTAACGCTATAAATGCCCTGTGCCCCTTTTAATGATGCTCTGAAACCACTCATTACCTCATCAAATATCAACAACGCACCATATTTATCACACAGTGTTCTCAGTCCTTCTAAAAACTCCTCCTGGGCAGGTACGAGCCCCATATTTCCGGCAATTGGTTCAATAATCACACAGGCAATAGAATCAGGTGCATCAGCAAAACATTTTTCGACACTTTGCAAATCATTATATTTTGCCAATAGTGTATGTTTTGTCAAATCTGCCGGTACCCCCGGAGAAGATGGTGTTCCAAACGTTACGGCTCCACTTCCCGCCTGCACCAGCAAAGAGTCGCTATGACCGTGATAACATCCTTCAAATTTAACAATATCATCCCGTCCGGTAAATCCTCTTGCTACGCGAATTGCACTCATTACAGCCTCTGTACCACTGGAAACAAAACGTACTTTATCAATGGTTTCAAACATATCTACAATTTCTTCTGCCAACTCAGTCTCAACCAGTGTCGGCGCACCGAAACTTAATCCTTTTTTAGCACTTTCGATCACCGCTGTTTCGATCTCTTTATCGCAATGACCAAAAATCAACGGTCCCCAGCTCTGTACAAAATCAAGATATTGATTTCCATCAATATCTATCAGGTAAGCACCCTCTCCTCTGTCAATAAAAACAGGTGTTCCTCCTACACTTTTAAATGCTCTCACCGGAGAATCTACACCACCGGGAATCACTTGTTTTGCTGCTTCAAATGCAGCTGAAGATTTATCATGAATCATTGTTTTACCTTTTTGTTTTTTTGATAATCTGGATTTTGTGTCAGAAGATAGTAGTACAAATGTGCCATTTCCCATTCCGTCAAAAAATATTCCGGCATCAAACGCCCTTTGCGTTTCAACGCCTGTTTAAAACGTTTCATGGAGAGATTGTAAATAGGAGGTGCTGTAATTTTATACTCTTTGCCATGGGAGACATAAGTTGTCAAAACTTTACCTTCACCTTTTTCACCATGACACTTCGCACAACTAATACCTCTGGGATTTTTATATAGCATCTTTGCATATTCATCATCGGTAATAAAACTCTCTTTGGCAGCAAAAGCCAATACTGTGGTCATCACCGTAAATAGAAGATACCTGATCACACTCATCCGGTTCTATCCTTTAATTTAAAATGGTATAATATCAAAAAAACGATAAAGGCATTTGATGCAAATACTCGATGGCAAAGCGCTTGCCGCAAAAATCCGCAAAAAAGCGGCTGATGATGTCGCCGCACTTAAAAACAAAGGAATCACTCCCGGTCTCGCAGTTGTACTTGTAGGGGATGATCCTGCAAGTCATACATACGTTAAAATGAAAGAAAAAGCTTGCGAAGAGACTGGTATCTATTCAATTATTCACAAGATGCCAAGTGATATATCTGAAGAAAAAATTCTCGAAACAATTGAGATGATGAATCAAAATCCCAATATTGACGGTATTTTGATTCAACTTCCACTACCTCCGCATATAGATACACCCAAAATATTACAAACTGTTACTCCAAATAAAGATGTTGACGGCTTTCACCCTTTCAATGTAGGAAACCTTGTATTGGATATGGAGTGTTTCGTACCATGCACCCCACTGGGTGTTATGAAACTACTTGAAGAGTATGACATTAATCCAAAAGGTATGGATGCTTGTGTCGTCGGTGCCAGCAATATTGTCGGAAAACCGATGATGCATCTTCTGCTTAATAAATTTGCTACAGTTGATATCTGCCATATTTATACAAAAGATCTCAAAGAGCATACGAAAAAAGCTGACTTGTTGATTGTAGGTGTGGGAAAAGAGAAACTGATTACTGAAGAGATGGTCAAAGAGGGTGCCATCGTAATCGACATAGGTATCAACAAAACCTCTGATGGTAAAATTACCGGGGATGTAGACTATGAAAATGTTGCACCCAAATGCAGCTACATCACACCTGTACCGGGTGGTGTAGGACCTATGACAATCGCAATGCTTTTGGTAAATACTATTACTGCTGCCAGGAAACGATAGATGATTAAAAAATTTAAAGCATTTGCCAACAGTTGGCCCGGTACGATTATTATTGTTCTTTTGATTATCTTTTTTGTAGCACAAGCATTTGTAATTCCCAGCGGTTCTATGAAAAGAACACTTTTGATCGGTGATCATCTTTTTGTCAAAAAATTTGCATATGGTATACCGACACCGCATATTCCATGGGTAGAGATTCCAATTTTGCCTGACTTTAACCAGAATGGTCATCTTATCGAGGGAAAACGTCCCCAAAGAGGCGATATTGTAGTTTTTCGTTATCCACTCAATCCCAAAACGCACTTTGTCAAACGCTGTGTCGCTGTAGGTGGGGATATCCTGGCTGTTAAAGACAAAGTACTCTATCTCAGACCACATGAAGGAAATGAATATATCAAATCACACTATCCTAAAGAAGTAATTGTCGATATGGCTGGTGAGTTGTGGGTTAAAAATCCATATAGAGTGCACTTTAAAGGGATTCAAAATGATCCCGAAATCAAAGATAACGGTGCATATCCTGAACAAATTTTCAACTTTCCTCCAGTAAAAATTGAACAGGATTATTTTTTCATGATGGGTGACAACAGAGATCACTCCAACGATAGCAGATTCTGGGGACCTGTACCATATAACCTTATCGAAGGGAAACCATGGTTTGTATACTTTTCATGGGACAAAGATTATAAAATCCGTTGGGATCGTATCGGCAAATTTGTAGACACACTTCAAGACGACCCTGCATACATCAATAAAAATGTGAGCCTCGAATAATGGAGGAGACCCAGGTAGCTGAAATAGCTGCCATTATTTTGGCTTTGGGCATTGCGATTATCGGACATGAAATTATGCATGGACGTATTGCATACTACTATGGTGACTCCACTGCAAAACAACAGGGAAGGCTCAGCATCAATCCTCTGGTACATATTGACCCTGTAGGAACTATTATTGTACCGGCACTTCTCTATTTCAGCGATGCCGGTTTCCTTTTCGGCTGGGCGAAACCGGTACCTATTCATATTCCTACTGTTATACGTAACGGCGGTTATAATGGAGCCATTGCTGTTTCACTTGCTGGTATTATTTTTAACTTTACTATGGCAATTGGTGCAACTATCATTTTACATCTCCTCTCACCAATAGATAACATATGGAATTATTTTCTGCATGCATTCCTCACATATACAATAGTTTATAATGTTGTTCTTGGACTTTTTAATCTTCTTCCTATTCCACCGCTAGATGGTTCTCATGTTGTTGTATATCAGGCAAAAAAGATGGGTTATCATACATTTGCCAATAAATTCCAGGCAATAGGTCAGTATGGTATGATTCTTTTAATCCTTATTATCGCAACACCTCTTGCCGATATTATTTTTATGCCTATGATGAAAATTATCAATTTACTGTTACCGTAAGAGAAGAAAAAGACAATTTAATTCCAAAAAGGAAACTTTTTCTTGCTTTTTAGATACGAAAAGAGTATGCTAAGAAGAAAAGGAACGCAAATGGAGTTTCAGATTCTCAGCAACTTCATCGGTAAATGCCTCCGAAAAAACGATATTTTCATTCCCTCAATGATTCTCTACCTTATCAAAAACAACGGTGAAGGAAGTGTTGAACAGATTAGCCGTCTGCTCTATATTTTTGATTTTAAACACGATATCTCCTACTACGATACAATTGTTAAAAAATTCAGTGCTGTGATGTTAAAAGAGTATAATATTATCGAAGAGACAAGAGAGGATTTTTACAGACTTAAAACATGGCCGTTGACTGATGAAGAGATAGAAAAAATTACAAAAGAGTGTATGATTATCTCAAACGGCTTTTTTTCACATCTGAAGAACAGAGAAGAGATCAGGGGTTAAACCCTCAGATTTATATCTCTTCATGAAAACGATATCTGTTTTTCAATAACATTTGACGTATCTCTTCCTGATGTTCTGCCCCTTTTGTCTCAAGTGCAAGTGTTACATTGGCATCTCCGTATGAAAGACTGGTAGATGTCCTGTCATAATCAATTTGAATAATATTTGCACCCGCATCTGCCAGAATATCTGTCAATCCGCGCAACGCACCCGGCTTATCAATCAATGTAACGATAAATTTCATTTTTCGATGTGCTTTTATCAATCCTTTTTCAATAATCAAAGAAAGCATTTGGACATCGATATTGCCTCCACTTAATACTGTTGCAATCTTACTTTTTTTGTTGAAATGAAATTTATGATGCATAATGGCAGCCACACCTACGGCACCGCCACCCTCCACAACAAGTTTTTGTTTTTCAAGCAAGAAAAGAATAGCACTAGCAATCTCTTCATCATCTACACTGACAACATCATCTACTACTTCAAGAATAATTTCAAGATTTTTTTCAGAAACATCACGCACAGCAATACCATCGGCAATAGTACGTACGGAAGTTGAATCCAGCGGTTTTTTACTGTGAAATGAATTTTTCATTGCAGGTGCACCATCAGCTACGACACCAATCACTACTATCTCCGGATTCACTTGTTTTACATAAGAGCCGATACCGCTGATTAACCCCCCGCCGCCGATAGGCACTACCAGATAATCAAGGTTTTCAATCTCTTCCAAAATCTCCAGTGCTACACTTCCCTGCCCTGCAATCACCTCATCATCCGCAAAAGGGTGTATAAAAGTCAAAGCATGTTTTTGTGCATACTCAACTGCATAAGCATAAGCTTCATCATAGTTTTCTCCATGAAGTATCACCTGCGCACCTAACGAAGTAGTATTCTGAACTTTTAAAAGCGGTGTTGCTTCAGGCATAATAATCGTTGCCGGTATCTTAAAAATCTTCGCACTGTATGCCACTCCCTGTGCATGATTTCCCGCACTTGCAGCAATCACACCGCGTTGGCGTTCTGCATCACTTAAAGAAGCGATTTTATTATAGGCTCCGCGTAACTTATAAGCGCCAGTCAACTGTAAATTCTCTTTTTTCAAATAGACTTCGGCACCTGAGTTGGCACTCAATAGCGGTGCATAGGCAAAAGGGGTACGAATCACTACATCTTTAACACGGTTATAGGCTTCCGTAATTTTAGTAAGAGGAATCATTAACTGAAAATTCCTCTATGCTCTACCATAGTACATCTGTTCTGGACTACTTTAATACCCATCTCTTCCGCTCTTTTCGCCGCTTCATTATTAACAATACCTTTCTGAAGCCATAATACTTTGACATCGCCGCGTTTTGCTATCACATCCACAATAGCATCTGCAACAGCGGCTTTTCGAAACATATCAACCATATCTATCTTCTCTTCAACATCTTCAAGAGAACGATATACCTTTTCCCCCAATATAGTCTCTTCTTTAGGATAGATAGGGATAATTTTATATCCTTGTGCCTGTAGATACTTCGCTACTCTGTGGCTATCTTTCTCTTCATTCGGAGAAAGTCCGGGAATCGCTATAGTTTTTACGCTTTCAAAAATTGCCTTAAACTCTTCAGGGTTGGCATTGACTGTAGGAAATTCACACTCCATATTGGCTCCTTTTTGTTTCAAATTAATATATATCTATTATAGAGAAAAGTTGCAAAAAAGATGGTAAACACTATGAAACTCACAATAAAAATAAAATTCAAATAAAAACAAACTATTTTTGTAAACTTTGGTAACATTTTAATAACAATTTTAACTACTTTTTACCTTTTTAGTAAATTTTATTTACATTAAGTAAAATTTTATATAACATAGATACAACAAATAATAAAGGAAGTGTATAATGAAAAAATTTATACTGATTGCCGCATCAGTATCTGCTCTTTGTGCCGGTCCTGTCATCACACCACTGGTTGACTACGACAAACAGGATGCTATAGCAGCAGAGAAAGAAGTAGAGCAAAAACTGATCATACCATTGCAGGAACAACCTCTCGTAACCACACCGGGAATACGCCAAAAAACATTTAATTATGCATTTAATCTGCTAGCCGGTAGAAATTATGCAGATAGCAGTTCTCTGGTAAAAGATGCTACTACATTAGGTATCAGGTTAAATCGTTATATCACAGATGATTTTGCTATCCAAATAGGATACGACAGAATTTTTGATGCTGATTATAAATTTAAGAAAAACTTGAGAACATTAAGAAAAACAACAAGGACAGGAGAAGAGTGTCCACCGTGCCCGCCATGTGAAACAACAGACACCACTACTGACCAAACCAATAATGATACAACAGACTCTGAAGAAAATAACGTGGGTGATGATACAACAAATACAGACAACACAGGTACCGATGATATTGATACAGGAGAGAGTAACAACGGTAGTGACATAGATATAGGTAATGACACTGGAGATGATAATTCCGGTAATAATGATACTGGAAGTGATAACAATAACAATAATAATAATGATGATGGCAGTAATAATGGCAATAATGATAATAATTCTAACGATAATAATATCGGCAATGATAACGGCTCCGGTGATGCTGGTTCTGCTGATAATGGAGGAAACATATCTGAAAATCCAATTTCACAGCTGGGAACAAAGAACGGTGCCAAATCTACTGATATAGATCGCTTTTATATCAATGCACTTAAAGAGGTACATCCTGAAGATACGAATTTTATACCCTATTTCTTTGCAGGTGTAGGATATGAACATGTCAATGATAAAAATCTTGGCATAGAATCACAAGGATTTTTCAATACAGGTGGTGGTTTGAAATATAGCCTTAATGAAAAACTCAGACTCATCTCTGAAGCAAAAATCATCAAAAAATTCAAAGATAACGATCTAGATGTGGTTGCCATGCTGGGTATTGGTATATTATTTGGAGAAAAGACAGAAATGGCTATTGCCAGAGAAGAAAAAACTACACCTGAAATTGAACCAAAACCTGAAAATCAGGATTTGACAACAATCATTGTAGATGAAGAGGAAACAAATCAATCTCCTGCACGTGTTAAAACAGAACTTCCATCTGTCAAACCAATTGAACGTGTAAAACTAGACATTAACGAATTACAGCATAGTGGAGATTACTATATTCAAATTGCAGCAGTTTCTACAGAAAAATCATTAGACAATTATGTAAATAAACTTGAAAAACATAATCTGCGTGTTGTTGTTAAAACAGTAACACTCAATCATAAAAATATATATCGGATTTTAGTGGGACCTTATATGGATCGTAAAGAAGCAGCAACAGATTTATCAAAAGCTCGCACCATAGAAAAAGGTGCCTTTATTAAAAAAATTCCTTGATTGTAAAAGAGAAGTAGTTTTTATATTACTTCTCTTTTTTAAACCAGCTTTTCACTCTGTCAACAATACCTTCAAAAAGGTTTTCATGAGGTGTACTCTCCACACCAAACGAATCACCCAGTTTTTTGAGTAACTCTTTTTGTTCTTCATTTAGTTTTTTCGGATAAAGCACCTTAATCTGCACTATCAGATCACCTGTACCACGTCCATGTACATCATCTATACCTTCACCACGCAAAATAAACTGTTCCTTATCTTTTACACCGACAGGAATATCCAACTCTTTTTTCCCACGAAGCGTCGGTACTTCTATAATACCTCCAAGAGCAGCCTGTGTAAAGAAAATAGGCACTTCAATATAAACATTGAGACCATCTCTTACAAAATGTTCATCCTCTTTTACACGAATCAAAACATAAAGATCACCGCGTCTTCCATGTTTGTCAACATTTCCCTTGCCACTGACACGAATACGATTTCCATGATCAATACCGGCAGGAATCTGAACCGTTGTAGTCGCCTTTTCTTCAATATAACCTTCGCCCTTACATACATCACATCGGTGAGCGACAACAACACCTTCTCCATGGCAGACATCACATGTCTGGGCAAATGTCATAAATCCCTGGCGATAATAAACTTGTCCGCGACCGCCACATTCAGGACAGGTTTTAGGATTTTTGTCCCGGTCTCCCGTTCCCTCACAAACATCACATATCTCTTTATAATAATAGGTAATCGTTTTTTCACATCCAAAAACTGCTTCATTAAACTCCAGAGTGATATCTGTTTCGATATCCAGTGGATATTTTTGACGACTGCCATTTTGATGACTGCTTCTGCCAAAACCTCCACCAAAAACAGATTCGAAAATCGAACCAAGATCTCCCATGATATCTTCCATATTCATATCACTGAAGTGACTAAATCCCTGATTTTCCAGTCCCTGAACTCCATAACGATCATAAACAGATCGTTTCTGCGGATCACTCAATACCTGATATGCTTCATTTACCAATTTGAATTTTTCTTCTGCTTCTTTATCTCCCTGATTCCTGTCAGGGTGATATTTGAGTGCCAACTTGCGATACGCTTTTTTAATCTCATTTTCATTGGCATCTCTGCTAATTTCCAATAATTCATAATAATCTATCTCTACTGCCATGAAAATATACACCTTTAAAAATAATTTAACTGCGTATCTTAGCCCAAATAAACTAAAAAAATGCTCAACCAACGTGGAAATTCAGGGAAGTTAGCTTCAAAAAATTTTATCTTTGCCGATATTTGTATATAGAACATTATTTAGTAAGGATATGCTGTGGATCTCAATTCTCTTAAAGTAGTCACCAATGACACCATGAAAGCTATACGGAAGTTTGATGTCGTAACCCCTGAACTCTTCAAAGAAACATTCTTAACAAAAGCACAAGAACACAATGTTGAAGTTGACTTGGAAGAGTTGGCAAATCAAACTATGGATTTAACACTCCATAAAGTCTATGAAATAGAAGAACAAACTGTTGAAAACACCCAGCTCCTGCAACAAAACATCGATATGGCAACAATCGCAATTGACCAACAGGATTTAAACCTTCTCGAACATGTACAACAACAAATGAGTGAACTCAACAAAAGAATATCGATGCTTGAAAAACAGGTATATCTCGATGAATTAACAAAAGCCTATAATAGAAAATGGCTTTTTGAAAAGTTTTTAATTGATGAAAAGTTCACTAAAAGTGGTACACTTATTTTTCTTGATATCGATAAATTCAAACAGATCAATGATACCTATGGACATGTCACTGGCGATAAAGCACTGATTATGATTACACAGCTGACAAAGACACTTAAAAATACACATACTATCCGTTATGGAGGAGATGAATTTATCGTACTCTCTTTTGAACAAGATAAACATAGTCTCGAACACAAAATGCATATGTTGTCAAAAACACTTGACAATAAACGTTTCAAGTTTCAAGGCAATACTTTTCAAGTACATATCTCTTACGGAGTCATCAACTTTAACAGCGGAGACAGCTTTCAAGAGGTGATCGAACGTGTCGACCAAAAGATGTATACACACAAGAAAGCCAAAAATTACGTTATGCCGTAAAAAAGTTTCTAGCTTTTTGAATATCATCGGAAATCTGCTCTTTCAATACTTCAAGAGAGGGGAATTTTCGATTCGGACGCAAATAGACTAAAAATTCTACAATAATTTCCCTGGGCTGCACATTTAATGACTCATCCAAAATATGGCTCTCTACACTAAAAACATCATCTACAGAAAGGCGCTTACCCACAAATGTCAATGCAGGATAAGATTTACCGAAAATAACTACTTTGGTAATATACACTCCCTCTTTCGGCAATAAAAAATCTCCTGTTTTCATATTAAATGTAGGATATAGACTTTTTTTCCCCAACCCTTGACCAGCTACAACATCTCCACGTATACTATAGGTTCTTCCAAGCAATCTATTTGCATCTTCAATTTTACCATTTTGCAATAACTGGCGAATCTCTTTAGCATGAATCGAAATACCTTCATGAGACTGTTCTTCAACAACAACTACTTCAATCCCCTGCAAACTTTTTAACAAAAAAGGATCCCCTGCCCTGTTTTTCCCAAAACGAAAATCATATCCGACAACAATCTTCCTCAGACGTGGGAAAAGTGTTCGAAGATATGCTGCAAATTCCAAAGCTTCCATATCTTTAATAGATTCAAATTCCAGGAAAAAACAAGGGTGTTTCGTATATTGGCAACGTTCTCTTCCCGGTGTCAACGCTGGTGTAAAACCTTTATCGATAATCAAAACAGCACCATTCTCATCTAACTTTTCAAACAGTTTCATATGGGCAATATGCAAACCGTCAAAGCTACCGATAGCAATCGATTCTATACTATCTTTTTTTACGGAAGTGGTAGAAGATTTCAGCATTGCCCTCTTTTCCTTTCACCTGAGAATTTTGACACATTATAAGTTCCCATCCCATTTTAAATATTTCACTTTCTAATTTTTCCTGAACTATAGCAACAGCATGCTGATCTTTTACCACACCTTTTTTGGTACGCTTCACCTCTTTCCCTACTTCAAACTGCGGTTTAAATAGAAGGATAATATCTTTTTGTGCCAATCTGTCTATATCTTTTAAAATATATCCAATACCTACAAATGAAACATCACATGTAACAATATCAAACTTTCTGGATGTCTGAAAATCACGAATATCAGTCTCTTCTATACTGATAACACGACTATCATGCTGTAAAAGTTCATGAAGTTGCTCTTTCCCGACATCTACACCGGTAACTTCAGCAGCACCATACTCCAGAAGCACCTGTATAAATCCCCCTGTACTACTGCCAATATCAAGACATACTTTATCTTTGATTTCAAGAGGATGGTTTTGCAAAAAAGATTTCAGTTTTTCAGCTGCACGACTGACATATAATTTTTCTTTTAAAATTTCAATATTGGGTTTTTCAATTTCAGAAATTGTATAGGAAGGTTTTAAAACAACAACACCATTCACAGCTATTTTTCCATCATTGATCAATGCTTTAGCCTGATTACGACTTTGTGTAAATTTATGATAAAAAAGATAGTGATCCAGGCGCATATTTTCTCGATTTCTCAAAAGTGTAACAAAAAGTACTAAAATACTGTAAGAAAAATTAATAATCACTTAAAAGCCTTCAAACAAGACAAAAAGCATAAACTATTTTCACAAGATTCCGATTTAGTAGTATAACAAAATTCAAACATAGGACAGAAAATGAAAGTATCAAACAAAGAGATTGCAGCACAAATCAACAAAACTCCGTCGGCAATTTCATACCTGAAGAAGAACAATTACGAAGAGTATCAAATATTAAAACTTGGTGTACTTTGTAAAAAACTCAATCTGGATAACGAAGACTTGCTCGCGATGTATACACTCAAACAAATTGAGTTGAAAAAAATCGCTTCATAATATCATTAAACCCGCATCAATACCAGATTCGCGTCAAATAGAGTCCATTTGGCGCGACAGGATTGCGCACTATCATACGTTCACACTTCAACTGTTTTTGCAAATCCTTACTATCTGCCAAACCATATCCAATCTTCAGCAAAAATGCAACCATCAAGCGTATTTGCGAACGCAAATAACCATTGGCTTCAAAACTGAAAATATAATTCGCACCTTTTTGATAAAATCTGGCACGATAAATAGTACGGACAAAATCGGTCGTATCCGATCCAGTTTTGGCAAAAAAAGTAAAATCATGTTCTCCTTCAAAAAGTTTTACAGCTTTGTGAATTGCTTCTGCATCGAAACGTTTGGTAAAAAGACAATAAGGCGTTAAAAAAACATTAGGTTCATGATCACTTATAAGATAACGATATGCCCTTTTTCGTGCATCATACCGTGCATGAAAAGAAGAAGATACTTTTTCTATCTTGTGAATATATATATGGGGTAATGCTTTACGGTTGATATGCATACGTAAACGCTCCAGATCATTGTGCCAGAAAGATGGAATATCTATACTTAAAACCTGTCCGGTCGCATGTACCCCTCTGTCTGTCCGTCCACTTGCTTCAAAATGTTCTTCTATCCCAAGTGAATGAAACACTTCATAAAGCCTGTTTGCTACTGTTTTGACACCACTGTTTTGTACTTGAAAACCATAAAAATGACTTCCATCATAACTCAGTGTCATTTTAACGCGCATCAGAAACGCTCCATTACACGTTTTTGAAAAAAGAGTACAGAGGCAAAACTAAACAACACCATAATCAGAAGCGAACCATACAAAGGAAAACGAAAAGAGACCTGATAGATCAATACATAATAGAGAATAACAACTATCATACTATTGAGATAGACATTTGGCTTATGATAACGCATATGCGCAATCCCAAACGAAAGGGCAAAAAGAAATGTCAATAAAGGAAACATCGATACCAACACACTAAAAGCAAGCTGATAGGCACGCTTTGGATTATGCTTTGCTTCTTTCCAGTACGCCACAATTTCACTGCTTTCGAGGTTATGTAACTTTGGATTGTAATTCATTTTCAATTTATCGTAATTAACCTGCGTTACCCGTGTATCCCCCAACGTATACACACTCCCACCATCCAACGTCAATGTCAGCAAAGAGTCATTTCTGTCCAAAACAGCACGCTTCGCCAGTATAAATTTTTCATCTTCACCACTTTTGGCTTTTTGAAAGAGGACTATATCACCATAATTCTTTTTATTGTTACTGCGCACAAAAACATGCCAGTTGGAAAATTTCTGCCCAAATTCACTCTCCTTGATATTGAGCTTGGCTTCCATCTTTTTCATGGAAATAAAATTGGAACTCATCTGTTTGGACAAGGGTACCAGAAAAATAGCATTGAAAAGCAAAAAGACACTTACAAAGAAAGAAACAAAAAAGAAAGGTTTTGCAATTTTACGGGGGTTGAGAGAGAGTGCAAAGAGTACTATCATCTCATTCTCTTTGGACATTTGGAACATTGTCATCGCCACAGAGATAAAATAGGCAACAGGCAGTGTATAAGAAAAAATCTCCGGAATTGCGTAAAGATACATCTCGCCCAAATCAACAAAGCTGACTGAAATCAGTGCAGTTAACCTCGCAATAGTAATAAAAAAGACCACCGATACCAAAAAGTAAAGTGTAAAAAAAAGCGATAAAAGCAGCGGTGCAAAATTGGCTAAAATATAGCGCGTTATTCTATCCATACAGTTTGACTAACACCTCTTCAAAAAAATTATCTGCCATATAAACAATAAAAAGCGCCAATGCCAAAAAAGGGATATACGGCACTTCCAGATCTTTATCACGTATAATCATGAAAACCGGCAATGCAATAATAGCAGAAAGGAAAATAGCTACGGCACCAAGTTTAAGCCCCACCATTGCACCAATAGTTGCTGCGATCATAATATCTGCTTCTCCAAGTGCCTCTTTTTTTACAAAATAGGAGACATAAAAACGCAACAGGGAAAAAGCACCTGCAAAAAGCAGTGCATTGATGAAATTTGTCAAAATATGCGATGAAGCAAAAATCGCCAGTGTTAAAGCAGAAAGATTTAAACTATCAGGCACCGCTTTATAGCGAAAATCGATTACAGATAATCCAAGAAGCAGTGCAAAAACCAATCCGGCAATCAGTGCATACTGTATATTTTGCACTTTCCAGTAGACTACTGCAAAAATCAAAGCAGTAGCAATCTCAATCAGAGGATATTGTACAGAGATCTTCTCTTTACAAAAATAGCACTTCCCTCCGAGCATCACCCAGGAAAATACCGGAATATTATGCCACCATTTGAGTTTATTGTTACATTTGGGACAATGAGATCCGGGAAATACAATGCTCTCCTCTTTGGGAATACGCAAAATTAATACATTCAAAAAAGAGCCGAATAAAAGCCCAAAAATAGTAACAAGCAAACCTTCAATTATCATGTAACTGCTCCAAAACGCCGTTCTACTTTCTGAAAATCTGCAATTATTTTATCCAGCTCTTCTGTTGTAAAATCAGGCCATAAAATATCGGTAAAATACAATTCGCTATAAGCTGCCTGCCAAAGCAGGAAGTTGGAAAGCCGTTTGTCTCCACCCGTTCGTATCAGTATATCGACAGGATCCATTCCTGCTGTATCAAGTAGATTATCAAAGTACTCTTCATCCACTTTTTTTCCCATTTCAACAGCTTTGTTAACCGCTCTGATAATCTCATTTTTTGCACCATAATTTACAGCAAGTACCTGTGTTAAACCGGTAAAATGTGCCGTTTTCTCTTTTGTATAGGCGATACGTTCCTGTAAATTCTGCGGAAGCCCGGAGATATCTCCAATCGTATCAAAACGTACATTGTTATCCAAAAAAAGTTTCAACTCGTTTTTCAGATAGCGATCCATAAGCTGCATCAAAAACCCTACTTCGCTTTCAGGACGCTTCCAGTTTTCTGTACTGAATGCATAGAGTGTCAGATACTTGACTCCCAGATTGGAAGCATGGATTGTTAACTCCCTGACACGTTTTGCCCCCTCTTCATGACCAACAATACGTTTTAAAAACCCCTGTTTTTTTGCCCATCTGCCATTACCGTCCATAATAATAGCAATATGTTTGAGTACATTCATAAAAATTTTATCCTTTGATATCCAGAAGTGACGACACCGGTTCATACAGCGGCGATATCTTCTCTTTTTTAGGGAGGATTCTACCCTCAAAATCAAGTTCTTCCAGCTGCGTGTTCAGAAAATTCAAACTCTGTTCGTAGTAGATGTAGAGTGTTACACGTTTCATATCGTTTTTGACCTCAACTATACCTTCAACCGGACCAATATGTTCAAATGCAGCGTAAAAATCTATAATACCATCTTCACTTGAAGTTTGGCTTTGAGATTTTCTTCGTTTAAATTGAAAAAGCGTTGTTTTATTCTGGTACTTCATAAGCATTGTAAAAACATTGGCATTCAGCGCTGCAATCATATTGGTCAGCGTCATAAACTCCTGTTTCGAATTCGCCTGTGCCAAATGCTCCAGAAGCTGCATTTTCATCTCTGTTTTCGGAGACTCTTTGGCAAGCAACGCTACCATTTTTTCAGGGGTAAACTCGGGTAAAAATGAAATCAACGCCTTATTTTGCAAAAGTTTTGGTTTTTGTAAAAGTTTTGAAAGTGTTACCGCATTGTTTTGCACACTCTCTTTCATCATCCCCCAGTACTTTGTACCTACATCCAGCGGCAATGTACTTTTTGTCACTATCTCCTGTTTGCCAATTTGTAATTTGTACTTTTGCGGTTCTGTCTCTTCAAGAACTTTGATATCTACGGGTAAAACCGCATTGAAACGTTTTACAGAGAGTTTGGCAAGCAAAGTATCAAGTTTGCTTAACTGGGTGATCTGTGATATCATCTGAGATTACCCCAATTTTGCAAGGGTATCTAACAACTCCAGCGATATAGTGAGTTTATCTGCTTTTGGAAATACAATTTCCTGACTTTTGGTAATAAGTGTAATCTCATTTTCATCACTGCCAAAAGGATTTTCTGCAATATTATTAAGACATACCGCATCAAGCTCTTTTTCAACAAGCATTTTTTTTGCATTTTCCAATGCTGTTTGAGCATCACTTTCTGCCTTAAAACCCACTGCAAAGATGCCATCTTTGTTAACAGATTTGAGAATATCTTCATTTTTTTTCATTTCAAGACACCACTCATCCCCAAGCATCTCTTTTTTCAATTTTCCACTTTGCGGATATTTTGGAACATAATCACTGACTGTTGCCGCCATAAAGAGATAAGGTGTTTTTTGAATCAATTCCGGCACAGAATCATCCATAAGTGTTGCTTTTGTCAATACACCCTTTTTTGAGACACGAATGGCATCAACAAGATACTCTTTTAGCTCTTCCGAGTCATCTACTTCTATGACGTAAAGTTCAGAAGGAAGCGCCGGAATCTTTTGTGTTGCAAGCAAACAAACATCTGCTCCTCTGTAATAGAGTGCAGTGCTTAATGCTCCCGCCATTTTCCCGCTGGAAAAATTGGAAATATAGCGCACATCATCAATCTTTTCTCTTGTGCCTCCACCGGTAACAACTACCCTGCGATTGACCCAGAAAGGATCTTTCAACAAAATCTTTGCAGTTTTGTGAAAAATATCTTCCGGATCAGCCAGGGCACCCGTTCCCTCATCTCCGCAGGCAAGCAGCTTTTTCTGTGGAACAATCTCCTCAAAATTTAAAATTTTCAACATTTTCAAAGAAGCTTGTGTTGTATTGTTCTGATACATATTGGTATTGGCAGCAGGAGCGAGAAGAATCTGTCCTGTAAAAGCAAGTGCAACCTGTGTAATCAGATTGTCTGCAATGCCATTGCTGAGTTTATTGAGTGTATTTGCAGTAACAGGTGCAATGACATAGACATTTGCCCATTTTGCAATATCGATATGGTTATTGTCATTCGCCCAGGATTCTGTTGTTTCATCCAGAACCTGCCGGTGTGTAAGTGCTTCAAAAGTCAGAGGAGAGATAAAACGTTTGGCACTTTCACTCATCACCACCCGTACATTTGCACCTGCTTTGGTAAAGAGTCGAATCAACTCCAGAGATTTATAGACAGCGATACTTCCTGTTACACCTACCAGTATATTTTTCCCCTCTAGTAACATCCTCTCCCCTTTTTCCCTCTTGTTCTTGATTTTCTTACTAAATTTTAATTTTTGAAGAATTTGTCAAAAAATCCTTCAACTGTTTTCATATTGGTTCTGCTAATCGCAAGCGAACCTTTTTTTACATTTTTATTGACTGTTGTTCCTGCTGCAATCAGCACTTCATCCTCAATCACAACCGGTGCAACAATCTGCGTATCACTTCCTACAAAAACATTTTTGCCGATAACTGTTTTATACTTCTTTTTACCATCATAGTTACAAGTGATTGTCCCGGCACCAATATTTGTTCCTTCATCAATTTCACTGTCTCCGAGATAACTTAGATGACCAACTTTTACACCTTTGAGAATCGATTTTTTCACTTCTACAAAATTGCCGATATGCGTATCAGTAATTTCACTTCCCGGACGTACTCTTGCAATCGGTCCTACACTTGAATCGGTTATTTTACTATCTTCTACAACAGTATTTGCTTTAATATGGCTATTGACAATTTTAGCTCCTTTTAAGAGTGTTACACCATGCTCGATTTCAGATTCTCCTTCTATTTCAACATCTGCCTCGATATAGATCGTATCGGGAAGATGCATAGTCACACCCATCATCATGAAACGTTTTTTGATTCGTCTTTGCATAATCTCTTCTGCGTGACTTAGATCATATTTGGAATTTACCCCTTTAAAATTCTCCTCCTTTACGTACAATGGTGCAACTTTAAAATTGTCATTTTTAGCAAGTTCGACAACATCTGTAAGGTAATACTCTTCCTGTGCATTGTCATTGCTGAGTTTAGGAAGATACTTTTGCAGAATCTCTTTTTTAAAAAGATAAATTCCTGCATTGACTGTTTTGATTGCTTTCTCGTCTTCGGAAGCATCTTTCTCTTCTACAATTTTTACTACCTCATCCCCATCAATAACAACTCGACCATATCCTGAAGAGTCTTCCATTTTGATTACACTCATGACAATATCTGCATCAATTTGGGTAAATTTTTCCAGTTCTTCTGCTTCGACCAGAGGCATATCACCGTTCAAAACCAATACTTTGTCATGTTTAAAATCAATATTCATTACTGCACCACCGGTTCCGGGATAGTTTTCATGATCTTGAATCACATAACGAATATCATCAAAATAGTTTTCCATATGCTGTTGTACCAGCTCCGCCTGATGGTAGAGTACAACAGTAATATCATCACTCAGTTTTTTCGCTTCTTTAATCGCAAAATAGAGCATCTCAAAACCTGAAATTTTATGCAAAACTTTGGGAAGCTTAGACTTCATCCGTGTACCTTTACCGGCAGCCAAAATGATCACAGAATTATTTGTCATATTAAATTTTCCTTTTCAAAAATTAAACATTTTATAATCTTATTATAGTATCATATCGAACTAAAATGCTTAAATTAGTAGTAATATTTAAGTATATCGTACAAAAATTTAATTTATTTACACAACTGCCGATATTTGTATTAATACGAGATTTTATGAAAGTATTTTGATTTAAATCTCCCGTCAACAAAACATAAAAGGAAACGTAAAATATGGATTTAGGAACCGTCATAGGTCTTGTACTCACTCTTGGTCTGCTATTTGGTGCCATGGCAATGGGTGTGGGTATCGGTCCCTATATCGATGTACCGTCAATACTCATCGTTTTTGGTGGTACGATCGGTACCCTCATGATCGGCTTTAAAATGGATCATGTCAAAGGTTTTGGAAAAATGTTTATGGTAGCAATTAAACCTGCTACTGATGATCCCAAAGAGTTGATAAAAAAACTGGTAGAGTACTCTACAAAGGCAAGAAAGGAAGGTGTTCTTGCGTTGGAGGGTGATGTTGCCAATGAGGAAAATGAATTTTTGAAAAAAGGTCTCGGTATGGCTATAGACGGCAATGAACCGGATATCATCAGAGATCTGCTTGAAATTGATATGCAACAGACAGATACAAGACATAAAGTTAATGCCTCATTTTTTGGACAGATTTCCGGTTTTGCCGGTGCAATGGGTATGATCGGTACACTAATCGGTCTGGTTGCAATGCTTTTAAATATGGCTGATCCTGCTGCTATCGGTCCGGCAATGGCGGTGGCACTTTTGACAACCATGTACGGTGCTATGCTGGGAAATATTATCGGTGGACCTGTTGAAAATATTCTCGGTCTGCGCAATACCGATGAGATGGTAATCAAAACTCTAATCATCGAAGGTATTATGTCCATTCAGGCAGGAGATAATCCACGGACACTTGAAGCAAAACTACTTGCATTCTTACCGCCGAATGAACGTGAGAGCCAGTTTGACTAAGGATAGAAATGGGTAAAAAGTGTCCTGAACAAGATTGTCCCAAATGTCTGCCGGGATGGCTCGCTGCATTTGGTGACCTTATGTCATTGCTACTCTGTTTTTTTGTACTTTTGCTCTCCATGTCTACAATGGATGCCAAAAAAGTAGCAGAGGCTGCAGCTTCTCTTAATGGTGCCCTGAGTGTACTTGAAGGTGGTACCAAAGTAAAAGTCTCCCCTGAAAGACAACAGGAGACCACCCCTATCGATGCGGAAGATGAGCAGGCACAAAAGATGAAAACACTCAAACGTACTATTGTCGAACTCAATGAGATGTCTAAAGCACAGGAAGGGAGTAAAGCCACACTTGAAGAAGCAGAAAACGGATTTATGATACGCTTACCGGCAAAACTGCTTTTTAAGAAAGGAAGCGCAAAAATCGAAGATGACGATGCCCTCCTCTTTTTAAAACGTATTGCATTAATTATCGATAAACTTCCTAAAAATATGCGCATTCATGTGATTGGACATACAGATGACAGCAAGCCTCTGCACAGCCCGTTTCGGGACAACTGGGAACTCTCTGCAGCCAGAGCTATTTCTGTTGTCAAAGTATTGATCAAAAATCATGTCGAACCAAAGCTTCTAACCGCATGCGGAAAAGCTGAATTCGATCCTATCGCAACCAACTTAACTACAGCAGGTAAGGAGAAAAACAGGCGCGTTGAGTTATACTTTTTTTCAAAAGATGAGGACGATAGAGAGAGTGCCCAAAAGAGCATTCTCGATACTGCAAGCGGAGGATAGAGATCAAATATATCGCACTATTTGTACTACTTGGCGGATCTCTTCTGTTTGGTGCGGATGCCGTACAGGTTCCCACCGTAAATCTCTCGCTCTCTGCACCTTCAGAACCTAAAGACTTAGTCAGTTCACTCAATGTCCTGCTTGTCCTTACTCTGCTTGTTCTGGCACCTTCTCTGCTACTGGTAATGACCAGTTTTATACGATTAATTGTTGTTTTCTCTTTTTTACGTCAGGCACTTGGCACACAGCAAATGCCACCCAATCAACTCCTGGTATCTCTGGCTCTTATTTTGACTTTTTTTATTATGGAACCTGTTGCCACCAAAGCATACGATACAGCAATCAAACCATATACAGAAAAAAAGATATCCTACGAAGAAGCTTTTGAAAAAGGAGTCGCACCCTTTAAAGCTTTTATGATCAAAAATACGAGGGAAAAGGATCTGGCACTCTTTTTTCGTATCCGGAAACTGCAAAACCCTAAAAATTATAATGATATTCCATTAACTATTACTATTCCCGCATTTATGATCAGTGAACTCAAAACTGCTTTTGAAATCGGTTTTTTACTCTACCTTCCTTTCCTTGTGATCGATATGGTAGTCAGTTCTGTTCTGATGAGTATGGGTATGATGATGCTTCCGCCAGTGATGATCTCAATGCCCTTTAAATTACTGATATTTGTGCTGGTAGATGGTTGGAACTTACTGATTGGTAATCTTATTGCCAGTTTTAAATAATATAACACAGTAGTTAAAGTAGTTGCGAAAATAAGACGAATTCCCGAGGATCGGTATCTCTTGTTCAACTACTTTGAATCGAACCAGTAAAAAAGGAATAAAAATGCAATGTGACTATTTCGGCAGATGCGGCAGCTGTACACTTTATGAAATGGATTATGAAGAACAACTTGTCTATAAAATAGAAAATATCAAAAAAATGTTTCAAGTTGATAATCTGGACATCATCCGCTCCAAATCCGATCATTTCCGTACTCGTGCAGAATTTCGTATCTTTCATGATTATGAAAAAAATACTATTTCGTATGCGATGCATGGGCTGGAAAAGAAAAAAATAGTTCCTATCAAAGCGTGCAGTATAGTTGCTGAAAAGATCGCAGAAACAATGCCGCAACTTCTGGAATTTATCTCGAGAAATGAAACATTACGCCACAGACTCTACAGTGTCGAATTCCTCAGCAGTTCTACTTCCGAAATACTCATCACCCTTATCTACCACAAAAAGATAGACGCTATCTGGCACAAAGAGGCAGAAAAACTTGCCTGTGCATTAAACATAGATCTTATCGGGCGAAGCCGTGGTATCAAACTTGTTGTAACCAAAGAGTATATTCATGAAGTACTGCATATTCTAAATAAAAAGTACTATTATAAACTTTATGATACCGGTTTTACACAACCAAATACCCAAGTCAACGAAAAGATGATCGAATGGGTGAAAAATCACCTTCCCTCCCTTCAAACAGATCTTCTGGAACTATATTGCGGACATGGAAATTTTACAATTCCTCTAAGTGAAAAATTCCGCAATGTACTTGCAACTGAAATTTCCAAACGCTCTATCAAAAGCGCTCAGGAAAACTGTTTGCTTAATAAAGTAGAAAATATCGCTTTTGTACGATTGAGTGCCGAAGAGTTGACAGAAGCGCTTGAACAAAAAAGAGTCTTCAAAAGATTAGAGGGAGTAGATTTGCAAATGTATCATTTTTCACATCTTTTTCTTGATCCTCCCAGAGCTGGTTTGGATGATAAAACACGATTATTTGCGAAACAATTTGAAAATATTATTTACATTTCATGTAATCCTGAGACACTTTTAAGAGATTTATTATTGTTAAAGGAAGAGTACCAAATTACAAACTTTGCTGTATTCGATCAATTTGCATATACGACACATCTGGAATGCGGTGTCATTTTAAAAAGAAGATAAAAAAAGTGAAATCCCCGGCAGAAGCGATAAGCTCCTGCCAAACAGGATCAGCTTATTGTACTGCTCTTGTTTTTTCGTCAACAACAACCGGTGCCACTTCTTCCACTACTGGAGCTGGCGCTACAACTACTGGTGCAGGTGCCGGAGCAGGAGCTTCTACTACTGGTGCAGGCGCTGCAACTGGTGCAGGAGGATTGCAACAACTTTTCTTTTCAGCACAACCACTTAGCATTGCTAAAGCAGCTATTGACGCAACAGTTAAAATCATTTTATTCATTTAGAATCCTTTGTAAAAATTAAATACATAAAACGTATTATACAACAGATTTATAATGGAACGCTGAAAGTCAGGGGAGTTATACAATCTTAAATTTAAAATTAGTTACAATGATTAGTATGAAGACGTTTATATTTTTACTTATTTTAATTATTGCATTTTTTACTTATATATTCACCGCAAATAGTAATAACAGTAATAGCGATAATCAAAACAAACAAGTAAGATCAGTTATCCAGCAACAACCTACACTGGAGATCTTAGAAGACTCTATGTCACATGAAAGCATAGAAAAACCGAAAATAGAGAATATATATTCCATAACAAATGAAGACCTTCCAAATCCAGATATGGATTCTCTTTATAAATCAGATACACCCTCTATCCCGGAAAATATGACATTTGACAAATTTAAAGCAGTTTTAATTCAAATAAACCCATATTATCCTGAAAGTGCCATTACGCTGAATCTACCGCTCTCTTCTGTTATCAGAACACCAAAAGAAAAACAGCTGTTCAGGAAAAAAATGAAAGAGGATTTCCATCTCAGCGAAACACAGATTGATTATCTTCTAAAAAAGAACAAACTCATCTGGGACTGGATCAATCTGCTGCGTTAATAGGGTATTAATCAAAATGGCAGTAAAATAAAATATGCATCTACTGAAAAGCAATGAAAAGATTCAACACCTTAAAACTGTTGGATTAGTCGTACGTCCAAACTCACCACAATTAAAAAAATATTATGATATTTTAAAAAAAGCGCTCCAAAAACATCATGTAACACTACTGATAGAAGAACAAAGTGCCCGACAGTTCGGTATGTCCGGGATGCCTCTTGAAGAGATGCTGGAGCAAAGCGATATGCTCATCTCTATTGGAGGGGATGGGACATTATTGTCTCTGAGTAGGAAAAGTTATCATCACAATAAACCTATTTTAGGTATAAATGCCGGTAATCTTGGATTTTTAACAGATATCAAACTTGATGAAATTGAAGAGTTTATTGAAAAAATTTTTGAGGGCGAATACCGTATTGATCATCGAATGGTATTAGACGTTGTACTTTTATCACAAGTTGCCAATAAATCATTAATAGCATTTAACGATATCGTCCTTTCCCGCCCTTCAATTGAAGGTATGGTAAATGTTGATGCCTATGTTACTTCCTATGAGTCCCATATGGCGAAAAAACATCTGAACCGTTACTATGGAGACGGTGTTATCGTTTCAACTCCCACAGGTTCCACCGCATACAACCTCTCTGCCGGAGGACCTATTGTATATCCCCTCACCGAGGCAATCATTGTTACACCAATCTGTCCCCACTCTTTGACAGAACGACCTATTGTATTACCGGCAGATTTTGAAATCTCTTTTGAAAGTGAGGATGAAACAATCATCGTCATAGACGGACAGGATATTTATAATCTTAAATTCTTTGATGCAATTTGTATTAAAATTGCACCTAAAGGGATTAGAATGATTCATCGGCTGGAACGTAATTATTTTGATGTACTAAAACAAAAACTACACTGGGGCAGTAAACATTGATTGAACGATTTTATTTGAAAAACCATCTTAGTTTCAAGGAAGTTACTCTTGAATTTGACCGGAACTTTATTGTTTTTACCGGACCAAGCGGCGCAGGTAAATCTATTTTGATGGAAGCACTTTTGTCGCTTTTTGGCATCAAAGAGTGCGATGCAAAATATATCGAAGCTTCTGTAGAACAACAACTGGATCTTGAAACATTTGGCATCGAAGAGGATTCTCCAAATATTTTCCGGCTGACCAAAGAAAAGGCAGCGCGGTACTTTATCAATAACCAGCAAATTTCAAAAAAAAATATCAAAGCCATCTCCAAAAATTTTATCAACTATCTCTCGCTACGTGAATTTACAGAGTTTGAAAATGAAAATCTCCTCACACTTTTGGATGCTATAGCAACATATAAAAACAGACAGTATAAAGAGATTCTCCAAAGTTATCATACCACTTATACCAAATACAAAGAGATTGACACTGCCTTAAAAAAAATTCAAGAAGAAGAGAAAAAAATTCAGGACTTAAAAGAATTTACTGCATTTGAAATTGAAAAAATTGAAAAAATTGCACCTACAGTAGATGAATATGAAACCCTCATGCAACAAAAAAAAGAGCTCTCCAAAAAAGAGAAAATTGAAAAAAGTATAGATGAGGCTTCCCTGATTTTCCAGCATACGGCAAAAGTGGCAGAAGCATTGCACCTACTGGAGATCGACAGTACCTTTTTCGATGATGCCCTGACCCAGCTTGAAGCTGTTTTCGAAGAGGCAGGCAGCAGACTTGAAGAGCTGGACGATATCAATATAGAATACCTTCTTGACAGAATAGAACAGCTCTCCTCTTTGAAACGCAAACATGGATCAATTGAAGAGGCTCTTGCCTATCTGGAACAAAAAAAAGAGGAGTTACACCATTATGAAAATCTCTCTTTTGAAAAAGAACAACTGCAAAAAGAGCATACACAACTTCATGAAAAGATCACCATCCTTGCAGAGCAGCTGACACAAAACAGAACAAAAGCAGTCAAAATACTCCAGGCACGTGTAGAACATTACCTCAACTTTCTCTATCTTGAAAAAGTTACTTTTTCACTATCACAGACGACATTGAGTGAGAGAGGTAAAGATCAGATAGATGTACAACTCAAAACTGCAGATCTCAAAAAAATAAGTGCAGGTGAACTTAACAGGCTACGTCTCGCACTACTGGCAGCATCAAGCGAATTTATCCAGGCAAACGGGGGTATTTTGATTCTGGATGAGATAGACGCCAATGTCAGTGGAAAAGAGTCAATGAGTATTGCAACAGTTTTAAAACAACTTTCTCAAAATTATCAAATTTTTGCGATCAGCCACCAGCCACAACTCTCTTCCTCCGCAGATATCCATTTTCTCGTACATAAAAAGAAAGATATCAGCCAGGTAAAAAGATTGGACAAAGAGGGTCGGATCAAAGAACTTTCACGAATGATCAGTGCTGAAGAGATTACAGATGAAGCAATAAATTTTGCAAAAAGTCTTTTGGAAAAACAATAAGAGATCTTTTATTGCTTTATTGCGCTCTATTTTCAGCATATCACCTCAGACCTTTAAAACTATGGTATAATGAAAGTCATACAAATCTATTTGAAAAAGGAGTCTGTTATGTCAAAAGTTGTTAAAGTAATTGAAGTATTGGCACAATCAAGTAAAAGCTGGGAAGATGCTGCACAAAATGCAATCAATGAAGCATCAAAATCTGTACGAAATATTAAATCAATTTACATTAAAGAGAAAAGTGCGAAAGTGGTAGACAATAAAATTGTAAAATACCGTATCACCGCAAAAATCTCTTTTGTTATAGATTAATAAAATTAAAAAAGAGAGTTTTATACTCTCTTCTCAGCATATCATTACTACACACATATTAAAATAATACCTCAATTTTTCAGCCTCAGGAGAAAAAAATATCATGATCATCGATACCCATTGCCATTTGAATGATAAACGTTTTGAAAATGATCTTGAAGATGTTATTCAACGTGCTTATGATGCAAATGTTACAGGAATGATCATACCAGGAGCAGATCCAAAGGAATTGCCACGGGCTGTTGAAATCGCAGAACAACATGAAAATATCTATTTTGCGGTAGGTGTCCACCCCTACGACAAAGAAGCGTTTAACATCTCCTCCCTCGAAAAATATATAAACCATCCAAAATGTATAGCAGTAGGAGAGTGTGGACTTGATTATTACCGTCTTCCAGATGATGAAAAAGAAAAGGAAGAAGAGAAAAGAGTGCAAAAAGAGATTTTCAAAGAACAAATTGCACTTGCAAAATCCCATAACAAACCTCTGATTATCCATATACGGGATGCATCCAAAGAGAGCCTTGATATATTGATAGAAGAAAATGCAAAAGAAGTGGGAGGTGTTTTGCACTGTTACAATGCAAGTCCTATATTGCTTGAACTTGATCAACATGGATTTTACTATGGTATTGGAGGTGTTATCACCTTTAAAAATGCAAAAAAGCTGGTCGATATTTTGCCGCAAATCCCCAAAAACAAGCTTCTTATCGAAACAGATGCACCCTATTTAACACCGCATCCCCACAGGGGAGAGCGTAATGAACCATTTTATACTACTTTTATTGCACAAAAAATGGCTGAAACCCTTCATATAGAACAACAGGAACTAGAAGAGATCATTCTTCAAAACACACGTAAACTTTTTAAAGCATTTTTTTAAATAAGATATAAGTACTCTTTAACTACAATCTCCTGAATTGTATAAAAGCGCCAAATATTGCTTTTTTAAGGAATTCTATTACCTAATATGAAGATTTTTATTTTTATAACTCTTTTTTTTACCCAACTTGTTCTTCAACCCTCTTTTGCTGATACCGAACCAATTCATATTGCTCCGGAAAAAGAGATAGATATTCTTGAAAGTCTTGACATCGATCCTCTCTTTTACAACGATGAACACTATATCGAAACAAAAGAGAAAATAAATGAACTCAAAAGAATCTATTTTTTAAGGACACTTAAACGTGGTAACCTTTTTATGCCAAATCTGCAGGAGTTGCTCAACGAATCTGATATTCCAAGTACATTCCTCTATATGGCGATGGTAGAATCAAAATTTCTGGCAGACAGTAAATCACATAAACACGCTGCAGGCTTATGGCAATTTATGCCCGCAACTGCAAAAGAGTATAAATTAAGAAAAGATAGAGAAATAGATGAACGTCTCGACCCCATCAAATCCACTAAAGCTGCTATCCAATATTTAAAATACCTCTATAGTCGTTTTCAAAAATGGTATCTGGCGGCAATGGCATATAACTGCGGAGAAAGGCGACTGGCAAATGCTATCAAAAAAGCGGGTACAGATGATCTTGCTGTATTATTGGATGAAAAGGAAGAATATCTTCCTAAAGAGACAAGGGATTACATACGTCGTATTATTGTCGCGGCACTTCTGGCAAATGATAAAAATATCATCAAGAAAAACAATAAAAATCATCTTTTTGGGTTCTGCAGCAACAAAAAACTTACAAAACTCTATTTTAAAGGCGGGGAAAGTCTACAGACAATTGCCTATAAAATTGGAGTCCCGTATAAAAAGCTCAAAGCATGCAATCCTCATCTTATTAAGAATAGATTACCTGTCAATAAAAAAATGTATTATGTCTACCTGCCCGAAGATCTAGCAGAAAAAGCAAAAGAAAAAATCAAAAAAAGCGGTGAAACATTTGTATACTATGTTCAGCCTAACGACACACTTTTTCGTATCAGCAGACGTTTCAATATCCGAATGAAAGCACTCAGGGAGCTGAATCCCCAACTTGAAAAACACAAAGTACTTAAAATAGGTATGCCTTTGACACTTCTGGGAAAAGCACCAAAAGATTTACCACAAACTCCTCCGGAAAAAATGAAAAAAAAACATATCGTCAAAACATACACAGTCGAATCCGATACTTCACTCTACGAACTCAGTCTTAAATTCAATAACAGACTTGCAGCACTGAAAAAGCTGAATCCAGGAATCAAAAAAAAGGTAAAAGCAGGTACTAAAATAAAAATAGTTACAACACTGGAAAAAAACAAAACAAAAGAAGGCAATATCTCTATTGCATCATTTAAGACAAAAACTATTATTACAGAAACAAACACTACACAAACTGACAAAAACGAGACAAACACCACCCACTCTGACAAAAATGAAACAAACACTACTATATTGGTAAAGCAAAAAGAGAAACGGGGTGAACAAAATAAAACTATTCAGACAAAAACAGAACCTAAACTTTCAAAAACACCAAAAAAACTTCCGGTATATAAAACAGTAACACATATGATGGAAAAAAATGACACATTAGAAAAAATTGCAAAGCATTTCAATCTTAAAATATCAGATATTTTTAAAGAAGGAAATGTCTTAATACTAAAGATAAAAGAAAACAATACCACACTCATTCCAAAACTCCAGCATGAAAAGTAACGATGAAAAGTCTGTTTTTTGTAACACTGCCTCTTATATTGTTTACTGCCTGCAGCAATATACAAAACCCTTTTGTCCCTGTAGACGACTATAATTACTCACATACTGTTCCAGAATACAGACCTCCTGTACAAAAACCTATTACCAGTAAAAATATGTACCGTGCCACTATGAAACCTTACTGTGTCAACGGGGTAGAATACTGCCCTACTACCGTAAGAGTTGGAGAAAAATTTTATGGTACTGCCAGCTGGTATGGTCCAAATTTTCACGGTGCACAAACTTCCAACGGAGAGTATTACAATATGTATGATCATACTGCTGCGCACAAAACTTTACCCATCAATACCATGGTCAAAGTAACCAACCTTGCTAACAAACGCAGTACTATTGTTCGTATCAATGACAGAGGTCCTTTTGTCAAAGACCGCATTATCGACCTTTCCTATCAAGCAGCCCAGGAAATAGGTGTAGTAAAACACGGTACAGCAAAAGTTGAATTAGAAGTAATTAGTTTTGATGAAAGTGCCAGCCAATATGCACATAAAAAATTACCATCTAAAACAAAAGCCGATATACTCTCCTTAAAAACAGATCTCTCTTCTGAAAATAAACAAAAAGAGAGTAGTCCAAAACAAGTTTCAGGCATATTCAATATCCAGATAGCCTCTTTCAGTGATGAAGAAAAAGCACTCGCTTTTAAAAGAAAATGCTATAATATAGTACAAAAGCATCCCATACAGATTAAAAGAAAAAAAATTGGCAATCAACCGATATACAGTATATTGATCAGCGGTTTTCAAAGCATGGAAGAAGCCAGAGAATACATGAAACGATATGGCTATAAAGATGCCTTCGTCGTAAGGAATTAAAAAATGACTACAATAGAGAGAATAACCAAAGAGACACAGATAAAAGCAACACTTGATCTCTATGGAACAGGAAAAAACGAAATCAAAACAGGTATTGGTTTTTTTGATCATATGCTAGAAGCTTTCAGCAAACATGGTCTGCTTGATCTGGAACTTCTCTGCAAAGGTGATACGCACATCGACTTTCATCACAGTGTTGAAGATACAGGAATTGTACTCGGAGAAGCATTAAAAAAAGAGATCTTTCCTATAGAAAATGTTGAACGATACGGTGAAGCAACTGTTGTTATGGATGAAGCAAGTGTCAATACAGCACTTGATTTAAGCAATCGCCCATTTTTACATTTTGAAGTAGACATTTCCGATAAAATCGGCGATTTTGATACAGAACTTGTCGAAGAATTTTTCAGAGCCCTCTGTTTCAATGCAGGTATTACTGCACATATTGTCTGTCTGAGGGGGAAAAACCGTCACCATATCGTAGAAGCCGCATTTAAATCTTTTGCTGTTGCGCTTAGACGTGCAGTTGCAAAAAATGAGAGAATCGGTGTGCCAAGTACCAAGGGTATTTTATGATCAAACTACTTGTTCTTGATGTAGACGGATGCATGACTAACGGAGCTATCACATATACCCAACATGAAGATGAGATAAAGTCTTTTCATGTCAAAGATGGTCTGGCAATTGTTACCTGGATTCGTATGGGTAGAATGGCTGCCATCATTACAGGCAGAAAATCAAAAATTGTAGAACGCCGGGCAAAAGAGTTAGGTATAAAATATTTTTTTCAGGGTGTGAACAACAAACAGCAAAAACTAGAAGAGATTCTGGAAAAAGAGAATCTAACATTCGACAATGTTGCCGTTATAGGTGATGATTTGAATGATTACCATATGCTAAAATCTGCAAAACGCTCTTTTACTCCCGCCGACGGAGCAGCATATATTCAAAAGAGTGTACAAACAGTACTCTCGAGAAAAGGGGGAGATGCTTGCGTACGTGAAATGATTGATATCCTCGTAGAAGAAGAAAATTTACAAGAGGAGTTTCTAAAACTGTGGCTGTAAAAATCTTTGCCATTATTTTACTCCTTTTGATTATGGAGATTACTTTTTTAAGTACACAGGAACCTATAACACTGGAGATCAAACAGCCAAAAATTGACTTCAGTGATATTACTTTTGAGCAGCTAAATGCTTATCTTATTACAACAGAAGGTCTTAAAGGAAAACTAGAAGCATCCAAAGCACTTGCCTATAAAGAACGTAATGAATTGTATGATATCTACAGTATACTCTATTTTGAAGATCACAACGATACACTCAAAGCAGACAAAGCAGTCTACAGACAAAACATCCTGCATCTTATTAATAACGTTCTTTACCGTTCTAATGCCACTTTCCTTTTAAAAAGTGACGATTTAGTGTATAATACAGATACAGAACGTGTCGTATCACATACACCTTTTTTCCTTGAGTACAATAGTTCCACAGCAGAAGGAAGTTACCTGGTATATGATGCAAAATCTGGAGAAATCAAAGCCAAAAATATCGTTTTTACGATTGAAGAGGATCAGTAACCATTGAAAATACTTTTTTTACTTTTCTGTACCACTTTTTTACTTTTTGCTGAAAAGATTACTGTTACAGCAGACCATTTTGAAGCATATGAAAATAAAAAAATTTCTATTTTAAGCGGTCATGTACATGTGACAAAAGGTAAGGATGATATCAAGGCAGATAAACTCTTAATCACTTTTGACAAAGAGAACAAACCTCTTCGTTATAAACTTACCGGAAATGTCACTTTTGATATCAGAACCAAAACACAACACTTTGTCGGTACCGGAAATGAGATTATTTATGATCCTAAACAAAAACGTTATATCGCACAGGGAAATGTATTTCTTAAAGAAAAAATAACTGATAAAACACTTCAGGGAGAAAAAATCGTCATTGACCGTACCAGCGGAAAAACAACTATTTCAGGCAAAAGAAACAGACCTGTTAAATTCACTTTCACAGTAGAAGAGTAGTTTATGCTTAAAATCACCGAAGCAAATTTTATTACATCTGCTGCAAATATATCACAGGCATTGCCCGAAGACCTCAGTGAGATTGCAGTTATCGGACGCAGCAATGTAGGTAAAAGTAGTTTTATAAACTCTTTGACAAATCGTAAAAATCTTGCAAAGAGTTCTGCAACTCCGGGTAAAACCCGCCTTATAAACTTTTTTAGCATTACATTTGACTGTAATGGCGAAAAATATCAAGCTCGTATAGTAGATTTACCGGGATTTGGATATGCAAAAGTCTCCAAAACAGAAAAAGCAAGTTGGCAAAAAAGTTTAAGTGAATTTATCACTAAACGAAGTGCCATACGCCTGTTTATCCTTTTACAGGATGCCAGACATCCTCATATGCAAATTGACAAGGATGTTTATGAATATCTTCAGTCAATCAAACGGGGAGATCAGGAGATTTTAATTATCTTTACCAAAGGAGATAAGTTAAACCAAAAAGGAAAATCCGCTTTAAAAAAGATAGAGCCAGATGCAATGATTGTCTCAAATTTGAAAAAGAGCGGTATCGCGGAAGCAACTGCAAAAGTTTTTGAAAAACTCTTTATGAAAAAGTGTGAAAATGTCTGAGATTCTTTATCAAAAACCCAAACTCAATACTATTGCACAGATGCAGGAACTGGTACTTCCTGAAGTAAAATCAGGTAAAATTCTTTTCAGATCCGATGATGAAATAGCAACCAACATCCGCTCCTACACCCTTGCGAAAAAGCAGGATGAAGTTATCGGTTTTACCGCATTGCATATACATACTCCTACTCTTGCGGAGATCAGAAGTTTGATTGTCGCCGAAAAAATGCGTGGGCATGGTATTGGCGGTAAACTTGTAACACAATGCATCGAAGAAGCCAAAATATTGGGGGTAGAACGTCTTTTTACCTTAACTTACGAGCAACGTTTTTTTGAAAAACTTGGTTTTTCTGAGATTCCAAAAGAATCCCTTCCGGAACATAAAATATGGGCAGACTGTGTCAAATGCAAACATTTTCCTATCTGCGACGAAGTCGCTTTAATCTACAACCTCTCATAGCTCTTCTGCTGTTTTGTGCAGCACTTTTTTACGAGTCTATGGGAACAATCTATCTTTATTTATCACCATTACTGGGTATAGGTTTTTATTTCTGGCGCAAATACCATACAGACAAAAAGTCCTATTTTTATATTGGTCTTTTCTTTCTCTATACGCTCTATTTTGAAATCGACAGGGAAATGATTCTTTTCTCTTTTATATTATTGGCTACTTTCTATCACTTATTTCTGGCACCGAAAATTGAAACTGCTATCAACTGTACTGTTTGTATCTATCTTATCTATGTTCTTTATGCTTACCTGGGATACTATCTTTTCAATCTTTTTCTTGCATTTTTATTCAACATTAATTTACCCTCATTTGATCCGGTATATTTCATCTATATGGCAACAGATCTCTTTATTTTGGTATTGATTTCATGAAAGAACGTATCAAGATAATTTTCTTTTTATTTGTTCTTTTCTGGATAGTACTTCTGTCAAGACTTTACTATATAAGTATAAAGTCTAATAAATACTATGAAGAACTTGCTATGCAAAATATGATCAATACCGAATATCTTTTACCTACAAGAGGGGAGATACGTGATCGCAACAATGCTTTGCTTGCAATTAGTAAACTTGGTTTTAGTATCGCGCTAAAAGCGCACTTAGGCAAAAAAGGGCAACAAGAGACACTACACAAAGCGCTTTCACAAATCACCACATTTTTCCCGGAATACAAACTGGAAAAATTAAAATCCAAATATCTAAAAAATGACAGCCCTTATAATCATGATCCAATTACGATTATCCCTTTTATCCCATATGATAAAGTAATCAGTTCTTTTGTCAAACTTGCCAAAAATGAAAAAATTGTTATCAAACCTGCTTCTAAACGTTTTTATCCCTACGGAGAGCTTGCATCTCACATCATAGGCTATGTTTCAAGACCAAACAAAAAAGATATAGAAGGTGACGAAGTTGCCAAACGCGTTTCTATTGTAGGGAAGAGTGGTATTGAAAAATATTACAACAAAGTATTGGAAGGCGAGTTGGGGAAAAAGATTCTAAAAGTTACTGCATCCAATAAGCCAGTAGAAACACTCCTTGAAAAGGATCCCCAAAATCATAATATCAAACTTACTATAGACATTAAACTACAACAGTTTATTGCAACTATTTTCGGAAATCAGAGCGGTGCATTGATTGTTATGAATGCAAAAAATGGTGAGATCTTGGCTGCAGGAAGCTATCCCACCTATGATATCAATCACTTTGTTCAGGGAATCAGCCAAAAAGAGTGGCAAAAAATGATTACAGATCTTGACCATCCTTTTACTAACAAATTTACCAGAGGTCTTTATCCTCCGGGCTCATCCACAAAACCTGCAGTAGCACTCAGCTTTTTAAACTCCGGTCTCATAAGTCCCACTGAAGAGTTCCTCTGCAGTGGAGAAATGGAACTTGGAAGACGTAAATTTCGCTGTTGGAACCAATGGGGACACGGTGCAACAGATATGATAAAAGCAATTCGCGAAAGTTGTGATGTCTATTTTTACAAAGGTGGACTTCGTGTTGGAATCGATAAAATATCAACTGATTTAAAGCGATATGGATTTGGAAAAAAAACAGGTATCGATCTTCCTGGAGAATTTATAGGTACCGTCCCGGATAGAAATTGGAAAGTACAAAAATTTGGAGAGGCATGGTACAGAGGGGAAACATTAAATACCGTAATCGGACAAGGGAATTTTCTTGTTACTCCAATTCAAATAGCAACCTATACGGCAACTGTTGCAACAGGAGAGGTTCCCCTACCCCATTTTCTGAAAACAATAGATGAAATCAACATCACATTTCATGCAACATCAGTATTTACAGAAAGTGAAAAGAATGCACTTCCAATGATCCGGCAGGCAATGTATGAAGTATGTAACCACCCAAGAGGGACTGCATTTAAACATAATATAGCTGCTGTGACTATGGCAGGTAAAACCGGAACTTCTCAGGTTATCGGCATACCACAGGAAGAGAAAGAGCGTATGAGTGAAGATGAACTGAAATATTATCAGAAATCGCACGCATGGTTTACTACTTTTGCCCCGTATGAAAATCCTCAGTATATCATTACCGCTATCATAGAGCATGGTGGGCATGGTGGTTCTGCGGCGGGTGAGATGGTCTCATTGGTATATAACAAACTTATAGAACTGGGATATATAGGAAAAGAGAATATTACCCATCCGGAACTTTTTACTCCACTAGAGCAAAATAATACACAAGAAGATAAAAAAATTCCAAAACTGGATTAAAACTGCAAATCAACTATCATACGGAAATTATTAGCATCTTTAAGATCATCATTTTTCAACCACTCAAAACTGATAGGTAACGGAAGTTTATGCAATACAAGAAGTTCCAATGTCAGCCCTACTGTATATTCAGAAAAATCATATTCTTTTTCATTTCCTTTTAAATTAAAATAACGATACTTTCCATACAACACTTCTCTGCGCAAAGAGAGTGGAAAAGAAAAATAGTATTTGCTAAATTCCAATACTTTGGCAAGAGAAACTTCAGCTTTAAATGCCTCTTTTGCATATATTTCACGGCTGAGAGAAGGCATAACAAAACGTGATGAATCTGTCATACCGGAAAATGCAGTATCATCAATCAAAATACCGCGTTCATTATGGGCAAAACGCTTTGTATTGCTTTTTGCGTAGTGTATATCTGCACCTGCATAAAGTTCATGTAAAAGATCTTTCATATAGCTAAATCGTGCACCATATGCAATATCTGATCGATCATAAACAGTAAACAGACCTATTTTACTATAAAAATCCGGATAAAAACTATTCCCAAACTGCAGGCTTTTACGCCAATTTATATCTAAATTAAGCGGAGATTTTGCATCTTTGTCAGAGTCCATATGCATACTCAGACGAATATCACCTCTGGTATATGTCTGATGGTACCAGGGATAGTGCATATAGGCGTTAATGCCAAACCCACGGTCACTGATATTTTCATCATGAGAAAGTACCCCATATATATCTGCACCAAAATTAAGAAGATAACTACTGTTATCATAACCAATACCTGCAATACTCTCTTCATCATAACGTGATGTAAAAATACGCAGATGATTACGTTCCAGGGGATCACTGAATGTAGCGGAGATATTGAAGTTAATCCCATCATCCTCTGTTACCTCAACATTTTGTGTCAGCGCACTGTAATGAAGATTGTTCCAGGCATTATATGTTGTCAATTTTGGCTGTTTAGTTTCAAGCTTTTTTGCAATTACATAATTGTTTTCAAAAAAGTAGTGCCGTTCATATACCTTTGTTTCATAAGGTTTTAACTCTGTCTTGATAAATGCTATACCATCTGCCCTCATCACAGCCAGTAATGCGGTATGATCATCCAGCAATTTCGCATCGATTACGTCATCTCCCTCCACTTCTTTTGCCAGCACACCATTATACCAACTGTATAACGATGACCCTGCTTTGGAATTTGCAATAAAATAGATCTTGCCATTGCTGTTTACATCTGCTATTTTTCCATAATATCCATCAAATGTAAAAAGAGACTCTCTATTTTTACAAAGAATGCGTTTGTTACCTTGCTGTCTGAAATAGTAATAATTTCCTGCTTCATCGGATATTACCGAAGAGTTCACAACACCCAGAAATTTTTTATCACGATAGAGATGTAACCCATCATAAGAGCGGGCTACATCAAAGTAAAGTTTCTCTCCATTGGGCAAAATTGTCTGTAAAGCCTGAGATTGGGAACCTTTTAGAGGATTTCCTTTTTCATCAAAAAGAGCAATGGTAATTTTGTCATTTTCTACAGATGCCGATGCCAGTGTATAGTATTTATCCTCTAGCTTGAATGCTTTTCCAAAAAGATAATTTCCTCTTTTTTTTTCTGTTTTAGTACTATTTTTATCAATTTTTACCATTTCAGGAGCACTGTAGTTATCTGTCGTCAGAAAAAAGATCTCTTTTTTATTACTGTTTAAGGCTGTAAAAGATTTGGAAAAAGCTACCTGTTTGCCTTCAGTTTCATGAAATTCTGACATCTTCTTCCCCAACCACTCTTTGTATTCAAAAACCAGTGTTTCAAAATTTTTACCAAAATGGTTTCTGCAAACAGCATTGGTAAAAAAAGGAAGCCATTGGTCAGAATATGCCAGAAAATAACGATTTACCTTTTCTATACCATATCTCTGCGCTAAAAAAAGTTGGAAAAAACCTCCCACAATATAATGATGCGTTCCATAAGGGAAAAAAAGATGATCATTATAGAGGCGTTGCGGAGTAATCAGACCCGCCTTTGCCTGAGTCAGTGTCATTGCCCAAAAAGCACCGCTGTACAGTCTGCCACCATTGTCAAAAAGTGATTCGTTCAAAACCGCATTTCCCTCCAGCATAAAAGAGGATTCCATAAGGTTTGGAACGGGAAACAGCGGCGCGATATAGAGCCAGGTTACAGGTGTATTTTTAAAAATTTTATGTGCCGTTTTTGACAGAGGATTGTGTTTGGCATTGAGTTGAAAATTATGCGCACTTTCATGAATCAAAATCGTTTTCAGCCATGAAGTTGTAGAAAAATAGTCCGGAAGTAAACTGCCTCCGATATAATTCATCTGCATATTCAGCGGTATTTGTGTTGAAAACGCATTGGCTATCTGATTTTTGGATGAAGCCAACCCAAGATAAAGTGTATCATCCAGTTTATATCCGTAAAGTTTACTATAAGTTTGCAGCAGTCCCTCTTCAAAACTAAGTATGTCAGAACTCTCTTTTTGGTACTCCGAAGCAATGATTAGATCGATATTATCGCTCTTTGTATGAAGATAAGAATCATTGGGTTTTACATGTGCACCCCATACCGAAGATGCAAAAATAGAAAACCCAAGAAACAGGGTACGTATATCCGGCTTACTTAAATGCAACAAAACTGTTTTCCAAAACAAGCAGCATCATCAATATAAAAACAATACCGGTTGATCGGTTATAGAGTTTGTTCGCCGTAACAAAAACCAGCATTACTGTCAAAATAAGTGCAGTCATAATATCAAAAGCGTTATCGCTGAAACTGACTTTCAGGGGATTTACCACAGCAGCCATACCAATTACCATCGTAAAATTTGCAACATTACTGCCAATAATATTTCCTATGATCATATCTGCATTCTTCTTTTTTGCTGCCTGAATACTTACTACCAGTTCAGGCAGACTTGTACCCATTGCAACCAGCAAAAGACCGATAATCCATTCGCTGACACCAAAATCACGGGCAATAGCAGAAGCACTCTCTACGGCAAAATTTGCACCTCCCACAACCAAAACAAATCCTATCAGCAACATTACGCTCGTACGTTTCCAGCCAAAAGGCTCTTTTGCCAGAGATTCATCCACCTCTTCTGCAAGCACAAAAGATGCATTATTAAAAAGAAACATCAAATAAGCACCCATCATAGCGATGTAAACCACACCTTCAAAGCGAGAAATGGTTCCATCATATCCTACTACCAAAAATACCATGATAGGAAACAGCGCCCAGGCACTGTCATCTGCAAACATATCACGCTTTGGTATCATTCTCCCGGCAATAAGAAAAACCACTCCCAGCACCAGAGCAATATTGAAAATATTACTACCTATTACATTGGAAACAGCCAGGTCACTTTTATGATGGCTACTTGCAACAATCGATGCTGCCATCTCCGGTAAACTTGTTCCCAGAGCCACAACTGTTGCCCCGATTACAAAACTTGAAATCTTATAATGCAGTGCAATTTTTTCAGACTCTTCTATCACAAAATCCGCACCGTAAATCAATGCAGCCATTGAGACAATAAATATAATATATTCCACTATTCATTCCTTAAAATTAAACTATCTGGTAAATTGAATGTTTTGATAATCTCTTTTTCTTTTAATCTCATCTCTCCGTCATCTACTTCATGATCATAACCCAGCAGATGCAGCAAACCGTGTATAAACAAAAGGGTAAATTCATCCTCTTCACTATGTCCCAGCTCCAGGGCTTTCTCTTTCACTTTATCCACACTAATCACTATCGTCCCTAACGGCATATGCGGTACATCTTCCAGAGGAAAACTCAACACATCAGTAGGTTTATCAATATCTCGGTACTCTTTGTTCAATTCCTGAATAGTTACATTATCTACCAAAACCAATTCAACATCCCGATCCGTCAAACTGCTTTTTATAAGCTCCAGTTTAGCAATGTTATATCCTCTATTTAGCTGATCATCAACAAAAATCATCCCACCCCTTTAAAAAGAAAATATTCTAGCAAAAAGAGTAAGAAGATTTACTGAGAGAGCAAAACTTCATACAGTACTCTTTAATCTTTACTAATATTGATCATAATCAATACAAATATTGTCTTATTTCGCTACACTCCTTGAAAAATTTACATTAGGAATGAACATTGAAATATTTTCTTTTCAAAACACTCGGTTTATGCACCCTGACACTAACCCTTCATGCGGCACTTGACAATACAACTTGTAAACGTTGTCATCCCAAAATATTCAACGAGTATCAAAACTCTATGCACCGAAAAGCATCAATATATAATGACAAAGTCCACAAGGCAGTGTGGGATAAACATCCTGCAAAACAAAAAGGCAACTATCAATGTGCGAAATGCCATAGCCCTTCAGACAAAGCATTACTACAAACCAAAGGTATCCCGCAAGAGACACCTAAACAGTTACAGGAACCTATCTCATGTCAAACCTGTCATACCATTGAAAGTGTTGAAAAACATGCACGCAGTAATACAAATGTCTATACCAAAAAATCAAAAACATTTTTTTCAGCAGATAAAGATAAAAAAGGAGAGAAACTGGTCTTTCATGAAGAGAAAAGCTTTCTGGGTCTTTTCCGAAAAACAGTGGGTTCTCCCTATCATGATATAGACTATTCCAATGAAAACTACTATAACGGCAATGCATGTATGGGTTGTCATGAACGTAAAGAGAATGCAAAAGGTTTTGCAGTCTGTGACATGGAAGTAAAGGCTCAAAAAGAGACACAAGAAAATTGTATCACCTGTCATATGCCTCAGGTAAAGGGATCTTTTGCTAGTCAAAAAGAGAGCAAAACCCATGCTTACCATGGTTCAAATATCGTTACAGCTTCCCCCGCAATGCTGGAAAAATATATACATATTTCCCTGGAGAAAAATGAAAAAGGATTTGAGATAACATTGCAAAACAAAGCGAATCATACACTCTTCCCTCATCCGCTAAGAATAGCTGTTTTAAAAACAGTAATCAAAAGAGGTGACAAAATGATTCCTCTGGAAGAGAAACAATTTGCCAGAATCATTGGAACAAACGGTAAACCTTCTTCTCCATGGCTTGCAGACACTGTTATCAAAGATACTAGTATCAAAGCCTATGAAGCTCGTAAAATCAGTTACAATACACCTCTGCAAAAAGGAGATCAGGTATTTATAGAGTTTGGATATCATATTGTTAATCCAAAAATGGCTGAAAAACTGGGTATTCATGATCAGAAATACACAAAATTTATTCTTTTTAAACGTAAAAATTTCACCTTTTAATCTTCGTTAAATTAAAAATATCTCCACTTATGTGCATCGATACTAACAATCGATGCACTATGTATAAAAAGAGTTCTGCCAAACTTGCTCTCAATTGTTTTATTATTTGTTTTTTTTATATATCTTCATATTATATATATTTACTGAAAACTATTTGAAAATATGTTATAATTTATTTATTAAAAAATTAAAAAGGTTGATGTGCACATATTTAATCAAAGTTTTTCTTATCTGGATATAGGGGAGAGAATCGGGTATTTCGCTGTTTTTGGTGGATTTGACGATATTGCTTCTTTACATCGATATGAAAATCTTCAGGAAAATATTCAACACAATATATTAGATCGCTACGAAGAACTTAAAAGTTTATTTCAGTACAGCACAGATAAAACACTTCAGAATGACCTTAATACACTCCTCTTTCGTATTGCTGTCGGAGACAGAAAAAGTCACTCAATCTATAAAAATGATATCAGTCAACCAAGAGGTAAAGAGCTTTATAAATTACTTTATGACAGGGAAATTATCACCAAAGAGTATTCAAGAGAAAAACCTCTTCCCAAACTACCGGGACGTTTTTTGAAAAAAGAACTTAGACGTTACCAAATAGAAGACAAAATACTTTTTACAAATAACTTCACACGTTTCTGGTTTACATTTATTGTACCACATGAAAAAGAGATAGCCAAAGGAAATCTGCATAATGTCACCATACAGATCACCCAAAACCTTGACAAATATATCAGCTTTACTTTTGAAAATCTTTCCAACCTTCTTATTCAAAGAACATTTAAGAGAGAATTAATCATCGAAGCTGGCAGTTACTGGGACAAAAATGTTGAACTTGACCTTCTGGCAAAGACAAATAAAGGTACGCTGATTGCAGGAGAATGCAAATGGAAAAACCAGCGTATCAGCAAAAATATTCTGAATAAATTACAAAAGAAATGTGAAGTTGCAAAACTTAATGTATCCTATTTTGCACTTTTTTCAAAAAGCGGTTTTAGCAATGAGCTACATAAAAACAGAGATCCCAGCATACTTCTTTTTGATCTCAATGCATATGGCATTTTATAATAGTAAATGCTACTGTAAAAAGTAGGCACCCTGCTCTTCACTCTTGCTGGTCTGCATTGCTATTTCATCAAATTGCCAGTTATAGTGACTTGTTCTATACCCCTGTTTAACATTACGTAAGATATGATCCCTCTGTACTTTTGTGAAAGAACGTTCTGTCAGTGTCTCTTCAATAAACTCCTGGATCATCTGTCGAAGTTCAGGTTTTGAGGAGAGAACTTTTTCTGCTTCAATAAATGCATTAAAATCATTTCCAAACAATTTAGGCAAATATATATATTCAAGATCTGTATACTCTTTTTCAAGTTCAAGTAAAGCTTTAGCTTTTTGATACTGTGTAAAATCACTATTAAATAGGATATTTTGCTTTCGTATAAGAAACTGTTGATGCACTTCCCCTTTTAATGTGGAATATCGATCAAATTTTTTACTCCACTCCTGTTCAAAGAAAAGTGGTTCCTCTTCCTGAAGTTTCTTGTATCTCTTCTTCCGTCTAATCATCATAAACAGCATAACCAAAAGAAACAAAAATCCACTGGCAAGATAAAGTTCTCTGGTATGTACATTTGGGAAATACTTGGATAGTTTCAGATAGATACTTTTATATTCCATATCTCCTGATTTTTTATGATCAACTTTAACATCTTCGTGTTGAAGCGAATTTTTCTCAGATATACGCTTTGTTTCTAAAAAATCATCTTTCGATTCTTGAACCAACCTTTTTGACTTTACTTTTGGTTCCTCTTGTTTCGTTTGTATCTCTTTTTCTATCGCATGTTGTATCTGTGAAACACGTTCCTGCATAGTCTCTTTTTTAGCAAACTCTTTTTGTTCAGGTAGAGAATTTTTGCGAGGAGAAATAACTCTTTCTTTCAGCGGAAAAGTCTTTGCAAGTGGAAGATCTTCAATATTGCCATTTTGAAACTGTACCTCTTCACTTTCAGCAATATCTTCATTGGCACTATCCAAACGTACATCATTGTCATTGAAAGAGCCTGAAGTTTTTACAGGCATATCTTCCACACTTACAATATCATTTTCCGAAGAAATTTGCCATATCTTTTGAATTGAATCTGCGTAACACACAGGATATAAAAAAAGTAACATAATAACAATTTTCATAAAAGCACCTCACAACTTATAGTTAATCTATATAATTTTCTTAAATAAAAAGACACATAATATATTTATTTAAATTAAAATAAAATTAAATGAAATATTTTAAATTTTTAAAAATCTCTATAACAAATATCGACACTTAGTCGGCTATAAATAGAATTTCTTTAATTTTTTTATCAAAAACATAAATGATTTACAATTTATGTCACAATAAGTAACAAGTAGTTTTTTTTTACTTACATAATCAAATATCATGAAAAATCAAATATACAAAGTAATATTCCTCAAAAATCAAATATTTTGATATATAGCTATCTTATCTTAAAAAATATATATAATATGCAACTTTAAACAAAAGTTTTAATTTGTTAAGTTTATAAAATGAAAAATATATATGTCCGACGTGCTAGAATAAGTGAGAAAAAGTTTAGAGAAATTGTTAAATACTTTGTTCATGATCTTCAGGCGAATCAAATATCTCAACTAACTGGATTAAGCCGAAACAGCATAAATGCCTATTTCAAGGCAATGCGTTTTTCCATTGTATGTCGTTATACCCAATATACGACATACAATACCATCCAAACCCAACCACTTCAATTATTTGTAATACAAGTCAACCATAACAACACCATTACCCTCGATCCAATACCTGCACATATTGCACCAGAACTTTTTAAAGCTGTAGAAGAAAAGAATTCAACTTATATAAAAACAGTGCTAAGTACACATTACTGTGCGATTATTAATTATACATATAAACAATATCAATACTTCTGTGAACACAACTCTTTAAATCAGAATGAAAAAATATGCCAATCTTTCTGGAACTACACCAATTCAAGATTGACAAAATTCAGGGGATTATCTGCAAAACATACATTTATACACCTCAAAGAGTGCGAGTTTCGGTACAACTACAGAAATACAGATATGTATAAACTGCTTTTAACGCATTTTAAACAAAATCCTTTACATCTTCATATAGAATAATACCACACTAAACAGGACTCTTTTGCAACCACTCTTCAAAATACGCTATCTGTTTCTCTGTCGCTTCTGTCGCTGTTCCTCCCTGAGATTTTCTCGCATTCATGGAGTGTCTCAAATCCAAAAACTCTTTTACATCTTCACCAATACAAGGAGCCAGGGCTTTTAAAATTTCATACGGCATTTCACTGAGATCAACATCTATTTTCTGTGCTTCAACAACAATAGCACCTGTAATTTTATAGGCATCACGAAAAGGCATACCACATTTCTGAACCAGATAATCCGCCAGATCAGTCGCACTAAGATGCCCTACTCTGCATGCCTTTTCCATAGCTTCTTTATTTACAGTCATGGTATCAAGTGCTGCTGTAAGAATTTCAATAGACAAAAGTGCTGTTTCAACACTGTCAAATACACCCTCTTTATCTTCCTGCATATCTTTGTTATATGCCAGAGGCAAACCTTTTAAAACAGTCAACAGTGCAATCAAGTTTCCATAAACACGTCCGGTTTTCCCACGTAAAAGTTCAGGTACATCAGGATTTTTTTTCTGCGGCATAATCGAACTGCTGGTAGAGTAACTGTCACTCAGCGATATAAAATTGAATTCACTGCTCGACCATAAAATCAACTCCTCTGAGAGTCTGGAGATGTGTGTCAAAATAACAGAGATGTTATACAATATATCCAATGCAAAATCCCGGTCACTGACAGTATCGAGACAATTTACAGTTGGTGCTTCAAACCCAAGTGACTGGGAAGTCTTTTCCCGATCAATGTTATAAGGTGTTCCAGCCAGTGCCGCACATCCAATAGGGGAAAAGTTATTGCGTTTGTAAGCACTTTGCAGTCTTTCAATATCACGTTTAAACATACTCATATAGGCAAGCATATGATATGCAAAGTTAATGGGCTGCGCATGTTGCAAATGTGTCATGCCCGGAAGCATAGTAGTTGTATGTTCTTTGGCAATTTTTAGAAGTACTGTTTCCAGTGAAAATAGTAGCTTTTCAATTTTTAATGTATTTTTCTGAACATAGAGTCGAAAATCAAGTGCAACCTGGTCATTTCTGCTTCTTGCTGTATGGAGCTTTTTACCGGTGTCTCCGATAATTTCTGTCAGACGTTTTTCAATTGCCATATGAATATCTTCATCGGCTATATCAAAATGAAAATCTTCAGATTCAATTTCGCTTTTGACCTGTTTTAAACCATCAAGAATTTGCAGTAACTCTTTCTCAGATAAAATTCCCTGTTTTGCCAACATTGTAGCATGAGCCATAGAACCTTCAATATCTTCAGCATAGAGTTTTTTATCAAACATCAAAGAAGCATTGAATTTATCCAGAAGTTCTGAGCTTTTTTCAGTAACACGTCCGCTTGCAAGTTTAGCCATAATTCCCTCGTTTTTTGAGAGAATTATAGCTAAATAAATTTAGGAGAGCTTATAATCCCGGAAGTCTTGGGATTTTATTGAGTTTTGAGTTTTTATAGTACCAACCCCACCCTTTTTTCATCCAGTGACCGACTACCGGCATAGGAATCATCATACCACGTTTGTCACTTCTGTACACAAAAGCAGCTCCATCACCGCTATCCATGACACATAAAATATTCAAATGTTCAAAATAACCTTTTCTTTCCTCTTTGCCCTCTTCAATAGACTTGATATTGAAAGCTGTATTTCTCGCCATAACTTCTGCAATATGTCCCTGTTTCGCTCTCCAGTCCGGACCGTCAAGTACAGCAGAATCACCAATAGCAAATACCTTATAATCTTCCCCTACTTCATCATAATCATGCATCACTTCACAATAGTCATTTATTTTGATAAGTCCTGCTTCGTTAAGAGGTAAATCCGAATTTTCAAAAACTTTATGTCCATTACCGGCAGCAATAAACATTGTCAAGTCACTCTCAAGAAAAATATCATCTTCAAACTGGATACCATTTTCTGTAAAAGCAAGAATTTTCTTACCTACCTGTTTTTTAATATCGAGCTTGTTGAAAAACATATCCATCATTTTCAGAGCCTGTGGTCCCATTCTCTGCCCAGGCTCTTTCATAGGCGCAAAAAATGTCAGTTCATATTTGTCACGAATACCAAGTTTTTTAAGCTGATTATGCACATTGAAAAGAACTTCAAAAGCCGGTCCACCGCGTACATTGCTCGGATCTTTAGGGTTACCGCCAAATCCCATGGCAATTTTTCCACTCCCTTTTTCGATGAGTTCGTCTATCCTTGCTTTGATCTTCAGAGATTCTTCCGGTTCTCCACAAATAGTCAACGTATTTTCAATACCTTTATGTTTTACCTTTCCGCTACCCATTGCTACGATCAAATATTCATAACTGTACTCTGCATTTTTACAATAAACTTTTTTCTCTTTGCTTTTAATTGACTCAACTTCATCGATAATTAATTCAAAACCATGTACTTTCTGCAATTTTTCCAATGGAATACAAACATCTTCAAAAGAAGCTTCTCCTGTCGGTACCCATATTGAAGTTGGATAGACATAAAGATAATCTCTGTTAGAAATCATTGTGACTTCAAAACCATATTTTCGTAAAAATATAGCAGCCTCCAAACCTGCAAAGCCACCACCCAAAATTAAAACTTTTTTCATTATTTATCCCCTATATAATATATACTTATGATTTAAATAAGACAATCGAAATCTTATTATAGTTGATTTAGTTTGATATTTTTCTTAAAAAAAAGTAAATGAAGTTTTGAAAAGAGAGGGGAAGAGCATTCACTCTTCCCAAAATAAAAATACTAAAGTTGAGGACCCGCTACAGAATAGTCAAAATCTGCATCATCCTTTAAATACTTTTTAAAGTTTTCAACAAACATACGTGCAAGTTTCTCACGTGTCTGTAAATATGCTTCTTTATCTTCCCACGCATTTTTCGGGTTAAGTACTTTTGAATCAACACCCGGCAATGCTACAGGAAAATGTAGTCCAAAAAGATCTGTTGTATCAAACTCGCTTTGTAAAATAGAACCGTCCATAATCGCATCAATACAAGCTCTTGTCGCTTTCAGACTCATTCTTGTTCCTACACCGTAAGCACCACCAGTCCATCCGGTATTTACAAGATATACATTTACATCATGTTTTTCTATCTTTTCACCCAAAAGTTTTGCATATACTGTCGGATGCAATGGTAAAAACGCTTCACCAAAACACGCACTGAACGTAGCAACCGGCTCGGTAATACCTCTTTCCGTTCCTGCTACTTTTGCAGTATAACCGCTAAGGAAATAGTACATTGCCTGTTCTTTGGTCAATTTACTTACAGGAGGCAACACACCAAAAGCATCTGCACTTAAAAAGATGATATTTTTAGGGTGATCACCTTTTAAAGATTCCTCATAATTTTCAATATGATAAATAGGATAGGAAACTCTGGTATTCTCTGTTTTGGTACTGTCATCAAAATCTACGATACCTTCCTCATTTGCAACTACATTTTCCAACAATGCATCTTTTTTGATGGCACCGTAAATTTCCGGCTCATTTTCTGCATTTAATCCGATACATTTGGCATAACAACCACCCTCAAAGTTGAAAATACCTTCATCATCCCAGCCATGCTCATCATCACCGATAAGTCTTCTTTTGGGATCTGCGGAAAGTGTTGTTTTGCCTGTTCCCGAAAGTCCGAAGAAAAGAGCTGTATCATTCGCTTTTCCAACATTTGCAGAACAGTGCATAGGCAGTTTACCTTCCAGTGGCAACCAGTAGTTCATCATGGAGAAGATACCTTTTTTCATCTCCCCACCATACCAGGTACCACCGATAATGGCAACATTCTCTTCTATGTTAAATACCACAAATACTTCAGAATTCAAACCATGCTTCTGCCAATCCTCATCCACTACTTTACAAGCATTATACAACACAAAATCAGGTTTGAAATTTTCTAATTCCTCTTCTGTCGGTCGGATAAACATATTTTTGACAAAATGTGCCTGCCATGCAATCTCGGTAATAACACGAATACTCTTTTTACTACTCTCACTGGCACCGCAAAAAAGATCCTGAACATAAATATCTTTTCCGGCAAACTCTTTTTTGGCTTTTTCATAAAGCTCATCAAATACTTCTTTAGAGATAGGCTGATTAATATCCCCCCATGAAATATACTTGTTTGAAGGCTCTTGATTGACAAAATATTTGTCTTTTGGGCTTCTACCGGTAAAAATACCGGTATCTACCATCACAGCACCGTTTGCTGAAACCAGCTCTTTGTCCTGTTCAACTTCATGTCTGTATAATTCATCATAATCTGAATTGTAATAGATGTTTTTTACATCAGATATACCCAACGCCTCGAGATCCGCTTTTGTGATCATCTTATATCCCTTAATGCTAAATTCATATTTACTTCAATATCGGTTTTTATATCTTAATATTTAATTATTTAAAAATCGATAACAATACACCTGCCGCAACAGCAGAGCCGATAACACCAGCCACATTTGGTCCCATTGCATGCATCAGCAATACATTTGATTTATTATATTCCTGTCCTACTTTACTAACAACTCTGGCAGCCATTGGAACTGCAGATACACCTGCCGCACCGATAAGCGGATTGATAGGTTCTTTGGAAAGCTTGTTCATCACTTTCGCCATCAAAACACCTGCTGCTGTACCAGCTGCAAATGCGAGAAGACCAATCACCATAATACCAAGCGTTTCAGGAACCAAAAACTTATCAGAAGCCAACTTGGAACCTACACCCAAACCAAGGAAAATAGTAACAATATTGATCAAAGAGTTCTGCATTGTATCACTGAGTCTGTCAACAACACCTGTCTCTTTTGCAAAGTTACCAAAACAGAGCGCTCCAATCAACGGTGTTGCATCAGGCAAAATCAAAATTGTCAATACAAGAACGATGAGAGGGAAAAGTATTTTTTCAAGTTTGGAAACTTGTCTGGTTGTCACCATTTTTATTTTACGCTCTTCATCTGTTGTTAATGCTTTCATGATAGGAGGCTGAATAACTGGTACCAATGCCATATAAGAATATGCAGCAACCGCAATCGCACCCAATAGTTCAGGAGCAAGTTCTGTCGCAATAAAAATGGAAGTCGGACCATCCGCACCACCAATAATACTGATAGCCGATGCCTGTTTCATTGTAAAATCAAAAACACCTGCCTGTGCCAGTGCCGCTGCACCTACAAGCGATCCAAAAATACCAAACTGTGCCGCACCACCCAAAAGCGCTGTTTTAGGATTTGCCAATAGCGGTCCAAAGTCTGTCATGGCACCGACACCCATAAAAATCAACAATGGGAAAAATTCATTGGCAATACCCATATTGTAAATAATACCAAGCATACCATGTTCACCGGCAAGATTTGCAACGGGAATATTTGCAAGAATACCTCCAAAGCCGATAGGAATCAACAAAAGCGGTTCAAAGCCCTTCGCTACTGCAAGATATAACAGTAAAAAACAGACTATAAACATAATCACACGTCCTGCACTCTGTGCAAAAAGTGTCATATCTTTTCCATCAGCTGCTTTTACACCCTCTTTGGGATTCACAATGGCATATAAGCCTGTTGTTTTATAAAAACTTTGAAAAAGTTCTGTTACTGATTTGGGATGATACACTTCTTCCTGTGCCTGCGGATTCTCCGCTGTTTTCGTATGCGCATCGCTGGCATTTACAAAAGAAGGCACGAAAAGTGTCAGTGAAATCAGCAGAGAGAAAAAAAGATTTTTCACTTTCATAAATTACTCCATTGTCGCTAAAAGCTGACCATCTACTACTGCATCATTGGGCTGTACTTCAATACTCTTTAACACACCGTCCTGAGGAGCTGGAATCTCGATTTCCATTTTCATCGCTTCAAGAATCATGATCGTATCACCCTCTTTAAGCTGATCTCCAATATTTGCTACAACTTTCCAGACATTGCCAGGCGTTTGAGAAAGTACATCTACACTTCCTTTTCCACCACTAGCAGCCGGTGCTGCCGGAGCTGCTGCCTCTGTACTAGCCGGTGCTGCATTTGTAACGGTAACAGAACCATCATGCCCTTCTACTACATCAACATTGTATTTTTTACCATTGACTACTACTGTATATTGACCTGCCATATCTTTACTTCCTTTTTCAGTTTTCATATTGCTTAATTTTCTAACATTTACTTCTGCTTCCCCTTTGAGGAATGTGATACCTTTATCTCCGCATGATGCAGCGATAAATAGATTTTCTTCAGTTAGTTCAATATTATTCTCTTTTAAAATCTCTTCAAAATGTTTCATTGATTTTTCAGGATCTGCATCTGCAAGTTCCAATGCAGTTTTGGTTGTCGGCTCAAGTTTGAGTTGTTTACTCGCAAGCTCTACAACTTCCGGATCCGGAGCAACTGGTGTTTTTCCAAAGTATCCAAGTACCATACGACCATATCCAGGTGCAATCTGCTTCCACGGACCAAACATTACATTTGCATATGCCTGCTGCCAGTAAAACTGAGAAACAGGTGTAACAGAAGTACCATAACCACCTTTTTCAACCACTTCACGCATCGCTTTAATCACTTCCGGAAATTTATCCAGAGAGTTATTATCACGCATCATCTGTGTATTGGCAGTCAAGGCACCACCAGGCATAGGCGAGAATGGAATCAAAGGAGAAACCTGTGTTGCTTCAGGCGGAATAAAATAATCACTCAGCTGATCTTTAAGAACCTCTTCATATGTAAGTATTTTTTCAATATCCAGACCACCAAGATCATATTTACTGCCTTTGGTAGCATGAAGGAGTGTCAAAATATCCGGCTGTGATGTACCACCGCTCACAGGACTTGCTGCAAGATCAATACCGTCAACACCTGCATCAAGCGCAGCAAGATAACAGGCAACACTGACACCTGCTGTTTCATGTGTATGCAATCTTACATGAACATCTTCAGGCAAAAGACGTTTTGCCATTTTAATCGTTTCATACACTTTGTGAGGGCTTGAAGTACCACTTGCATCTTTAAAACAGACACTGTCATACTCAATACCTGAATCCAGAATCTCTCTCAGCACTTTTTCATAGAATGCAACATCATGAGCCCCAGTACATCCCGGAGGAAGATCCATAATCGTTACTACTACTTCATGATTAAGACCATGCTTTTTGATACATTCACCGCTGTATTTCAAGTTTTCCACATCATTAAGCGCATCAAAGTTACGGATTGTTGTCGTACCGTGTTTTTTGAAAAGTTTTGCATGAAGATCTATCAATTCGCTGCTACCGGTATCAAGCATTACTGTATTGACACCACGTGCAAGTGTTTGCAGATTTGCCTCAGGACCGACAATTTCACGAAATTTGTCCATCATTTCAAAAGCATTTTCGTTCAGATAAAAGAAAAGACTCTGAAACCTTGCTCCGCCGCCAAATTCAAAGTGGCTGATTCCAGCTTCTTTCGCCGCTTCTACCGCAGGAAGAAAATCTTCCATCAATACACGACCGCCGAAAACAGACTGAAATCCGTCTCTGAAGGTCGTATCCATGATATCTATTAATTTTTTAGCCATATGTCAATTATCCTTTTTTGTACTCAGTTATCGCCGCTGTGATTGCCGCTATTGTCTCTTCCTCTTCTGCCGAAGATGCAGCAGAATGGGTAGATTTAACAGGTGCAACAGTAACAGGTTTTGGTGGAAAAAATTTATTGAGTAATTTTGTTTGCAGTTTAAGCACATAAATCATCAAAAGCAGAAAAAGGAAAACAGTTGTCATCCCAAGGACCATATATTTTAGTCCTTCGATGGTCATATTCACGTCCATCTAGCCTCCTAATTTAAGGTATTTTTTAATAATAACATATGATATATTAAATAGGCATAAGAAACGGTAATCCTCCCATTTCCTAACCCTTCAATATTACTGAATATAGTAAACACCTAAACCTAAGTTCTATGGCTGTTTATGGGGGTGTCGATCTCGAACCACAAATACAGCGTTTAATCGAAGGTATTGATATTTTAGTAGCAACACCTGGAAGATTACTTGATTTAGCCCAT
>CAZYZD010000001.1:55486-68873 GCA_964651755.1 uncultured Sulfurospirillum sp. | reverse complement strand
ATAGTTGATTTTGATAATTAAATTATGGATAAATTGTTTTAATTAGCTGTTGGAAAAGCAATAAAACAGGAAGATTGTTATGCTATAGGAGGGCGGTAAAGGTTACCTGGAAAAAAGTCAATATAAAAATGGTTATGAAAAAGTGGTTTTTGTGTTTTGATCATCGTTTTGCTAAAGTGTAAGGTTTCCTCTATGTTAGCTGCGATTAACATTTCATGTAAACAATCATGAATCTGTGATATTTTACACATCTGTTCAAAATCAAGCTGACCGCTTGCTTCCATGATTAGTTCAGTTTGAGTATCATAATCTTCTACTGCTATGATGTAATCATGAACAGTAATAAAGACGAAAACACTAAGTAAAAAACCTAAAATATAATTTTTCATAATACAATTATGGCAAACTTTATATTAATTTTTGCTTAATAATTTTTATCCTTTGGAATAAATTCTTTTTCTTAAATATTATTTACTAAAAAGAGGAGATTATTTCTCCTCTTAAAATTTATATTTTATTCCTAGTCCATAATAGTAAGCCTCAAAAATATCAAATTGTTCATAATAGCTTATAGACGTGTTGCATGAAATTTTTTGGTTTATATGATAAGTAGCATCTAAAGTAAGATTTATCGCATCAAAATCACTCATTCTTCGATCACTTGAAGCATATTTTTGATTAGTAAAATAATCTTTTTTCCCACTGTAAAACTTTGCTTTACTTTGAGTATAGTATCTGAGCATCACTCCTGTTGTCAGTTTTTCAGACCACTCATAGTTTAGTTCTTCTTCTATAGTATGAGAAGTGATATCCCAGTCGTCATCGTAAAATCGATAACTCGAAATACTACTTAGCTTTTTATTAAGAGCTTTGATATATTGAAGTGTTGCTCCATAAGCAGTTCTACTATCCGGTTTTACTTCTTCTGTAATTTTCGGTGAGATATTATAGTCTCGTACTACCCTCATATAGGGATTACTCAAATATCCATCCTCATTAATATAAAAAAGGGAAGTTTTCACAAGTGATGTTTGATCTATGATTTGTGTAAAACCAACTTCTGTGCTGAAAACCTTCAAGTTTTTTACTTTTTGACTTGCACCGCTGCTTGTATCACAAGCAGATGTTCCAAGATCACAGTAGATACTGACATCGTTATCTTGATAAGATGCACCAAGTGAGATAGCGCGGTTTTTACTATTGTCAAGGTAATGTAGATATTCAGCTGAAATTTCGTTAGAAGTGTAATCATATTCATCTGAGTAATTTGCACCAATTGTCAACTCATCACGGGAGGCAAAGCGCTTTGTTAAGGAGAGAGCAACTGCTTTTCGTTTATCTTCATAATCAATATCTCCATAAGTGATATCTTCTTTATAGATAACACCTTCCGGGATTTTTGCAGAAGCACCACTAAAAGCATCATAAAATGTAGGACTTGCTCCACTGACACTATCATGTGTCAAGGAAAGATTAAATGTATAATCGGCTCCAAAGTCTTTATTGATTTCAATAGCCGGTGTGTAGATAGTTGTTTTGCCACTCTCCTCATCGTATCCCATAAACTGGATATTGATGTAATCTTCTGCCATCATCGCAGTACTAGCAAGCAGCGCACAGGTTAAGATTGAGATTTTTAATTGCATCCGCATCCTCCTCCTGCGACTCCACCACCGCCTTTACTTGCTTCTTTTGAAAAGAAGATATGTTTTTGAAATTTGGTAAATAATGCATTTCCTGTCCCTGGTTTCATTGTCTCTTTTGCCAGTGTTCCTTTCTCCCATGCCTTTACATTTTTGATTTTAAAGCCGCACCCTTGCATTCCGACAAGTACTATACTTAAAAAGAGTATCTTGATCATGGGTGTTCCTTTATTGTTTTTTGTAAAATTTTGTCAATATTGTCTTTTGCTCCCAAAATCACTTCTAATACTTTAGCATCTTTTATAACATAAAGAGCAGGCATACCTATGGGGTTAAAATGTTTAATGATCTCACCTTTTGGATCATTAATAACACGAAAGGTAAGGGCATTCTCTTTTCGCATTTCTGATTGAAATGTTTTTGCTTTTTGAGAATCTTGATCTACATCAATACCAATAACTTCTATACCTTTATCTTTTGTGATTTGCGATTCACTAAAACGGCTTAGATCAGGCATCTCCCGTTTACATGAAGCACACCATGAAGCAAAAAAATCGATTACATAAATCTTCTCTTTTTCAATCCCAAGTTTTTGATTCATTTCCATGGAGAGCGAATCCCCTTTTTGATAACCAAAAAGAAGAATCGCTCCTGTTAATAACATATATACGATACGTATCATAAGTTTCCTTTACTGTTTTGCGCCGATAACACCTGGAGCACCATATTTCATCTTGCCATATCTTGCATGACAATAGTTACAGTTGGCATATTCTACCCCTTCATGATAGTATCCGTCACTTTCATTTACAATTGTGCCGTTTTGGTCTATTACGACCGGATTGAAATTTCCAGTTAAATCTTTAAGTGGCAAACTGAAATTTTCACCTTTACCTTTGGCAATATCTGCCAATAATTGTCTGCCATCTTCAAAATCAAGTCTTACTCTATATCCGTATGCAGATTTTGTACTGTTGATTTCAGTATATATTTTTCCTCCTGCAAAGTTGTGACAGATCATACAGTGTCGTCCATGACAATGATCACGACCAGTGTTGACTCCTGGAAATGGATCAGTGTTGGTAAGTTGTATCAATGAATTTTCTTGAAGAAGGTTCATATAGAAAGCATCAACATGAAAATTTGTATCGTTCTTGGCATAAAAAACAACTCCTCCATTATCATCTACAATTGCATTAAGATAGCGGGAGGAAGAGTTTGTCAAAAATGTTTGGAAATTGTAATTTGGTGCTTTTCCCATAGCTATACCATCATCAAGAGGATGCGCGGGATCAATTGCTTTGAGAGTACCTCCTCCAAAATTATCTGTATCATCTACACGAATATATGCATATGGCTCATAGTTGATACTTGATTTTAAATCTAATTTTCCTTCTTTTTTGAGTGCTACTCCAACCCAAAATGCATCATTTTTGCAACTGATGTTACCATCGTTAAAGATACATGCTTTATAGCGGGTATCATTTGTTTTTGTATCTATACTATATAGTTGAAGTAAAAACTCATTACCGATACCATACTCTTTGACATATTTGTAACCGGAAGTTTTGGTGGTTTCTGCAAGTTTAACCGGCTCTTTGGATGTACCGTCCTTTTTTGCTGCCAGAAAGAGTGTGTCACTACCATAAATAATATAATTATCTGTCCAGGCACGAATTCTTTCTATTCTGTCATCTGCTTCCGGAGTAACTTTGTTTATCGCTTTTGTAAGCATATTTATACGGTAAATATTGTGGTCATCACCAACCACATAAAGATCTGTTCCTTGAATATAAGTACGATCTATTGTTGTTTGATTAAAGTCAACTTTTTCTATATTGTTATTCGCTTTGTCAAGTCTGTAAAATGTATCATCTATAATAAATATACTGTATGTTGTACCTGCAAGATCATCTTCAAAATCTCTGCTGCCAACATTTACACCAAAATCTATTTTAGTACATGATGTCATATCTTGGGTACATTTTTGTACTTCTTTAGCTGTATTGTCATAGACTAAATAACCATTTGGTGCGTCACCATAAGCAGCGTAAGTAAGGCTCAACAGTTCTTTGTCTCCAAAGATAATCGGTGCATTATTTGCAGCCATATCTGGTGTAATTAAAACAGTTTGATTTGCATCGTCATCATGTGCGATTAAATACTGATGCATTCCAAGATAATTGATTTCTGTGTAACTTGGATTTGAAAGATGAACTGCACTGCTGTTTTGTATTTGAACAGGAGCATTTTCTCCTTTTTTCATATTGACAACATAGGCAGTGCCGTTTGATACATATCCTAAAGTATCAACAAAAAAGTTGCTGTATGTATTATTTGTTGTATTGTATTCCAGATGTGTTGTTACTACAGGGGAGCGTACATCACTTGTGTTATTGTTTTCAATGAGTACTTTGCCTGGATTTGCAGAGTCTATGACGCGAACATTATTTAAACTACCCAGGCTTTCAGGATTTGTTTCTCCATAAAAAAGGTAGTTCTGTGTTCCAGTTTGAGGTGAAAGTTTATAAAGTGTTTTGGTGGTATTATTTGTTAAATCATCACTGTTTCCACCGCCTCCACAACCGGCAAATAGAACCAATCCTGCTGCAATAACAGAGAGTGTTAAAAATTTTTTTTGCATAAATGCCTCCTTAAAAATGTGTGTAGGTATCATAAAACAGTAAAGTTAATTCATCGTTAAATAATATTTTCTTATTAACAAATAATTAACATAGGTTCCTTATAATTACAACTATGCCAAGAAGAGAGATACTTGTTTTAGAAGATGACAAATTATTTGCCCAGACACTGGAAGATTTTTTAGAAGAAGCAGGTTTTGATGTGACATTAGCATATGATGCTCATGAAGCACTTGCTAAAAAATATTTTCAAAATTTTGATTTATGTATTTTTGATATAAATGTCCCTTATCAAAATGGAATAGATCTTTTTGTCAGTCTTAAAGAGAGCGGGGATCAGACTCCTACGATTTTTATTACGTCATATAAAGATACACAGACTCTTAAAAAATGCTTTTCTCATGGATGTCATGATTATTTGAAAAAACCGATTAATTTGGATGAACTTTATTGCCGTATTGAAAATATTTTTCGTTATATGCATCCAAAGGGAGAAAAGGTTTTTTTGCATGACAATTGCTATTTTGACACACTTTCTCGTACATTATATCAGGATGGAACAGAGGTAAGAATGCCTAAAAAAATGATTTTATTATTGGAGCTTTTGATTTCCAATGCAAATAAAATTGTTACAAAAGATCAAATAATAGATTATCTTTGGAGTGCAAGTGATGATTTTAGTGATGGTTCGATTCGTGTCTATATTAATCGTCTGAAAAAATATATGCGAAAAGATAAATTGGTGAATATCAAACAGATAGGTTATAAATTTATTCAGTAAGAGATCAGTAATTTACTGATCTCTTTATGTATTGTTACTCTAAGGACGACCGTGACCACCGCGATTTGCACCACGCATCATTTGTCCTGTCCCTGAGCCGTCTTGTAGTTTTTGTTGAATTCCCTGAGAACCCATTTGTCCAGCCCTTTGTCCTTGCATAGAATTCATACGACTTTGCATATGTAATTGCTGTTGTGTTTGAAACTCTGCAGCATCGATAAAGCCGTCTCCATTCTTATCCAATGTGTTAAAAGCTGGAGCATTGCCTGCATTTTTCAGCAGTTTTCCTTCTGCAGCTCTTTCATTCATACGTGCTGCTCTGGCAGCATCAAGCTCTTCTTGACTGATTTTACCGTCACCATTTTGGTCAAATTGGGCAAATGTAGGAGGTGTTGCTCCTCCTCTCATACCTTGTCCATTAGCCTGTCTTGATGCCATAAAGGCAGCTCTCTCTTCTGTTGTCATAGTTTGAAGTCTGCTTTGCATCTCTGCTCGAAATGCATCTCTATCTTCAACAGGTACGCTACCTCGCATCTCTATTAGTTGTTCTGTTGTCATTTGGGAGTAATCCACCGCCCATAAACTTAAAGCCAGAAAACTTGAAATCAAAAGTGTTCGTTTCATTGTAAATCCTTTCTATATGAAATTATCTTAAGGTTAACCTTTTGATATGAAAAGTATATAATTTTTGTATTACCTAAAACTTACCTTTTTATTATCAGAGTATTACCTCTAAAAACGAGCACCCAAGCTAATAGTATATGTATTTTCATAGGAGTAATCATCGAGTGCATAGCTATAGGAACCGGTAATAAAGAAGTTTTTGTTAAAACTATAGTTATTGAACCATGTTATATTTTCCTGAGGATCTCCATCTTGATAAATTGATCCTGTATAGTTATAGGAAAGGGCACTATAAAAAGATGGAGTAACTTGATACCCGCTTCCAATTGAAAAAGAAGAGTAATCTTCATAATCGTATACCGAGGAGTCTCCACTATTGGTATAACTATAATATAAAAAAACGTCTTGTCGTTTTGTGATAAAATGGTCTAAGTTAATAGCTCCAAAATAGTCATTATCCCGTTCTTCATTTAGGTTTTGTGTTTCATAATCATTGGAAAAAGCAGGATATTTTTTTTGTTTATCATTATTCTCTGAGTCAGAAGTAATTTTAGATCCTAGTGAAAATTTGAATAAAGTATTGGGCATATATATCGTATACCCAATAGAAAGATAGATATCATTATCGCTATTGATATAATCTTCATTATAATCTGTATTTGTCATTGATCGTGTATTGGAGACGGAAACATTCCAGTGTGAAAATTGATAATTTGCATAAAAATTTAAAGATGAATCATCATCATAACGAGTGTCTCTGAGTAAAGTTGTACCAATGCTAAGTGTTAAATGTTGGTTGGCTCTGGCTTGTTGTATTTGTTTTGGTATAACAGCACATCCAAATCGATCTACTTTTGCGTCAAATGGTGTATTTGGACAAATATCATACTTGTCTTCTATACCATCCAGGTCTTGATCTTGAAAAGCGTGTATAGTACTTAAAAATGCACATAGTACCAGAGTGGTTTTAATAAGTTTCATAAGAGACTCCTTTTTGTAAAATTTTATGGTAAGTCTAACTTATGAGTGTTACCTGGATATTACTTTTGGTAGAAAAGATAAAAATAATATAATAAGATTATGTAAAGGTAAAAATTAAAATTATATTGAGGAGAAGTTTGTCTTCTCCTCTTTTAAAAGTGTATGGTGAACTATCTTTTGTTCCGTCCAAATGAACCATAGTAATATACGCTATCAAGTACACGATTGAAGGCGCTTAAATGATTATAGCTACCATTTAAAAGTCTTTGGTATACTTGTTGGATATCAGCAGGAGTATCAACTATTCTTTCCTCCAGATCTGCGATATCTGTCTCTTCAATCATTATACCGACATCATATGCACTTGCAAGCGACTCTTCTCCAAGAGCGACGAGTTCATCATAGAGAGTTTGAATCTCTATATTTTCAAAAACACCTATTGTGTCTTCACTTACAGGCAGAGGAATGTTATATTTTACAAGTAATGTTTTAATAGCATCCATATGATTTTGTTCTGCACTTTGAATATTGGAAAATATAGGAACTCCCCAAATATTTGCTAATGTTGCATAAACATCTCTTGCCATTTTCTCTTCTTCATACATAAATAGAAGATCAGCAATTTGTTCTTCTGTTAAAGTAGCAACTGTTGTTGTAATATTTGTATATATAGGTTGAGTCATTGTGGCTTGATTATTGTTACCATGCCCATAACCACCTCTTGCAAAAGCAATGTTTGCGATGAGTCCTGCACAAAGTGTTATAGAAAGTAGTGTTTTCATGTTGCTTCTCCTTAAAATAGAATTTGTTTTCAAGTGAAATTCTATTGTAAAAGTATTACCTAAGTATTAAATATATGAAATTAAATGTGGTATATTTTTTTATTCATATTTAGTACATGGTTTTATGTTATACTTTTGAGATGAAAATATTACTACTTGAAGATGATGAGATTTTATGTGAAAGTTTACAGGAATACCTTGAAAGTGAAGGATTTGAGGTAGATATTGCCCATGATGGGGAAAAAGTATATGATCTTACATTTAATAATCAATATGATCTTTATATTTTTGATATTAATGTTCCTAAGGAAAATGGATTTGATGTCCTTCAACACCTTAAAGAAGCTGATGATAATACACCAGCAATTTATATTACAGCTTTGACAGATATCAATTCTATCTCTAAAGGATTTGCACTTGGGGCAGAAGATTATATCAAAAAGCCTTTTGATCCGGAAGAACTGGTAATACGAATTAAAAGTAAATATCTTAAAAATAATGAGCTGATTTACTATAAAGATATTGTTTATAACCCTTTAACAAAAGAGTTAAAAAAAGGGGGGAAAATAGTAGGGCTTGGTGAAGTTCAAATGGCTCTTTTTCATGAACTTATTACCAATATTGATAAGATTGTGAACTCTTATACATTGATAGATTTATTGGAGCATCCAAATGCCAATGCACTGAGGGTTAATCTTGCCAAACTCAAATCCAAATTGGGGCTTGAGATCAAAAATATCCGCGGGCAGGGGTATATACTTGAAAAAGTATGAGATTGAATCGCTTTTAAAAAGCTTTTTTATCTTTTTTACATTACAGTTGATTTTATTGAGTGTGATTATTATGCAAAGTTACAGGCAGGGATTGCATAGTATAGATGATCAGGTTAGAAACCAGATGAAGATTTGCAGTTTTGATCTCAAATGTGAAGGATTGGAACTAGATTTTGTACCAAAAACGGAAAAAACCAAAGTTCGTAAACTCTACAAAAAGGGTAACTTATACAGTTACTTTGAAGTTCCTACTGTCGATGAATATCTTTTAAAAGTTATTTTGCCTCAAAAAAGTTATGAAAAACGACTTAATGAATTAAAAATAAAGTTAATACAAAAATTTATTTTATATGCTTTATTAATTGCATTGCTTTCTTTTCTTTTTTCTCTTTATGCCTTAAGACCATTAAAAAAAGCGTTAGATTTAAATGAAGAGTTTGTAAAAGACATACTTCATGATATTAACACGCCATTGAGTTCACTGATAGTGAATTTTAAACTTTTTAAAAAAGAGATAGGTGAAAATAGAAAAATAGACCGGATGGAGTCAAGTGTAGCAACGATTCTCTCTTTACAAAATAATCTTAAAGCATTTTTGGATAACTCTCTTTTACAGCAAGAAAAATTTGCTCTTTCACCTTTATTGCAAGATAGGATAAGTTATTTTCAAACCCTTTATCCAAAACTTCATTTTGTAACGGATATAGAGAATTATAAATTATATACCAATAAAGATGCTTTTATTCGAGTTATAGATAATCTTCTGAGTAATGCTTGCAAATATAATGATGAAAAAGGCAGGGTAGAGGTCGTAGCAAAAGAGCACATGCTTTTGATAAAAGATAATGGTCGGGGAATCAAAAATATAAAAAAAGTTTTTAATCGTTTTTATAAAGAGACAGAGCGTGGTATAGGTATTGGGTTGCATATAGTACAAAAACTATGTGAAGAATTGGGTATTCATATTTCTATTGAAAGTGAATTAAAGAAGGGTACAATTGTAAAATTGAATCTTCAAAAAGTAATACTTAAGTAATAATTTTAGTATATAGTTGTAAAATCACATAAGTAGAGGGAAAAAGATGTTACAAAAATATATACTATTATTCTTTTTAATATTATCAGTACTTGTAGGCGGAGAGAATGATATTCAAAGTCAAATTGCAAAGCTTCAAACACTTCCTAAAAATGAACGATTTAAATTAATGAACGAAATCAAACGTCAATTGGCAAAAATGAATGCCCAACAACGTAAGCAAGCTATTGGGAAATTAAGAGCTTCGATGCAGGGAAGATATAATGGAAAAAATATGCAGCATAGATATGGTATGCATCAAGAAGAGAATCAGCATCAAAAAAATGGTTTAGGTGAACATATACGTCAAAATATGCAAAATAATCCAAGTCAGCAACTACATAATCAGCCAATGAAAAGAGAAGGGCAGCATGATATTTCTCCTCAAAAAAAACAGAAAAATCCAAATATGCAACAACATAGAAAGTGATTAAGGAGATATGTGTTAAAAAAAACATCTTTTTTCCTTCTTATCTGTTTTGTATTTACCTCAGAAGCTGCATTTTTAGATGATGATCTGGATGGTGTGGCAAATGAAGATGACCTTTGCCCAAATTCTGCATTAACAGATATTGTAGATGCTACAGGTTGTTCTGTTGGTAAAATTACTTTTAAAAAAGAACACCATTTTGATATTACAGCAGGGATTTCATACAGTAAGTTTGATGATAATAATTCCCAAACAGCACAGAGTATTTCTCTGGGATATTATTATGGAAATTTTAGTGCTTACTTTTATACTTCTAATTATGACTCAAAGACAGGTGAAAGTGGTATAGATGATAGTACTCTGGCTTTTTATTATCGAAAAGTCCAAAAAGATATTGCTTATAAAATTGGAATAGGAAGCTATATCCCTACGAATGATGCAGATGGTAATGAAGCAGATTATTTTTTTAATACAAAAATTACTTATTATATGGATCCATATGATCTAACTTTAGATTTACAACATACATTTGTTAATGATAATGCTAGTGAAGATACAAACCGGTTAACATTGACTTTGGGCTATCTTTTTTCTCAAAAAGGTTACTCTGCATTCTCTTATACTTGGCAAAATTCTGTTTATGCAGATGAAAAAGATCTTGAAAATGCAGCATTGTATATAAGCTATTTCATAGATGAACATTGGTTTATTTCCGGTGAAGTTTCATTGGGAATCTCTGAAAGCGCAACGGATTTTTCTTCTGTTGTCAATCTTGGTTACTATTTTTGAGAAGGTAGGCTATGCAACAGACTATTTTGCTTTTGGAAGACGACCTGCAGCTTAGCGATACAATCAAGCAGTTTCTATCTTTTAAAGGATATGAAGTTTTATCTGCTTACGATGGTATACAGGCAGAAGAACTTCTTTATGAAAAGCATATTGATTTGATATTACTTGATGTCAAAGTGCCTAGAATAAATGGTTTTGAATTTTTGAAAAAATTAAGAGAAGATGGAAAAGAGGTACCTGCTATTTTTATTACCTCGTTGAATAGTGTTGAAGATGTAGAGAAAGGGTTTGCCTGTGGATGTGATGATTATATTCGTAAACCTTTTGCACTCAAAGAGTTATTGGTAAGGGTTGAATCTTTACTTCGTCGCTCTTTTGGTTCTCATGAAGAGAAAATTTTACTTGAAGATGGGCTGGTTTTTGACTTAAAAGAGTTGCAGTTGTACCGGCAAAATGAAAGAGTTCCGCTTAAAGCAAAAGAATTAAAACTTTTAGCTCTTTTTTTACGCCATAATAATGCTCTGCTTGAATATGAAAAAATATATGAAGCGTTATGGGAGTATGATGAAGAACCAAGTACAGGTGCACTTCGTACTTATATAAAAACACTTCGTGCTGTTATTGGCAAAGAGAAAATTGAAACAGTCAAAAACATAGGATATCGCTATGTTAAATAGTGAAAAGCGGAGTTTAATTCGTTTTTTACTGATATACCTTGTTTCTACTTTTGTTCTATTTGCATTGGCTTCATGGATTTTTTATACTTTTACTAAACATCATTTGCTTGATCAGCAAAGAGAAGTACTTACTTATGAAGCCGGGAAAATCAAATCACAATTACGTATTTTACATCAGATGGATGCTTCAAAACTTCCTTATCCCAAGATTGAGGAAATTGATTCTGCTATTTATGATTTGGATAAAAGATATATATTTGGAACTTATACTACTATTCCGGACTTGGATCAACCGGTTTTGGGTAAAAATGTCATGTCTCACATCGAAAAAATAGAACCTTACTATCTGGGGGCAGCATATCTTTTAGTTTCGAAAAAAATAGATAATCATCCTATTGAGAAACTTCAGAAAAATATCTTCCTTTTTATGTTGGGTGGCGGTATATTTTTTACGATATTAGGATATTTTCTAGGAAAATTATTTATAGCACCTATGCGGGATTCTATTAAGCATATGAATCGTTTTATTCAAGATACTACTCATGAACTTAATACTCCAATTAGTACGATCTTAACAAATATTGAGATGTTAGAAGCACTGGAAAGATGTGAAGGTGGAAAAGAAGAATTGCAACGTATTTCTATTGCTTCACAGACATTAAGTCGTATTTATGATGATCTGACATATCTTAATCTTAATCACGATTATCATCGTCATATTACAGAAGTAAATATGAGTAAACTTTTGCATGAACGAATTGCATATTTTGGTACAATGGCAAAAGCAAAGAACTTGCGTCTTCAAACAAAGATTGTCTCAAATGTATATCTTCAAATTGATAAAAATGATGCATTGCGTCTTATTGATAATTTGATTTCTAATGCGATCAAGTATAATAAGATAGAAGGTATGTTAAAAATTTATTTAGATAATGAAGTTTTTATTGTAAGTGATTCTGGTATTGGTATAGGTAATCAAGATTTAAAACAAATAACAGAACGCTTCAGGCGAGCCAATAAAAGTGAAGGCGGTTTTGGTATAGGTTTGGATATCGTCAATCAGGTAATAAATTATTATGGATATATTTTAGAAATTGATTCTCAAATAGAACAGGGAACGGAGGTGCGTATCAAATGGGGAAAATAGTACTTTTTTTAATGTTGATATTCCTATATGCCGATGCAGATATTTTGCAGAAAAACTGTCTTTCATGTCATCAGAAACAGCAAATCCCAACGCATCTTATTTATAAGCGTTATCTTTTAAAGTACAGTACAGATGAAAGAATGAAAAAAGCAATATATGAATATCTTAAAAATCCGGATAAAGAGCATTCAATTATGCCCTCTGCATTTTTCCTGAAATTTCCTATGAAACAGTCTCTTCATTTGAGTGATTTTGAATTGGAACAAAGTATAGAAGCGTTTTTAAGAAAATATAATGTTAAGAAGAAACTAGTATTAGAATAGAAATTTTTGTATATTATAATCATGAAAAACAAGATAGGTTTAGTGGTGGATAGAGGCAGTTTTATCCACATTAAAAGGTGTAATAGCGCCTATATAGTGCCCAAACATGATTATTGCAATTTAGAGGAATCGAAGTTCTGAGGATATAGTTTGCTGAGTATGGCAAAATGTTTTTCAATAAAAGCTTGATTCTGAAGGGATTTTTTGCGCATTTTTGAAAAATAGGTTTTGGCACGTTTTATATCTCCTTTGAGCAGATAGGCTTCTGCCAAGTGTTCAAGTGCAAAAAACTCTTTTCTTTGAAGTGCTTTTTCTCCTGCCTCGATTGCTTTGTCAAAATCACCTCCGACAATATAGTACCAGCTTGCTCTTCCCGGACTTTCTCCTTTTAAAAGTGAGTTTGCATAGGTAATGCAAGTTGCCTGTTTTGAAAGGTCTGCGTTTTTTTCGACATAGTAACTGCAACGCATATACTCTTTTCCAATAAAACATTTATCACATTTTGGGTTTTCTTGTGCAAAGAGTGTGAGGGTAAACAGAAGCAAAAGGGCAGATTTATACATAAGATATCCTTTGAATATTCTATTAAAATCATATCAAAAATTGCCTATAGATGTTTGTAAAATCAAATATATCTTGATATACTTTCCCATCTTAAAATGACGAAGTCTGTGTTTGTGATATTGAAAATGTTTTTGAATATCCTTAAAGATGCCGGGT
>CAZYZD010000001.1:0-55386 GCA_964651755.1 uncultured Sulfurospirillum sp. | reverse complement strand
CGCTGGATAAATTCAGAGAAGAAATTTTAAAAGAGATCGGCTATTTGGAGATGGATATTCCACTACTGCAAGGAGTTTGTAAAAATGGATAAAAAAGTCTTGGTACTTTGTACCGGAAACAGTTGCCGGAGTATTATTGCAGAAGCGTTGATTAACAAAGAACTTGAAGGTGTACAAGCCTGGAGTTCTGGTGTGGCACCCAGCGGGAAGGTTAATGCTAATGCCAAAAAGGTTCTAAAAACGCATAATGTATGGGATGAGAGATACTACTCCAAAGAGCTTAAAGAGTTAGAAGGGATCGATTTTGATCTGGTGGTAACAGTGTGTGACCATGCCAAAGAGACCTGTCCTGTATTCCCCGGATCGGTCAAAGTGATACATGAAAGTTTTGAAGATCCTGACGGTAAAGAGTACAAGGCGTTTGAAGAGACGTATGAAGCTATCAGAACAAGGCTTTTACCGAAAATAAAAAAAGAACTGGAGCAGACAATGAAAAAAGATGTCATGAAAACGAATAATGGTGTGAAAATCTCTTTTACGGGAGTGGTAGCAAAACAGCAAATTGTCAAAATGGTGGAAAACTGTGCGACAGGGCAGTGTGAGTGCATGAGTGATGAGACCAAAAAGAAGATTACCCATATGCAAGTGGCGGGTGAAGATGGTGCTGTAGAATTAAATCTAAGTGGTGATGTAGCCAAAGAAGAAATAGAGGCAGCCTTGAAAAAATCAAAAGTACTTAACAGTTGATATAAAAAAACAGTTATAAAGAAGAGAAAAAACGCTTCACCACACTGATACGTAATGTGCTCTAGTGAGTGTTCTTCAAAATCTTTATCTTTGATAAGCTTGTAAGATGTTTTTCATAATAAAATAAAATATAGAAATCGAGACCATTGAACTCCTAATAGTAGATAAACAAAAATCAAGCTATCATGAAAGCAAGAGATTTACAAAGGATATGTCATGTTTGTAAAAAAGATTGTTTATGCGGTTTTGACGGCGGGTGTATTTTCTGTGACACTTCCGGCAAATGAAGTTAAATCATGGGATTTTGAAAATATCAAAAATGGAACTATCCCGCCTTCATGGCAAATCTCAGCCACACATCCCAAAAAACCACTCGCAAAATGGGAAGTGATAGAAACTATCGGTGCACCTTCAGGTACAAAAGTACTCTCTCTGACAAAAATTAACGCTTTTTATGGTGGAACATTCAATCTCTGTTACACCAATGCGGTACATTTTAAAGATGGTGAAATCTCTGTCTCTTTCAAAGCAAACCAGGGAGAAATTGACCAGGGCGGAGGGATTATGTGGCGTGTACAGGACAGCAACAACTACTATGTCGCAAGGTTCAATCCTCTGGAAGATAACTTTCGTTTTTACATCGTCGAAAACGGGGTAAGAAAACAACTCTCATCGGTAGATATCCGGCTTGGTAAAGGGTGGCATAAGATGAAGGTTGTCCAGGATGGAGATAGATTTACGGGGTATCTTGATGGCAGCAAACTACTTTTTCATGAAGATAATAGATTGCGAAAAAGTGGTGGTGTCGGGCTTTGGACCAAAGCGGACGCAGCAACCAGTTTTGATGATTTCAGCGTGAAAGAGAAATGATGAGAACACTGCTTCTTCTTTTAACACTCTTTCTATTTTCTGCCTGTTCCCCCAAAGAGCAAAAGCAGACGGTAACGGTTTATGTCTCCGAAGATCAAGTCTTTTCCGAGCCGATTTTAAAAGCGTTTGAGAAAGAGACGGGAATTGTCGTCAAAGCAGTTTATGACAGTGAAGAGTCTAAAAGTACGGGTGTCATGAATCGTTTGATTGCCGAAAAAAATAATCCTCAGGCAGATGTTTACTGGGCAAACGAACCTATCCGTGCAGAAGTGCTTAAGCAAAAGGGGATTTTAGTTCCCTATATCAGCCCAAATGCAGAAGGTATTTCCAAGGTTTTTATAGAAAAAGAGCATTACTGGACTGGTTTTTCGGCAAGAGTGCGGCTCTTGATGGTACATGAAAACGTATCACAGCAGCCGAATTCTATTTTCACCTATACAGATCCGGTATTTAAAGCTAAAGCAGTGATCGCCAATCCTCTTTTTGGAACGACAACGGCACATATTGCAGCACTTTTTACAGTCTTGGGTGATAAAAAGGTCAAAGCATTTATGCAAAAGATGAAAGAAAACAGTGTTGCCATCTCCACTAGTAACGGAGAGAGTGCTGATCTGGTTGCTTCGGGAAGTTATCTCTTTTCCCTTGTTGACAGTGATGATGCAATGAGCCGACTGAAACAAAATAAACCTGTTCGTATTGTTTATCCGGATCAGAAAGAGGGGGAGATTGGTGCATTTGTCGTACCCAATGCCGTGATGCTCATTGCCGGGGCGCCGCATCCCAAAAATGCAAAAAAATTGATCGATTATCTCTTGAGTCGCGAGAGTGAAAAACAACTTGCTTTTGCCGATTGTGCGCAAATACCGCTTCATGAAGGTGTAGCAATGCCGGAAGGACTCAAACCCATCGATCAGATCAGGGTAATGCAAGTTGATTATGCCAAAGTTGCCCGGAAACTGCTGGAGATACAACCCTATCTTAAAAAGTGGCTTGAAGAGTAGATGTCTCAGCGCCTTTTTTTCTTTGGGATAATTGCGCTCTTTTTTACGGTGGCACTTTTACCCGTACTGGTAATGGTGGCAGATACCCTTATCAGTGCAAAAGGAGTTGATTTCTCAGCCTATGCAATGCTTTTACACTCTAAAAGTTTGCAACAGAGTTTTGTAAACTCTCTTTGGCTCTCTGTCAGTGTGGCAGCCATGACGACACTCTTTGGTGTGATGCTTGGTGTAGTACTTGAAAAGACGACACTTCCTTTTAAAATGGGGTTGATTTTTTTGTTTGTGATTCCCCTTTTGATACCTCCCTATATCCTTGCACTGGGATGGTTTGAATTTGTTGGCAGGGAAGGGGTGCCCGGAGAGTTGCTGTTTGGTTTTTGGGGAACTTTCTGGGTACTTTTTTCTGTCTATCTTCCCATTCCGATACTTTTGACCATCCTCTTTTTAAAACAGATCGATCCTCGACTGGAGGAGGCTGGATTATTGATTACAGGATGGGGCGGGGTGCTTAAAGGGATAACGCTGCCTTTGATCAGACCGGCACTTTTTCTTTCATTTATACTGGTATTTATACTTAGTTTTGGAGAGTACAGTGTGGCAAATTTTCTGAGATATCCCGTATTTCCGCTGGAGAGCTTCACTGCATTTAGTGCTTTTTACGATTTTAAAACAGCAACAGTGCTGGCGATGCCGATGCTTCTGGTAGCATTTATTGTCTTAATGGCTGAACAGTTTTTTGTGCATAAACACTTTTCTGGATTTACTACTTCCTATCGTACAAATCGTATCTCTCTGGGAAAATATCGTTATATTGTATTGCTGACAGTGGTAGTAGTAGTGATGGTTGTCGTGTGTATGCCTCTTTTTACACTTTTTGTCAAAGCTGCACACTGGCAGACACTTCATGAAGCCTGGCAAAAAGGATATGAGCCGATGCTGAGAACTCTTTTTTACGGAGCTGCGGGAGCAAGTTTACTGGTAATTTTTGGATTTTTGAGTGGTTATATCATCCAACAAAAACTCTTTGGATGGTGGCGTCTGTACGATGCAAGTATCCTTTTTATGTTTACTCTTTCTCCTATTGTCATAGGAATTGCGCTGATACTTTTCTGGAACAGACCTGCTACCAATTTTATCTACAATACCCCTTTGATTATTCTCTTTGGATATCTTGGAAAATACCTGGCACTTACGACAAAAATAACACAAACCAGACTTTCCCAGATTCCCCCGTCGATGATCGAAGCGGCGCAAATGGCAGGTGCTGACTGGTTGGAAATTTTACGTTTTATCCTGGTACCGCTTTCCAAAAAGACACTCTTGATCGCCTGGATGATCGGTTTTATCTTTTCACTTCGGGAAAATACCATCACCATGCTTGTCTATCCTCCGGGACTGGAACCGCTACCGGTTTATATCATCACGCAGATGGCAAATGGCAAGCCGGAAGTGGTAGCGGCTTTGTCTGTTATCATGATAGGTATGACACTCCTTCCTCTGGCTATTTTGCTATTTGTAAGAAAGGGAGAACATGATTAGCTTACAGAAAGTTTCTGTTATTTATGAAGAAAAAACTGTTTTAAAAGAGATCAATATGCAAATTCCCAAAAAAGAACGGCTGGTGATTTTGGGTGCTTCAGGATCTGGGAAGAGTACACTGCTTCGAGTGATTGCAGGGTTTATAGCACCTATGAGAGGGGAAGTGTTGATAGAGGGAAAAGTAGTAAGCAAAGATGGACAAATAATCGTTCCTCCCCATCAAAGAGATGTTGCTATGGTCTTTCAAGATCTTGCGCTCTGGTCGCATATGAATGTCTATGAAAATATTGCCTTTGGTTTGAAAATCAAAAAAGTACCTTCAAAAGAGAGAAAAGTAAAAGTAACCCAGATGCTCTCCCTCGTCGGACTTTCCGGTCATGAAAATAAACGCATCGACCAACTCTCGGGAGGTGAACAACAACGTGTAGCACTTGCACGTGCACTTATACTCTCTCCCAAAATAGTACTCATGGATGAACCCCTCTCCAGTTTGGATCAGGCATTGAACCAAAGACTCAGAAAAGAGATTGTCAGGTTACAGGAAAAGTTTGGATTTACTCTTGTTTATGTAACACATAACGAAGAAGAAGCCAGGGAGATAGGTACCGGAATATTTTATATGAGTTCTGGAAAAGAGGGTGAGGAAGGGAGGTTAAGCCCCTCCTAAAGCAGTTAATAGAGTCTGTGAATATTTTCTAACAAATTGTCGACGGTGATGTCTTCCCCATGTTCTTTTAAAAACTCTGTGAGATATTTTTCACTTGCCTCCATGCCTCCCTCTTTTTCAATTTCTGTCAATTTTTTATAGATTGGATCGAGTACGTCAGTAACATGTTTGGAGATTTTTTTACGGGAAGCTTTGTAACCGATAGTTTCTCCGTCCTCATTTTTAATAGGTTCAAAATCGGTAAATACCCAGTAATATCTGCCGTCTTTTGCCAGATTTTTTACTGCTGCAACAAAATTTTGTCCGCTTTGTATTCGATCCCACAGGATTTTAAAAAGAATTTTTGGCATATCGGGATGACGTACGATAGAGTGGGGTTGCCCCACCAACTCTTCAGGAGAGTAGTGTGAAATTTCTGCAAAATAGTCGTTAACATAGGTGATAATACCCTTGAGGTCAGTATCGCTTTCGATATAGACATTGTTTTTGAGTTCGATCTCTTCGTTTATTGGGTCTGGTCTTTTCATTTTCTTTCCTTATTACATATCAAGGTATCGAATAAGCCCTTTTGAGAGCTTATTGAATGGTAAAATTTTTGTACCGCCATTTTTCATCATGAAAAGTTTGGCGTTCTCTTCGTTTTCAAAAGGGATCAGGTCATCTCCGTGAGGACCGATGGTACGGCTTCCGAAGAGGTAGACTGCTTTGGGTGCTTCTATGCGTCTGCCGCTGATATAATCTTGTACATAGATTTTGGAAATATTATCATCTATAAGTTTATGTCTGAGAAAATAATCCTGGTGTTGATAGACTTGCATCATTGATTTAACTGAGACAAACTGTACTTTTTTACCGTTTTTCAACTCTGCTTCTGCAAGCCAGTTGGGGTATTTCTTCAACGGGAGAATATAAACCGGATCGGTAGCATTTTGATCGGTAAGTTTGATTTCACCTGCAAAAGCACCTGTTATAAATAAAATAATTAAAAGCAATATCCTCATTGTGGACTCCTATAAAAGATCTTTTTTTCTAAATGCAATATACCCAAAATAGGCAAACAAAGCACCAACAGCAATAGGGTAAATAACAGCATAAAGAATCAACAGCTTGGTTCCCAGGGTATCGAGCAAATAGTAGGCTACCGGTCCGATGACCGTCAGCTCAGGGTCAAAAAGTGTGATAGCACCAATACGAAAAACCTCTATGGGGTTAAGCATAGCGATGGTGAGAATAAGCTCATCATTGATTCTGTTTTGCAGCATCAGACCGATAAGTGCAATGTCGATAAATGCCAGAAGGACAATCCATACGACAAAAGAACTTCCCAGTGCGATATCTGTCGATTTTACAATGGAAGAGAGAAAAAAAGCGATACCCAAAAAGGTAAAACAGAGTGAAAAGAGCAGGGCAGAGTAGAGAAATACCATACCCCATGGCAGATCACCGCCTTTGATCAATCCAAAAACGACCCCCAGAACCAAGGCAAAAAAGACAGGTAGAAAAACAGTTGCAAAACGACCAAGCATTTTTCCCCAGTAGTAATCTTTCAGGGAGACTGGAAAGGAGAGCATATATTCCAGTACATTGCTTTCTCTGTCACCTGAAATAGACTTTACCGTGGTAATGAGAATGAAGATAGGCAATATAATGATCGTCACTTGTATAAAGATCAAAAGCATACGACTGAGTCCTGTAAAGCCCATTACTACAGCATCTGAAACACCAGTGATGAAAAAGAGTGCCATCAGCCCGCCGAAAACAACGGCATAGACATAAAACCATTTTGATCTCAAAGATTCTTTGATATCAAGGTAAGCGACTAAAAGAAGATTTTTCATTATTGGGCACCTACCTTTTGTGTGTTGAGTTTTTCTATCAGGAATATTTTTTTGACAACTTCGTCAAATGGAAGAGTATGATGATTTTTGGGCAGAGTCTCTTTGGTATAGGCTGCAAAACCAAATGCCATCGGTGTGATGGAGTCGTCAGTGTAGATTGCTTTTCTGGCGTCAATCCATTTACCTGTTTTTGCATCGGTAATCCAGATTTTTGCTTCATCTTTCCAGGGGATTTTCTCTTCATCAAGCCACAATACTGCACATCCGATATCGTCAAATTTATAGGATTTTTGGGTTTTTGGGTCGATTATCTGTACGGCAAATTTTCGCTCTGAGATTGCCATTTTACAGCGTTCGCACATGTCTCTGTCCCAGTGCATTTTTTCCAGACCACTGTTGATCTTTTTGTCACACCCTCCAAGTGAAAGCAGTGTGATGAGAAGTATCAGTAAAAGGTTATAGTTTTTCATCTTCTACCACCTTTCCGAGATCCATATAGATTTTTCGGTTGACCAGCGCTTCGATTTCATCAAGTCTGTGTGTGATAAAAAGTGTGGAACACTTTGGATTGATCTCTTTTAAAAGTTCGTAAAACTGTTCTCTTCCTTTTGGGTCGAGATTTGCTGTTGGTTCATCAAAGATAAGAAGATCACTCTTTTTGGAAAGGGCAATCGCAATAAGCAGTTTTTGTTTCATCCCTCCGGAGAGTTTGTAAAAAGGTTTTCTGATATGGCTTTTAAGATCCAGATCCATTCTGGAAGCCTCACTGAAGATCTTCTCTTTTGAGATACCGGAACTTCTGCTTACAAAAGTGAGTAACTCTTCGATACTCAGTTTTACCGGAGGAGGGAGTTGGGGAATAAAACTGATATGTTTGAGTACTTCTACTCTCTCTTTGACTGGATCGTGAGAAAGTACTTTCATCTCCCCGCCGTCAAGATGATAAAAGCCAAGCATTGCCCGTACCAATGTTGTTTTTCCGGCACCGTTTGGTCCCATAAGGGCGATTCGGTCGCCCTTGTTGATTGTAAGGTCTATGTGGTCGAGTACATACTCACCCATAAACTTTTTTGTAATCTCTTTTGCAATAACTAACATTTACACCAAATCTTTCAATCTGAAGTCATAATTGTATGCATCAGTATGGCAGACATCGAAACAGCGACCGCAAAGTGTACAGTCACCATTGACAACCAGCTGTTTATCAATACCTTTTTCTGCACGTTTTTTATCATATTTTGGTTTGATAAATTCGAGTACATGATCTTCAAAGCAGGCATTTAAACAAGCACCGCAGTGGTCGCATTTGTTCATATCCCATTGTACTTTGGTAAGGCTTGCCCAGCCGACAAAGTTATAAGTAGTACCTACAGGGCAGATATATTTACACCAAGCTCTTCTGGAGTAAAAGATCTCAAAAAGAAGGATGACGATTACCCAAACCAGTGCCAGACTCCATCCGTAAGTAATAGCACGGCTGACAATTCCAATAGGATTGATAACCTCAAAAACAAGATAACCGTCGACAAATGCGGCTATTAAAAAGACTGCCCAGAAGAAAAAACGGATATTTGGGTTGAATTTTCTCTCTTTGATAATTTTTTTTCGTACCAGTTTTTGGTGAAAATACTCTCCTATTTCACTGAGCATACCATAGGGGCATACCCAGGCACAGTATGCTTTACCGCCTGCCAGAAAATAGAAAGCAATCAGTGTAAGACTTCCAATGATGACATTGGTATGAATATGGTGTTCTGCTGCAAAAATTTCCAGTGCGGTAAAAGGATCAATCAGGTGAAAACCCAAAAGTCTTGATCCGTTAAGTGTACCTTCCAAAAATTGTATATCGATATGAAAGGAGAGGAAAAAGAGCACATTGATGATAATAATACTCAGCCATCTCCAAGCACGGATAGTGAGTTTGGTCTTACCCTCTTTGGTTTTATAGTAAAAGGTTGACCAAAAAGGAGCATTGATCAAGTCTCTTACACTGGCATTATATCTATCCATTTTTCCCCTCCTTAGATAATATATCTGTTTATTTGTTGGCTGCTTCTAGCTTAGCTTGAAAAGTTGAGATCTCTTCTGCCAATTCTTCAATTTGTGCATCGCTGATATTGCCCAAAAGTCCATACATGACATAGTTTTTTCGTTTTCCGCTTTTAAAATCTTTCAGCGCTTGTAAAACTTTTTCTTTAGAATCTCCTCGTAATTTTGGACCAATTACACCTTCACCAGTTGCTCCATGACAAGAAGCACAGCTTTTTTTGTAAAGTGGACTTACTTTAAATGCAGCAATATTTCCTGCTTTTTCTTTGAGTGCTTTAAGTTTTTCTGCAATCTCTTTATCTTTGCTGCTTTCCGTTGTTGCAGTAGAACTTTGAGTATTCTGCGTTTGTGGTGCAGTTTGCTGATGAGTTTGTACTTTGATTTTTTTATCTTCCATCGCTGTACTTTTAATCAGTGCTGAAATACGATCCAGCTTTTCCACTTCCTTGTCAAGTCCCATCATATAGATCGAAGCCCAGATGGCAAGCAGTAAAGCAATCAGTGCTATTATGTGTTTTATCATTTCCCTCTCCTCATTTTTAAGATCTCTTTGTTAAAGTTGGCGATCTCTTCCGCCATAGATTTCAGTTTTGTATCATCAATTTGAGAAATCAACTCTTTCATCAGAACATTTTTCTTTTTACCGGTTTTGAAATCCATGATTCTCTCATAGATAAACTGTGCATCTTTTCCCAGAAGAGAAGGACCGATGACACCGTTTGCATAATCATCATGACATGGTGAACACTTGATGATATAATCGCTGCTTAAACGTTTGATCATCATAGTGATACGTACTCTTTCATAAGGTGATTTGATGTTGAGGTAAGCATCGATAGTAGTTCTTGGTTTATTTTCCTCAGAATTGTAGTTGCTTGTATTTTTCTCTTTATTGTATGAGTAGTAAAACTGTCCGCTGTTGCTTTTGGAAGCACCCTCTTTGACGGTTGTATCTACAGCACCTTCGGTTACTTTGATCTGTGGAGCAGATGCTTCACTTTTTGTCTCTTGTTTTGCACTATCACCGCCACAACCTGCTAACAGCAGTGCCAGAGCATAGATAATGATCCAGTTTTTTTTAGCCATTGTTTTGTTTTCCCTTCCCGTAAATATCGTCATATGTCGCTCTTGGTACGATGTTGAGTACTTGTGTAGGACAAAGCTCTACACAGGCTCCGCATCCAACACACGCTTCTCTGATTTCAGGTATGAGTCCACCATTTTTGGAAACCATGCCGATTGCATCCTGTGGATTTGGATGAAAAGGACATAAATCTGCACAGATGGTACACTGTTTACCTCTGAATTTTTCAAGATCTTCCAGAACTTTTTTCTGTAATTGTTCTTTTTCATTTTCATCACCGCGCATAATTACTTTATGTGCTGTATGTTCCTCTTTGCTTAGAATTTTTGTATGATCATAAATACGGTCAATCGCTTTGTCCGGAACGGGTTCATTTTTGAGTGCCAGACATGCTGACTCATTGACAATGACTGCCATACCCATATGAACATATTTGATTTCATCTTTTTCATGATCAAGTGCTCCGGTAGGGCAGGCAAGTATACATGGGAATGCTTCACAAAGATAGCAACCGCGTTTCAGTGGATCGATATATGCCATTCCTAAACTTGCCCCTCCTTCAATATCCTCTAAAAGAATAGAATCATAGGGACATACTTGCAGACATTGTCCACATTTGATACATAGCTTGAGATAATCCTCCTCGTCGACTGCCCCGGGAGGTCTGAGAATTGGCTTTTCCATCTTGAGTTTTGGTGCATAGTAAATACCTGCTGCTGCGGCAACACCCAAAACCCCAAGACCTGTTACCTGTTTAACAAAGTCTCTTCTTTTTTTCTCTTCTGGTGTCATAATATTTTCCCCTCCATCATTTTAGGATGTTCATCAGTCAGTAATCTTACAGGCTCCGAGATAGGTGCCAGTTTTGCCAGAAAATTCAATATTGAGATGACCGGCGAACCGTAAAAAAACTTTACATTTGGATTTAAAAGCCACATTTTGTCAGCATAGTAATACAGATTGTGCGGTGTATCCCCGATACCGTCACCATCTTTGTCAAAGCCTTCGTAGTTGTCCCAGTAGTTACCGTCCCAGACATTTTCTGTGACTTTTGTGTTGTATGAATCGTTGACTACTGCTTCAATATTGCCTTTGATGATATTTCCTTTAAATATATTGTGCAGACTCAAAGAGTGAAAACGCACACCTTCACTATTATAGAGAATATAATTGTCTTCTATATGGTTGACGGTATCGGGTTCAAAAGGTGATCTGTCAACATAGAGTCCTCTGGCACAATAGAGTATTTTATTTTCTTTGATAGTATAGTTGGAACAATCTTTAAGACCAATTCCAAGACCTGTTGTACCCAGTGAGTTTTTAACAATATTTCCTGTGGCGATGGTGTCCTTGGAATACATAAAAAAGATACCGACCGAATTATGTACAAATTCATTGTTTTTAACGATATTTTTTCCGGTATACATGAAGTGTAGAGAATATCTGCCAAATTCGCCGTAATTATTTGCAATCAAATTTCCATGAGAATACCAGACAACAAAATCTCTTGATTTGGTTATATGGTTATGTGTCAGGATGTTGTCATTGCTGTACCAAAGCCGGATGGCATCCCCGCGCAGTCCCAGGTCAAAAGGTTTGGAGGTAATGAAATTGTTACTGATATTGGATTCATGTGTCTCCTGAAGGTCAATACCAAACAGTGCATCTTCTATATGGCAATTCAGTATATTGCAGTGGTGTACTTTTTTGAGCGATACACCTGCATCGACTCTTTCATGTTGATCTCCACTGCGTCTTATAGTGAGATTTTTAAGAGTGACAAATGAGGTTGAGATAGTAACAACGGTACCTTTACCATCACCTTCAATCACTGTTTTTTTGCTTGCTCCCTCAATAATCAGCGGTTTGTTTATAACGATATTTCCTTTATAAACTCCCGCAGGCAGCTGCAGTTTTGAACCCTCTTTTGCATTGTCGATAGCATCTTGCAAAAGATTTGCGTTCAGTGACAATGCGAAAAGGAGTAAAACCAAAGCAGCTTTCATAATTTGAATTCCTAATTATTTATTTTTTTTCTTGTTCTTGCGCAAGTCGTCTGGCTTTTTTCTTGGAAACAATTGCCAGAAGGCTTAAAATACTGATCGCAATCAATAACCAGAAACCGGTAGTCGGGTAGGAGTGTGTTGTAAACTGTGCTACTTTTCCATCTCCAAAAACGGTTGGCATAAACGGTTTGATTTTAAATGCTCCCCAGTCATGCATATGATGACCGAACCAGTAGAGCCAATAGGCATAAAAACCAAGGAAGATTACAGGAAGTGCAACCGGTATAAGCATAAGATAATCCAGAATTTTCGCATCGTATAGCATATAAAGAATAAAAAGCAGTGCTACAAAAACCAGGGCATAAGGCGCAGCAGCTCTTAGGTAAGGCGCACCTCTTTTCATAGGATCCATACCGATAAAGTGGTTGATGGTTTCCATCTCAAAAACATCTCCGCTAAATCCGTCGAAATGGTAGTAAACCGGAATTCCCTCAGGAAATGACTCTTTTGGATAGTTTGGTGCTTCAAGTGCTACATACCAGATAGGCATTGTGGCAACACCCACTTCCATATCTTCTTCAATCAATCTTTTGAGGTTCCCTGCAACATCTTTAGGTACAGTAGGGCTCTTGTATGCATTCTTATTGTAAAAATCCCAGACTTTTATAGAGAGTTCTGAGATTTTATCACCTTTTCCTTCTTCTTTCAGTTCTACGACATTATGCGTAAATACTGCCGGTATGACAAATGCGTACATGAGTATCGCAAATGCCAAAAATGTGAATATTCTTGATTTCATATAAGATTTATTCATTTCCCCCATCCTTCTACTGATATTATGTTATAAGTTACTTTAATAATTATACACTATTATACCCTCAATCAAGAGCATAATAGTAGATAAAAAAAAGATGACGGGGAAATCCCCGCCATCTTTATAGAAAGAAAGATTAGAACAAGTTAGCGTTCTTGTCGATCCATTTGAGATATTCAATGATATCCTTAGCTTGTTTCTCACTCATACCTTGGTTAGGCATTCTGAGGTTAAAGTAGTTAATCATAGATTCAACATATGGATCTTTGTATTTAGATTCAGGTTTCAAGATAAACTCTTTTACCCACTGCTCACCATTTTCATGTCGGCTGAGAACACCAACCAAATCTGGTCCGGAACTTACTTTTCCAACAACGTGACAACCGTTACAACCGCCTTCTAAGAATGCTTCTTTACCTCTTTGTGCTGCTTCACTCATAGGTGATGCAACTTTTGTTACAAGAAGGTCTTTAGCTCTAATACCAACGTCAGCAGTTTTAACCATGTATTGCCAGATCATGTTTTCGAAGAGAATTGCTTTTTCAAGATCACCTTCTTTAACAGCTTCATCAGAATGTTTTTTCTGCTCAGGGATTTTACCATATTGGTCAAGTGCATCTTCAACAAGTGCTTTGACTGTTGGATATTTCTCATAGTGGTTTTCTTTGAGGAATTTCACAACACTTTGGATAACAGCATCTGTTGCTTTGTTTGTTGCAACTGTTTTGTCATACTCAGCTTTTAGTTGCTCAGGTGACATTTTTGCACGTTTTAGTTTTGCAGCACTAACATATTTTTTGTTTGGATCTTTGACAAGCAGGTAACCCATCATCTCCAGGTGAAGTGCTGAACAGAACTCTGTACAATAGTAAGGGAATACACCTTCCAGATCTGCTTTGAAAGTAACTGCAACAGTTTTACCCGGCTCAAGTGATGTATGGATATTGTATTGGTCTACTGTAAAACCATGTGTCTCATCTTCTGCTCTCTCAAGGTTTGTCAGATAGAAAGTAACAGTATCGCCTTTGTTTACTGTTACGTGCTCAGGGTTGATGTGTGATCTGACCACTGTACCGTAAACATAAACATGGTTACCTTTTCTAACAATTTTTTCCTGACCTGCAAGTGTTTTACCTTCATGGATTTTACCTGTGAAAGCATTTGTACCCATTTTGTAACGTACATGCGTATGTAGTTTAGATGCTCTGATAGCAACCGCCTGGTGTGGTTCACCCAGTGGTACCGGCATATCGTAAAGTAGTTGCATCTTTTTACCGCGAATATCTATCAACTGATGGTTTTGTGGATGCAATGGTCCAATTTCGTTAAATCTGTCGATAGCAAGTTTGTTCAGAGCAATGATATAATCACCCTGAGGATCACGAGATTTTCCTTCCATTCCGCAAAGGTGACCGATGTTGTAGTTAACATTTTGACGATCTGTAACTTTACAAGTAAGATAGTTCCATCTTACAACCTGAGAATCAACATAAAGTGAAGTATAGATTTCTCCATCTGTTTTCCATTTTGGTCCATACTGGTTATGTAGTGGCCCAAGACCCAGCTCTGCCTGACAATGCGCTGTCTTTTTGAGATCAAGAATTGGAATACCATATGGATCTTTTCCAACAAAATCTTTTGCTTTGATCAGCTTTTGGATTTTTTCCCAAGAGTAAACTGTTGCATGTGTATCAAGTTTACCACAAACAACGATATATTTACCATCTGGTGAAACATCAACACCGTGAGGTGATTTTGGTTCAGGAATCAAGAAAAGTGCATCATTTTTGACTGCTACATCAATAGGAACAACTCTGTGTCCATTAATAATTTTGACATTTTTGTCATCTTTGGCAAGTTCAGCAAGTTTTTTCCAGTTGTAGACATGCAAAAAGTCAGTGTCATTACGGCTACATCCCGCTTCAAATGGAGGAAGACCTTTTTCGATACCACCGGTATACATCTCTGAGTTAAATGAATTGGTAAAACCCCATCCGTCACAAGCTTCTTTACCAGCGTCGGAAAGATCTTGCATATAGGCAGGCATTTCGATTGTGAAAGATTGATCCGGAAGAATTTTTCCTTTTTCATGATCAAATTTCCAAACCGTTACACCACCACGATAAGTTTCTGCATACTCTTCAATCGGATGATAGTTGTTATCCAGAGGTGCACCATACTGGCAGGCTTCCAGGATATATTCTGAGTTTGGTGTGAAGAAAGCTCCACCGTGATCAGATTTGAAAACCGGATTGACAACGATCTGTTTTGTAACAAAGTCACTCAGATCAATAACTGCGATACGAGGGTTCGCTTTATCATTGATGACAAGCCATTTACCGTCGTATTTACCGTCGGTTTCTGAGATAGCAGGGTGGTGTGTGTCACCCCATGTGATCTTCTTTCCGCGGATATTTCCCTGTGCAAGTACTTTTTTGGTGTCATCATCATAACCCCAACCTTGCCATGGTTCCGGTGTAAATACACCGATATATTTTAAAATTCTCATAGATGGAACACCATATGCCATAATCTGTCCGGATTGTCCTCCTGAACTGAAAACGATATATTTGTCCCTTCCACCACTAGGTGTATAGGTTTTCGCTGCAGCGAGCAAGTCAGCCTGAGAAAGACCTCTCTCTTTCATGACCTTGTCAAGCTCGGTTGCGGCGTTACCCAACGTCACACCTACCATCGTACTGATTGCAATCAGCGACAGTTTCTTTACGATAGATTTCATCGTAGTACCTCCTTTATAAAATAACCTACTACAAAGCGTATTTTACTATTATTAAGAGTGATTATGTTTGATATAAGTCAAGAAATTGCTCCAAATAGAAATGAATTAAATCTTTGCAAACTTTTTCTGCTTTACCTTTTAACACAATCTATACTATAATTTAACAAATCTCCCAGGAGGATAAATGAAGTTTCAAATTGACCATACTGACGGCAATGCCAGAGCATGTACTATCACCACAGCACATAGTAAAATAGAGACACCGGTATTTATGCCTGTCGGTACGGTAGGTACCGTAAAAGCGCTAGATAGTTACGATATGAATGAAATTTTACAGACAGATATTATTCTGGCAAATACCTATCATCTTTATCTGCGTCCGGGGGACAAAGTGGTAAAACATTTTGGCGGTTTACATGAGTTTGCGAACTATCCCAAAAGCTTTTTAACAGACAGTGGAGGTTTTCAGGCTTTTTCTCTTTCTAACATTTCCAAACCAGATGAGAAGGGTATTCACTTCAAAAGTCATATAGACGGTTCTTCCCACTATTTTACTCCGGAAAAAGTCTTAGATATCCAGTACAATTTGGGAAGTGATATCATGATGATACTAGATGACCTTATCGCTTTGCCTGCTGAAAAGGAACGTATCAAGCTTTCTATAGAACGTACGACCAACTGGGCAAAAGCTTCCATAGAGTATCACAGACAGAAACAAAAAGAGGGGATTGGAATAAATCAAAATATCTTTGCTATTGTGCAGGGTGGTATAGATAAAGAGTTTCGTAAACTCTCTGCTACCCAATTAACGGAGTTTGATTTTGACGGTTTTGCTATTGGTGGATTGAGTGTAGGTGAAGCAAACAAAGATATGTATGATACGGTTGAATATACGGTACCTTTTTTACCTCATGATAAACCACGTTACCTGATGGGGGTTGGAACGCCGGAAGATTTGATCGAAAATATCGAACGGGGTGTGGATATGTTCGATTGTGTAATGCCGACAAGAAATGCAAGAAACGGGACGATTTTTACGACATTTGGTAAACTTAACATCAAAGGGGCAAAGCACAAACTCAGTGATGAACCTATCGACAGCAGCTGTACCTGTCATACGTGCAGACATTACTCCCGTGGGTATTTAAATCATCTCTTCAGAGCTAAGGAATTAACCTATTTCAGGTTGGCATCCTTGCATAATCTACACTATTATTTAACGCTTATGCGAGAAGTCCGGGAGGCGATTTTGGAGGGAAGATTTAAAGCATATAAAAAAACATTTTATGAAAAAAGAGGTGGCTAAAATACCAGACTCTTTTTCAGAGTCTGGTGTAAAAGAAGTGTTTAATCAGCGACAGGTTTTGGTGTTTTATCTGTAACTGCCGGAAGTTGAGGATAGATTACTTTTGGTTTTTCACCTGTAAGTGAAGTCAAAAATGCTTTGATAGAAGCAACTTCTTTATCTGTCAAATCTACACCAAGTTGTGTTTCTCCCATGATTTTGATTGCTTCACTCAATGACCATACTGCACCGTTGTGGTAGTAAGGTGCTGTTTCAGTGATATTTCTTAATGTCGGTGTTTTTACCATACCGTTTTTGTCACCTTTGAAATCACCAACATTTGCATATTTGTAAGGTTTCGCAACAGGGAATGGCTGCATACTTCCACCTATACCTACACCGGTATGACATGCTGTACAGCCTTTGTCGATGAATACTTTAAGACCCTCTTTCTGTGCATCTGTTAAAGCGTTTGCATCTCCTTGTAGAAACTTGTCAAATGGTGATGGCGTTACCAGAGTTCTTTCAAATGCACCGATAGTATCTGCAATCTTTTTGAAAGTGATTTTATCGTCACCATAAACTTTTTTAAACTCTTCTACGTATGCCGGCATAGAGCTGATTCTTTCAACTGCCATCTCTTTTGAAATTGCCATTTCCGGTGCTGCCTGCATAGGTCCTTGTGCCTGGTCTTCAAGATCAGGAGATCTACCGTCCCAGAATTGTTTATCCATAAATACAGCGTTGTATACAGTAGGAGAGTTTAAGTGGTGAGGATTTGCTGTCCATTTGTGACCAATTGCCGCACTGACACCGTCTATACCGCCTGTTGCAAGATTGTGACAAGTGTTACAACTAATCAAGTTGCTTTTAGAAAGTCTTGGATCAAAATAGAGTTTTTTACCAAGTTCTACTTTTGCATCTGTTACAGGATTTTTGGGATTGTCGATGAGTTTCATCAAGGCTGCTTTGTCTGCCGGAATGGGTGCCAAACCTGCTTTTTTGGCTTTGTCTATTAATGCATCAGCTGCAAAAAGTGTTGAAGTTGAGACTAAGATAAGTGCTAAACTAAGTGTTTTTTTCATGATATTTGCTCCTTTAGAATAATTTTTATTTTTCGAGAAGAATTTTACTTCTTTAATGCTTAAGAAGATATTAATTATCGATAGAAAAATATTATTAATAATTTAAAGTTTTGTTTAACATTAAGTTAACAAATGTGTTGTACAATTTTTTTTTGAAATTATTTAAAAAGGGGAAAATTATGAAAAAGTTATTCTTATTTGCATTGATGTTTTTGATGTCTGTGACAGCAGGAGCCGATATGGGGCAAAAACCGATGATGAAACACAAAATGTTTCAAACAGTACCAATGGATAAAGCACAAATCCTGCAACAAGGGGATGCCAAAATGTTTTGTCCTCAGTGTGGTATGAATCTACCGATGTTTTACAAGTCCAATCATGCAGCTGAAGTGGATGGAAAAGTAAAACAGTATTGTTCAATTCACTGTTTGGTAGAAGATAAAGAGATCAACCATAAAGAACCCAAAAATATTAAAGTTGTAGATGTTGTAACTTTGAAATTTATTCCTGTTGAAAAAGCAACATATGTTGTAGGAAGTAATGTAAAAGGTACAATGAGTATGACAAGCAAGTATGCATTCTCTTCCAAAGAAGCTGCAGAAGCTTTTGCCAAAGAACATGGTGGAAAAGTGATGGATTTTGCGGGAGCATATGAAGTCGCGAAAAAAGATTTTGAAAAAGATAGTGCCATGATCTCCAAAAAACAGGCAATGATGGCTAAAAAAGGAGAGATGATTTATGGTAAAATGTGTACACCAACCGATAAAAAATTCAGTTCACCGGCAGAGGCAAAAGCATTTGTTGTGAAAAATGGTTTATGTAAAGGGTTAAATGGAAAACAGTTGCAGGCTGTTGGTCTTTTCTTAAGCAGGAGATAGTATTTGTTAAAAATAAACTGTAAGCGTTGCCGTTACTATTATGTGACATGGGATAAAAATCAGCCCCATGGGTGCAAAGCTTTTGGTTTTAAATCTCTGCAAATTCCTTCCGCTGTTGTGAAAAAAAGCAGCGGAAAGGATTGCAGTAAATATCAGGAAAAATAGTTAAATATCCACACCATCCCAAAATTCGTCAAAATCCAGATTGGTTTCCATATTTTCATCTTCAAAGTTTTTTTCCAGCATCCTTTTTCTTGCAGCATCAAAATATAATTCCAGTGCTTCATTGAGAATTGTATTGTAATCTTTTTTTAGAATTTCAGAAAAGAGTTTTAATTCTTCTACTTTATCTGGATGAAGTATAAAATGTATTTCATTATCCATAGTATTCCTTCCTGGGTATCTCTTTATATCATTATACACCTAATATAGTTATCGTTTGCAAGATCATACTAAATCTATGATGCTATAATCCCCAAAGATCAGGAGTATTTCATGAAGTATGATGAAGATGAATTGGTAGACTTTCATGTCAGTAGCCGTAAACAGGGGAGTTGTTTTAGTCGTTTGATATGGTTGGCATGGATTCCTTTGCTGATATTTGCCGGTGCCGTAGCTGCTTATTTGAAGATGATATCTTTGCGTATGGAGTTTCATAGTGTAGTGATGATAGGGATGATCTTTATTATTTACCTTCTTTTTATGAAGCACAATGCCTATTATGCGGCATGCAAGTTTAAAAGAAAACAAGGGGTGCTTGGGGCAGCTTTGGAAAAATATATCGATAAAAATTTGCTTGATATAGGTGGAGTACACAAAGCAAATGCACCGTTTGATCAGTTTATTAAAAATTTTACTACTTCGCTGCGCAACGATAATTTCGCTTCAGTAGCGGCAAGTGTTTTTCCTACGTTGGGTATTTTGGGAACTTTTATCTCCATCGCTTTGACTATGCCGGATTTTTCTTCTCAGGATTCTGCCCAGCTGGAACAGGAGATTTCTCAGCTTTTGGGTGGTGTAGGTACAGCATTTTATGTCTCTATTTACGGTATTTTCCTCTCTTTATGGTGGATCTTTTTTGAGAAAAAGGGGATGAGTGAATTTGAACGGCACGTACGTATTATTCGTGAAAAAACACGTAGCTTTTTCTGGACAAAAGAGGAGATTGAACAGGTACATTTTACCCAGAGTATGAAAAATTTTGAAAACCTCAATACACTTTTCACCAAAATTTCTTCCAATGAATTTATAGATAATCTTCAAGATACCTTGCAAGAGAGAATGCAGATGTTTGAGTCGATTATACATCAAGAACAAAAAGCATTTCAAAAATCTACCGAACATTTTGAAGAGATTATCAAACTCAGTGAAAAAAGTATGCAGATGAGTGAACAGCTTTTCGGCGCGTATGAACACATTCGTAATAAGATGGAAGATGTTGTGTACTCTTTGGAGAGTACGCATAAACTATTACGCCTGGTAAATCAGGATTTGGCTGTAAGGGAAGATAATTTATCGAGAACGACGCAACTATTGGCAAAACATACGGAAGAGCTTAGCCGGGCGCTTGAAAGTGTCAATGCCGAACATATAGAAAAGCTCTATAAACATGTTCAGGAGAGTCTGAATAGTATGCGTCTTGAGAGCCAGAAAGTGGCAGTGGCATTTAACAGGCATCTGAATAATTTTGATGAATCCTATACGAATAAACTACGTACTTCTCTGGAGCTGATAGATTCCGAAACTGCAAAAATTATTCGGCAGCTCTCTTCGTTGAAAGATATGGACGGATAGTTGTATGTATAAGCAAGATCATGAAAAAGAGGAACAAAACTTTTGGATATCCTATGCTGACTTGATGGCAGGACTTTTGTTCGTTTTTATTCTTGTTGTTGGGGCTATTGTAGTGCGGTATGTTTATGTACAGCAGGATTTAGCACAAAAAAGGGAAGCACTGGGCTTGAGTGAACAGGCTTTGGAAAGTAAAAATAAAAAGGTTCAGGAACTTCGTCGAAAATTGCATAAAAGTATTGAAGATCTTGCAAAGATGAAAAAGGAGAAAGAATCATTTGTCAAAAATTTGACTTTACAGGCAAATGAAGTGGCAAAACTTAAAGCATTGATTTTGGATTATGAAGAGGGTGAAAAAGCATTTCAGACAGAAATTTCCTCCTTGCAAAGTGATCTGAATGAGACTCAGAACAAGTTGCTTTATGAAACCGGCAGGGCAGATATTCTGGAACAGAATTTATCGGCTATACGAAACATCATGATATTAAAAGATGAAGAGATCGCAGCACTTGGTAAAAAACTGCTTCATCAAAGTATAGAACATCAAAAACTTGTAGATGAACTCAATATTACCAAAGTCAAAATTAAGAATTTGACTGGTATTCGTATTAAAGTTGTCAGTAAACTTAAAGAGAAACTGGGTGATTCGATTCAGATTGATCCAAAAAGCGGTGCAATGCGTTTTTCTTCAAATATTCTCTTTAATCAAGGTGCCTATAAACTCAAACCTTCGGCAAAAAAGGAACTTAAGGCGATCTTGCAAAAGTATATCTTGACACTGCTTTTGGATAAAGAGATACGTAATTATATAGAGGGTATCACAATTGAAGGGCATACTGACAGTGTGGGAGGTTATTTGTATAATCTTGCGCTTTCCCAAAAGCGTGCTTTGGAAGTTATGAAGTTTTTATATGAAAGTGATCCTTCAAACAGGGAACTATATAGTAAATATTTGAGTGCAAGCGGCAGATCCTATGCGGATCTTATTTATGATAATAACGGCAATGAAGATAAAAGCGCTTCCAGAAGAATTGAGATCAAATTTCGTATCAAAAATGAAAAAGCGATTAAAGAACTGGAGAAATTTTTAAATAGATGAAAAAAGAAGAATTTGAGATTTATGTACCTGTACATTTGCGAAAGCTCTATTATGAGATTAAAGCTTTACGTGAAAGAGTGGGACTTAAATCTCAAGATAGCGTTTTACAGAAGTTGAAAAATATATTTGAACAGAAGTAAAATATAAAGTATTAAATTTTTTGTTCACAAATCTTTAATCCCTCTAAAAAGAGTTCCAGTATCGAGTCCGGGCAGAATCTGAATTTCTTATGATCTTCTTTACGAAATAAAGAGCTGAGTTCACCTTTTGTAATCTCTATATCCACTGCATTGAAAATGGCAAATAAATCAGCTTCTTTAAGATCATAAGCAATACGAAGTTTTTTTAAGATCAAATTATTTGTCAGTGCTACTGGTGTCTCATCAGAGGTTTTTTTATCAGACGGACCGCGTTTGTAAAGAATAAGCCCATCCAGAAAGTGCCCCAATGCCTGTGCGCCGCAGTCAAGATAGTGTTTCTCTTCAGGTGTTGCAAGATAGCCTTCAAGTCGCTCTTTTGGTATTTCCATTTCGCCAAGACGAAAAATTTCCAGCATTTTTGTATTGTCAAATTGTTCAATCTGTTGTAGTTGTTGTAATATTTTGTTTTTTGTCATAGAAGTAGTGTAGCATAGGAAACTTTAGCACACTCTTTGTACAATTTGCAAAAAATATTCAGGAGGCTTCATGAAGAGAGCTACTATTAAAGAGTATGCCAGAACACACAAACTTAGTATCTATAATGTTATTAAAATGACGCGTGAAGGAAAAGTAAAGACAGAAACAGTTGAAGAAAATGGTAAGGAGATAGTTTATATTTTACTGGATGATGAAGTGGAAGCAGAGTTGTCGGAAGAGATTATTTTACAAAATCCGCCAAAAAGTCTCAAAGAAGAGAATGCAATGTTAAAGGCTGAAATCAAAAGATTGAAAAAAGAGCTGGAAAAATGTAAAAAAGGGCGTCAACTTCGATAATTAACATTTTCCCCAAAATATTTTTATGATAAAAATAGGTTTTCGTATTTTTGAATCACTTTATCGATACCAAAAAGCTCTTCCGTATGTTGTGCAATAGTTTGGGAATCAAAAGTGTGATGACGTGCTTTTTCTATGGTTTTTGCAAATAATACAGTATCAAACGGAGGTACCAAATAACCGTTTTCCCCGTTATGAACAATCTCCCCCGTTCCTCCTGCCGAGTCATAGGCAACAACAGGTGTACCGCAGCAGTTTGCTTCGAGAATAACATTTGGTAAACCTTCATAACGCGAACTCAGTACCAGAAGATCTGCTTCTTTCATATAAGCGTAGGGATTATCTGTAAAACCGGCAAAGGTGACTTGGTTTTCAAGCTTTAGGGCTTTTGTCTGGAGTAAAAGTGCTTCTTTCTCTTCTCCTTCTCCCAAAATTGTGAGGTGGTAGCTTTCATCAAGTTGAGAAATACTTTGAAGCAGCAAATCAAATCCTTTTTCATAGTCCAGTCTACCTACTGCAAGCAGGTTATATTTTGTTTTGGGCAATAGTTCTGATTTTTTTAGTGACATACTTCGAATATAATTGCTATCAACCGGATTGTATATGATTTGCATTTTTGATACGGGAATTTTGTAGTTTTTTTGAAGATCTTCCCTCATTGCTTCTGCCTGTGTGACAATATGATGAAAATTTTTGTAGATATTTCGATAGAGCCAGTCAAAAATTTTGGGATATTTTTCTCTTTTGTTCCTGACAGAAACGGTATTGGATTCACGGGCAATAAACATGACGCTATTCTTAAAAAGAGGAATGATAAGTGCAATAATAAGGTTGAGGTAGGCGAGGGTGGTAAAAATGATATCCGGTTTCTCTTTTTTGACAAGTTGTACAATTTTAAAGAGAGCATAACGTGCTTGTGTGACTTGAAGATCGATGATTTTGATATCTTTTGGAACAAGAGGAAGGTAGCGTCCCTCTTTTTTGAGCAGTACAAGAGTAGGTTCAAATTTTGTTTTGTCAAGATGTGTCAAAAGTGTAAGGACAACTCTTTCGGCACCGCCGCCGTTCATAAATGGAAGAAAGAAGAATATACGTTTTTTATGTGGCTTCATAAAGGTGATAATATCCTCTCTTTACTTCAAAATATATCATATTAAAGATAGTCGTAAAAGATATATTTTTTATCGAAATAGGCTTTGTTCAGATACTTCTCTTTGACAGAGTTGAGGATAAATCCACAATGTTTCAGTTTATATTTGTGAATCAGTTCTTCAATCTCTTTGACATGCTTTTTTTGTGAAAATTCAGATTTTAATACAAAAAGTTTGATATCTGCATATTTAAAAAGAGATATAGCATCTGCGACATATTTTACTGGAGGCGTATCTATAATGACATAATCATACTCTTTTTTGAGTGTATCTATGATTTCTGCAGTCCGTTTTGAGTTGACCAGTTCGGCAGGATTTGGCGGTATTCTTCCAGAAGTAATAATATGTAAATTTGGAAAATGTTCATGTCTCCAGATAACATCATGTAATTTTTTTCTGTTTGAAAGGACGTCGCTCATCCCAAAATTGTTTGGAAGTCCAAATTTGTGATGAAGTTCGGGACGGCGCAGATCAAGAGAAACAAGTATTGTTTTTTTCTCTCCCATCCCTATAACAGCTGCCAGATTGGATGAGACAACAGTTTTGCCTTCGTTTGGTACGGAGGAGGTGACCAGAATCACTTTGGATTTTTCATCTGTGACTATATAGTCCAGGTTGGTACGTATGATCCTGAAAGCTTCACTTGCCGGTGAATTTGGATCGGCGATTACATAGGCTCGGTTGTAGAGATGGGTGTTTTCTACATAGGGAATAAGACCAAAAATAGGTACATCAGATATTTCGCTGATATCAACAGCACTTTTTACAATGACATTTTTCTTGATGCGATAAAGTGTCAGAATAGCTATTGTAAAAAGTCCCAGAAGTGTGCTGACAGCAATTGCTGCACCAAGTTTCGGACTTAATGGTTTAGGTGCGATTTTGGCTTTGTCAAGGATCTTTTTATTAGAATTTAAAGCTTTATCTTTAATGGAAAGTTCGGATTGTTTTTTCAAAAGATAGTTATACATTTTGTCATTGACATCGAAAATACGTTTCAGTCGTGCAAACTCTTTTTCCTGACTAGGAAAGGCATTGAGAGATTTTTTTGCTTCTGTGAGATTTTTGGTAAGTGTGTGATATTTTTTATTGATATCTTTACGAATAGCATTTACCAGTTTTTTGATATTTGTTTGTAAATCTGCAATATTTTTTCTGATACTGATAACATCCGGGTGTCGTTCTGTCAGGTTTGCAAGCATGGCTTCTTTTTGGGCAGTAAGATTTTCAAGTGTTTGTAACATATCTGCCAAAGTTGGATAGTGATTACCAATGATTCCCAAAACGGCATAATTGTTTTTATGAATCTCTCTGTAGAGAAGATTGACTCTTTGATACTCTATTTTACTCTCTTCATATTCTGTTTCTATCTGGGCAATTTTTTTGATAATTTCGTTTCGCTGGGTTTCGATATCTGCAATATTATGGCTGACTTTAAATTTTTCCAGCTGATTTTCGGAAAGGATTAGTTTACTTTTTACCAAAGCAAGCTGCTGATTGATAAAAGCAAGTTTGCTTTTTTGTGTTTCTGTCTGATCAGATACACTGTAGTGTAGGAAGTGTTGGGTGAGTGTATTAAGAAAATCTCTGGCACGTATGGGATTATAATCTTTATAGGTCAATTTAAGAATATTTGAGCGGGGTGACATAGGTGTAATATTTAGTCGGTTTTTTACATTTGCAATTGTTTCAAGTTTATTGTGAATGATAAAACCATATTTTTTATGGAGGAAATCTCTCTTCTTAATAATCAAAAGTGCTATATCTTTTGTTGCAAAAGGCTTGTTGTATGTATATACTTGATTTTCAAATGAATATTTTTTGTTTTTGAAACCAAGTCTGGAGAGATTTTTTTTTAAAAAGGAGTGTTTTACTTCAAGGCGGTAATGGTTCTCCCCTATATCATGTATCAGTAGTTCTGTTCCATAGAGTTCTGGATTGTATATGATAAAATTTTTTACTACAAAAGGTGTATTTTTATAAAGTGTTACAGTTTTTAAAGTTTGATGATAATTATAGTCGACAAAACCACCCAGTGTTTTGATAGTTCGTTCAATAAGACGATCGGATTTGAGAATGTCTTTATCTGTTTCCAGATTTGTAGTAGTATCCAGCGTAAAAAGCATATTGTCTCTTGTGGGCTGGGGATTTTTAATCTCAATTGTTGCCCGGGACATATAGACAGGAGTAGTGACCTTATAGTAAAGATAACCAAACAGAACAAATAAGGTTATGATTATTAAATTGGAGAGTTTATGTTTAAATAGTTCTGCCAGAAATTTTTCCAGCTTGATCACATTTCCCTCATAGTTCATGTCCATTGCTCTGTTCCTTGTATAAATTCATAGAAACAGTATCGGCTATGCAAAATTTTTTTTTAGACAAATTATAAGAGAAGTTCTCTTTTGTAAAATAGTTTGTTCTATGTTAAAATAACTTTATGAAACGAGAAAAAAAATGGTTGTTCGGTATTATTGTATTCTTTCTTTTTTTGAGAGTTTGTGAGGCAAATATGCAGATAAACAGACTAGAAGAAGTTATACAAAAACTACATAAAAATGATACTTCCCTGGATACTCTAAAAGATAGCTTGATAAAGTCGATCAAGGGGAAAATTCATATTGATATATACAGCGGTATGCATACTCTCTATATTGAGTGGGATGAAAATGGTTACAGTATCGATCATGTTGAGATAGTTCGTCAAAATAAACCTTTGAAAAAGATTATTAACCGAAAAGCAAAAGATATTGGGCATAGATGGAATGGTTTTGCAGATAGAGATCTTTTGTCAGGTACTTCATATCGGTATAGGATTATATTTTATCTGAAAAATGGACAGCAAATTTCTGAAAGTTTTTCAGCTTTGACGCAAAAAGGGAGTTCTTTTGTTAGTCAGGTATCTCATCAGTTTAAAATATATGATGATATAGAGGGAGGTGCAGGCGACAAAGAAGTCTATCTTCGCAGACATACCAAAGACGGCACGATGCGTCAATATGGTTTGACCAACAGTACCATGTACTGGGTGGATGATTTTTATGAACCTGTACCCTTTCTGGATGACAGTAAATCAAGAGTGTTGAGTCGTCCAAATATCAAAAAACTTCAAATGTTGGTTCTTCATGATTTAAAGAGTGCTGCAGCTTGCAGGAAAATAGATACCAAAGAGGGGATAGTAGTGCTTGATATCGAGCATGTACCTTCTGTACTGGAGTATGTAATCAGAGAATACTCTCCATACGGTGCTTTTGTCAGTAAGTTTCTCAATACCGAAAAAGTGCGTAATCATGGTAAAAAGATTGTCAGAGATGCAATGGCAAAAAAACTCGAAGCCATTCTTGGTGTCAAGAGACTGTTGCCACATACAAAGGTAGGATTGTGGAACAGTGTAGTGCTTTGGAATCGTTACAATGATAATCGTAAAAATTTGGACAATACCGCTTTGGCAAAAGGAAGCAGTACACATTGGCGGATCGATTATGACGAGTGGCATCTTAATGATTCATTAATATATAAGCCGCTTATAGATGTAGTGGATTATGTGATGCCTCTTGCTTATCCAATGTTTGATTTGAGTACAAAAGAGGGCAGAAGAAAGCAGGAAGGGTATATGCTGAGTAAGTTTATGGAGATTAAACGGTTAAATCCTGATGTATCTGTTATTGCTTCTATTAGTCCGCATTATACAGAGGGGTGGGCGTATAGTGCAAAACTGGCACATAAGCCGTTACACGGTGAGGATTTTAAGTGGTATCTGGAGACATTGTATGGATACTATAAAGATGGTTTGATAGATAGCATCCATATCTGGGCAGATAATGACAATACCCGTTTTTCTGATTTTGTACGGCAGTCATGGTGGAGGGAACTTCTGAAATTCAATACTGCTATACGTTAAACTTTTTCTGAAAATAAGCGATGTTAAAGTACTAAAACAAATAATGGAATCTATTTAACATCATGATACAAATGAAAGCTTCCCCGACACAATTACCGCATTTTTTGCTGCTTGGTATGTATGTGGTGATTATGTTCTATTTTGCTTCATTGATTATATTTGCCAGACCCGATAATGTTATTTACAGCAATTTGGCAAATGTTGTTATGGTGGGATATTTTCTTTTTCTGGAATTTTTATATAGTGACAGACAGTTCTATTTCAACAGTGTAACTGTGGGGTATATTCTCTTTTTTCTCTATTGTGCTGCTTCTCTCTTTTGGTCGATTGATTATGCCATTAGCTCGGAAATGATTGGTCGAATGGTTAAAATTACAATCAATTTGCTGCTGGTATACAATATTCTGAAAAAGTATCGTATGTTTTCAGCACTCTTTTTTGGACTTTTTATCGGTACATTGGTAAATGTATTAATCGCAGTCGGTCTGTTTCCAGTCTCATTTGTGCCTTATTTTGAGGGAACTATTCGGTTTATGGGAACGACAATCAATCCGAATATTACTTCTGCATTTATGTTTTATACTATTTTTGTGACAATTCTATGGATGCAGATTACGAAAAACAAGCTGTTTTTGCTTCTGGGTATCGTCAATATTGTACTTTCCTATTATGTGATTTTGATAACAGTTTCACGTACAGGGTTGGTTGTCGCTTTTGCTCTTATTTTTTTCTTTATTATAGTTTCATTCTGGGATAAAGAGAGGAGGGCTTTTATGATTTGGAGTGGTATTGTACTTTTGATTATGGCACTGCTTTTTATTGATGATCAGAAATGGATGCAACTGGCACAGATAGTTGAGTTTGGGATAGAGAGGATAGGTTATATCTTTGCTTCTTTATCCGGTGAAAGTGTTGAGCATAGTGCAGAAGAACGGCTTGAATTCATAGCGACTGCATTACAGACTTTTAAAGAAAATCCTTTGTTTGGAACAGGTGTAGATACTGTTCGTTCCTATCAGGGGGTATATTCGCATAACAACTTTACAGAACTTCTGGCAGATTGTGGATTGACAGGATTGGTACTTTACTATGCGATACATTTTTTTGTTTTGGTAAAGGCTTGGTACGTGAAAGATCAGTTTATTCGTTTTTTGCTGATTTTTTTTGTATTGGCTGTTTTTGTCTATGATATGGGAGGAGTGAGTTATTATGACAAGCTTAATCTCATGATGTTGGTAATAGCTGCTTTTGTTGCCGAACTCTTTTGGGAAAACAAAGAGGTTGCAAAAAATACGATTTTATGAGATTTTTATACTTGTAAATGCTGCATATCTCTTTTTTTGAATTTATAGAGAGTAAAATAACCTTTTGAAGTATAGATACCGTACATAATAAGTACATTTGTCCAGGCAAGACCAACTGCACCGTATAAAGAGATGGCAATCGGTGCGATGATGATATTGCTGATTCCCGCTATGGTAACAATTTTGTTAAGAAGTTTGGTTTCATTAAGTGTTACAAGCATATTGGTATACTGACTCCCATAAAGGTAAAAAGGCAAAATACATGAGAGTATACGTAAAAGGTGTATCATTTCATCTGTAACCCTGTCACCGGCAACAAGATGTAAAATCTCTTCTGCATAGATATAAAGTATGATTGCCATAGGAAGCATCAGGATGAAAATCAAAAATGAGAGTTGGGTATTTCTTTTGTAAAACAATACAACCGAATCCTGATAGAGTTTTGCAAGATAGGGATAAACTGTTCTGGTAATCGGATCCAGCAATCTTCCGATAGCGTTGATCGTTTTTTCTACAACAGAATAATAGCCTACTACTGTATTTGAAGCAAGCAATCCCAGGATAATTACATTGGAAGTGATGTATAGTTCAACAGCAATACGTGATGTAAAAATGTACCATCCGTCTTTGAGATAGTATAAAAGTGTCTGGTACTTCTGGGGTTGAAAAGAGATATGAAAATATTTTTTAGTCACATATAGAGCACTTACAGCAGCCGATACTGCACCCATCGAATTTAACATAGGGACGATATACAAATCTGAAGGATTTTTGACAAATATAAAAATCATCAGTGTAAATGTGATTTTGGCTATTGCATTGATAATGGTAATGAACCGCATCTGTTCCATACCCTGAAAAAACCATGTAGGAAAAAGTATCTCACCTAGAACCAGCCCGAATGCGAGAAAATAGAGTAAACTATTTTGTGCAAATTTATCTACAAAAAGAACAAGCAGGATAATTGTAACAAAATAGATAACTCCCAGAAAAATTTTAATAGTAATAACAGAACTGAAAATTTCATTAAGTTTTTCCTGGTTCTCCCGGTGAATGGATACCAGTTTTGTAGCGGAAAGATCAAACCCGTAATCTGTCAAAATCATTCCATAGGCAGTGACTGCCAGTACAAAAGCAAGGATACCAAAATTTTCTATACCAAGTACTCTGATGAGATAAGGAAAAACCAGTAATGGAATAATATTGTTGATAATTTGCAGTACCGACAGAGAAAAGAAATTGTGAAGTAATCTCTTTTTTGTGCTGATTGAACGGGTTTGCTTCATAAAAGAACCTCTTGCGCTGTGCTGTAGTGTTTTATTGTAGCTCTTTTCTGGTAATAAAATACTTTTGAAAAAGGTATAGTTTAAAAGACAAAATTAATAATAATTGACAAAATATTTATCGATATGATACTATAAAATTATTTTATTAAAAGAAGGTGGGAGAAGTAGTGATATGTTAAAGTGGATGGTATCAATCATGTTATTTATATCTGCATTGCACGCGGCGACAATCAATGTAAGCCAGGATGTTTATACGTCTGATGAAGATATCGTAGTAACATTTGACAATATGCTGGGAGATAGTGAAGATTGGGTAGGTATTTATCCTTCCGGTGCTTCAAATGACTGGGACAATGTAGTGAACTGGTCGTGGACCGGCGGTGTAAAAAGCGGTACGGTGATACTTGATGCACTTCCTCAGGGAAATTATGAAGCAAGAGTTTTTTATCAAAATTCGTTTCATACAGAAGCAGCAGTCTCTTTCAGTGTACAAAATGGCAATGCGGTGACTACGATTAAAACTTCAAAAGATCTTTATACACCGGATGAAACAGTACGTGTAATTGTCAAACATATGCTGGGAGATGGTGAAGACTGGGTAGGTATTTATCCGGCAGGCTCATCTAACGATTGGAACAATGTAGTAAGCTGGGCATGGACAGATGGTATCAGAAATGGCACAATTACGCTTGACAATCTTCCCGAAGGAGATTATGAAGCACGTGCATTTTTTAATAATTCATTTAATAGTGAAGCTTCATATTTTTTTAAAGTACAGAGTGATCAACCTGTTGCAGAACCAATTGTATATGAAGATGCGGAAAACGGTATCAATAACTGGATAGTTGCAGAAGGGAATCAACATCCTTCTCGTATCGCTTCCGGTTATCATAGCAGTGGATGTATCAAATTTCCTACGAAGTGGAAAAAAGTAAACGGTGTTTGGCATAATGAGGCTGAATATTATCTTGCTATTGATCCTACAACAAATAAATTTCTGGATGTAGATGTAGGCGGTGTAGGTACAAAAATGCCTCACTATGTCATAGGAGTGCGTGTTATCACTGAGCAGGGTGAAAGAAAGATGTACTGGGATTCATGGTATAACCATCAGGGAGCAGGTCCGATGCGTTATGATTACGGATCAGGAAATGTACATCTGGTTTATCCTTCTCCTATTGAGCTTGTGCGTGGTTATGGCTATACTGATGTTTATCTTTGGGAACATTTTCGTGTTGATCTTGAAGCAGAACTGCATAAACTTGAACCAGAAAATAATATCAATACAGTTATAGAGATATTTACTACCGGTGGTTTTTTAGATAATATTACACTTTCACCAAATTAATATTTTAAAGAGAGCCTTTTTTTAAAGGTTCTCTTACATCCATCTTTCGTACCACATTTCAAACATTAAAATAGACCAGAGCTTTTCAATATTTTCTGCCTTCCCTTCCATATAACTTTTTTTGAGTTGCAGTACTTTGTCTACATTGAAGATTCCCTCTTTTTCAAGGCGTGTTCTTTCCAGATAGATTGTAAAATAGGTTTTGAGTTCATCTCTGAACCATTCAAATATGGGTACGCCAAATCCCATTTTGGGTCTGTCCATAAGCTCTTTTGGCAAATGTCGGTGGGCAATCTCTTTTAGAAGATATTTTTTGTTTCCGTTTTTGTATTTAAAATGGGATGGCAGCTGGGCTACAAATTCGATAATCCTGTAATCTAGTAAAGGTTCACGTCCTTCGAGTGAAACACTCATAGTGGCTCTGTCAATTTTGGTAAGAATATCATCTCTCATGTATGTAGTATAGTCGATTGCCAACATTTGGTTGATATCGTCATTATAGCTGTTGAGCAGAGGATAGTTGTCAAAATTTGTAGAGATTGCCATACTGTTTTGGTGAAGCAGTTCTGATGCTTCAGAAGCGGTAAAATACATACCTGTAAGATTCATTGCCTCCACACAGTGTGCAGAGCGCAAAATCTCTTTGACTTTTTCATAGCGTGTTTTATGGTTATAAGTTTTGCTAAACAGAGGAATATAATCAGGATTTACAAGATCCATTAATCCGGCTAACGGTTTTCGTGCCGATAGAGGAAATTTTTTAAAAAAGTTAAAATATTGTAAAGTTCGGGTATAAGTATCGTAACCGGCAAAAATTTCATCACCACCATCTGCACTTAAAGAGACAGTAACATCTTTTCGGGCAAGCTGGCTTACAAGAACAGTTGGAATAGCAGAACTGTCACTGAAAGGTTCGTCGTAAATTTCAGCAAGTTTGGGGATAATCTCTACTGCATCTTGTTGAGTACAGTAATATTCTGTGTGGTCACATCCAAGATACTCTGCAACTTTGGCGGCATAAGGTGCTTCGTCAAATCCTTTTTCATGAAATCCAATTGTATATGTTTTTAATCGGTCAGTACTGTTTTTTTGCAGGAGTGCGGTTACGATTGAACTGTCATATCCTCCACTCAGAAAAATGCCGACAGGTACATCTGAAACCATTCTATAAGCAAATGCATCAGTTAAGAGTTTTTCTGTCTCTTCTACTGCTTCACTTTCTGAAATATCAAGTTTGGGTTTGTTGTAGTGTTCGATTACATCCCAGTATTTTTGTTCCCTGAGTGCTTTCGTCTTTAAGTTGATTTCAAGATAGTGACCTGCCCGGACTTTATGTACATTCGTAAAAATAGAATGAGGTTCGGGGATATACTGGTATTGTAAAAATAGCTGCAGGGCATCGGTATTGAGTTTTTTATCCATAGATGGATATTGGTGAAAACTTTTTAATTCACTACTATAGAGTAGTGTATTGTCTTTTTTATAATAATAGAGAGGTTTAACCCCGGCTCGATCTCTAATCAGAAAAAATTTCTCATTTAGTTTGTCATAAATAGCGATACTGAACATACCGTTAAATTTATGAATCGCTTGTAATCCCCATTTATGATATGCCTTAAGAATGACTTCTGTATCTGAATGTGAAGTAAAAGTATAATTATGCTCTTGCAATTCTTGTCGGATTTCTTGAAAATTGTAGATTTCTCCATTATAAACAAGAGAGATATCTTGAAATTGCATCGGTTGATGACCATGTTTGGAAAGATCAAGGATAGAGAGTCGTCTATGCCCCAGTCCTATATGTGTTGTTGATGAAGGTATGAATTGATAGCCGCTGTCATCGGGTCCCCGATGATACAATACATCAGTCATATCGACCAGTAATTTTTTATTTAGTCGTTTATTGAAATCGATAAAACCGGCTATCCCGCACATAAAAAAACCTTTAGACTTTATAGTAATTGACTATGGCACCACTCTCATGTTCTTTAGTTCCAAGTAGTGTAAAGTAGCGATCCAGAACCATTGAACAGGTAGGGCGACCATAAATTATGTATACATCGTTCATAAATTGTTGTTGTTTAATATTTTGTGCAACTTTTTCCATAACAACTTCGTCAAAAGGGTTGAAAAAGTATATCACAGAGGTATATGGCGGAGGTATAAAGGTTGTTGCATCCTGGTAGAGTGATGTAACTTTTGTTAAACCTAGTTTTCGAATATTTGAGAGTGCAGTTTCATGAAGTTCTTTGGCAAATTCTATACCTATTGTTTCATTAAATCCCAGGTTCTTTGCATGAATAATAGCTGCACCTTTTCCGCTGCCGTAATCAATAAAAAGATTTTTTTCAATTTTTTTTCCTGCGATTGATTCAAGTTCCGAAAAGACTCTTTGAAAGAAGTATTTTGAGGAAGAGACCAATGCTGTGCCATGTGTCTGGTATTCCCCCGTGAGGGTGAGATTATGCAGGTTTTGTGTACTGAAATCTATTCCTTTATATTTATAGTAAAGTCGTTGGCTCAGTCGTTTCAGTGTGTTTCCTATACCATTTAATTTTATGGAGTCGATAAAAAGAGATATTTGAAACCAAAGTGTATTTTGATGTGACATATCTGCATTGGTATAAATCCTGAGATTATTGTTATGTTTTTTCATCAAAGTTTCCTTCCGAGCCATTGTGGATATGAAAATCGGTTATTATAAGAGAGTAGTATAGTAAGATAATCTTTTTTAAAACTCCATTCATACATCCCGACTCCCCATTGGCATGTTTCTGTTTTGTTGATAGAGTAAAAAAGTCCGCCTTTTTTGAGAACAGAGTTGATACGATCCAGATAGAATTCCAAAAAATTTTGTGATAAAAATCCCATAGATGCAGTATTGATGACAAGGTCAACAGAATGTTTCGGAATATGTTCAAGTACCTTTGGCGGTATAAGAATAAAGTCATATTCTTCCAACAGTGACTCAAAATGATCCAGCCGGTCTGCAATGTCAGACAACAGTGCAATCTTTTTCTCCGGAAAATGGTAATGTACATAATATGCAGTAAAAACCAGTATTTCGGGAAGATCAACCAAAATATGGCATGAATTGGGTATGTATTGTTTTAGTATTACCGGCAATGCTCCATAACCGGTACCGATATCAAGAAGCACGGCTTTTTTGTCAGGATTTGACGGCATATGATGGACAATATCATGTGTAGCTACAGCATAAAAGAGCAATTTTTCACTTAGTCTGAGATTACGGTAGTGTACACAGGTTGTATTTCCAGCATAACTTTCACTTAGAGAAGCAAGAATCTCTTTGTCTACTACTGCAGCAAGTCTGTGATATGCCAGAACAAGGTCAATTGCATCGAGATACTGACTAATATAACTTTTGGTCGTATCTACTTGCGTAAAACTGTCTGCAATAATTTGTTCAAAAAGATGATTTTTGCGAAAGTTAATCAGTATCTCTTTTTTTATTTGCCGGTTCGTATCAAATAGAAGTAGCTGGAACTTTTTTGAGATTTCTTCCCAGTCTTTTGTTTTGTCGATATTCTCCTGAAACTGTTGATTTGCCAGATGATAAGAGTTTGTAATTTTTTCCAAATAGCTTACGGGGAGATGGTGCTCTTTTTTGATATCGATAAAAGGGGATTTTGGCCATAAAGAGCGGGGTGAACCTTTTGTCCAAATTTTGGCGGGGATTGTATCAAATCCATCCAGTTTGATACTTTTTGAAAAAAGTTTATCGTTTGTGATAAGTGCCAGAAATTCTTTTGTTCCAAATAAAATGCGACCAAGAAGGTTATAGAAAAGAATGGATTCAAAGGGACATCGATGAGCACTCCAGGGGTGCAGTAAAAACAGGGATTGTTTTTGATAGATGAGTTTATCCAATAATTGGTAGAACTCTTTTTTTAAGAAAACAACTCTTTTTAAAAGCCATTTTAATATCGGTGCTATTTGAAGATTATTTTTCATCATACTTAAGAAAAGAGGCTTTAAATGCATGTTTTTGTCTGAGAGGTGCTACTGTTTTAATAATTCTAAGGTAATGTTTGATGATAATAGATTCATCATAATATGCACGTATGAGCTTACGTCCTTCAATACCCATTTTTTCTCTTTGTGTAGTGGATAGATGTAACATTTTTTCCATTTTGGAAGCAAGATTCCTGTAATCTTTTGGTTGACAGAGAAAACCACTGATATTATTGATTATTAAATCTTTACAACCGACGACATTTGAAGCAATAATCGGTTTTTGCATTGCTGCTGCTTCCATTAAAATCATACTTACTCCTTCACGATATGAAGGCAGTACTATACAGTCACTTTCTCCTATAATCTGTCTGATATCTTTACTATGTCCTAAATAGTTGATATATCCTTTTTTTACCCAGAAGTCAACTTGCTCTTTGGAAATTGCCTTTGGATTTTGTGCATCTAAAAATCCCACCAGATTAAAGTTAATATTTTTATATTTTCGGCGTAGCTCTTTAGCGGCTTTGACATATTCACCAATTCCTTTATCCCATAGAAGTCTTGCTATTAAGACAAAAGTGAATTTATTTTTTGGTGTAAGAGAATGTTTTGGATAGAATTTTTTGGTATTGACACCTTCACTTGGTAAAAGTGCCGTTTTTTTCTCTTCTATAAGTGATTCTCTTAAAAAAAGATGTCTATCTTCATGATTGATAAACCACACTTGATAACTGTATCGAAATGCCTGTTTATAGAGAAATTTTGCTATTTTTGAAACTATAGAATGATTAATAAAAGTATATCCCAAACCTGTTACAACAGCAATAGATCTTTTTTGTGCTATTTTGGCTGCAAAGGTACCGTAAATATTAGGCTTGATGGTATAGTGAAAAATAAGATCCGGCGAGATTTTTTTATAAAGTTTTTGCAATTTATAGATAAGCAGTAGATCAGTAAAGGGATTATTTCCTTTGTTGTCTATAAAAATAGGTATATGAATACATCCTGTATCTTTGATTTGAGAAGAGTACTCATCTTCGGGAGCGATTACATAAACTTTATATCCCTCCTCATGAAGTTTTTGCATCAATCCCAGACGAAATTTAACCATACTCCATGACGTGTTTCCAACAAGAATAATTGTTTTGATTTCTTCTTTCATTTTATTTGATATTCTTTATTTTCCTATAAATCCACTCTGCCGCAGAAGCAGTTTTTGTTTTGAAGTTAAGTTTGCCATAGTCATGCACCCTTGCTCCAAATGACTCCTTAAATCTGTCTATAGATGCAATACCTTTCCCTCCCATATCATAAAGACCGATTCCTTTTTGGAGTGCAAAGTCAATTACATGCCAATGCATCAGGGCATTTGCCTCATTGCGATATCCAAGTTGGTTTGAAACACCGCTTAAATAGTAAATCATTTTTTTATCATAGGGGAAGATACCCATTGTTGCTATATCGTCATTTATAGAACATTTTATAAAGAGTAAATTCTTGGGCAGCATTTTCTGTATGAGTTGTTCATAACAAAGTTCGGTTTGACCCGGTTTTTGGTTGGATTTTTGGAAAACTTCTTTAAGCAGTTGGTAAAAGTAAGGAACAAGTTCCAGTGCTTCGGAAAGATCAGTTATCTCTTCAACAACAACCCCTTTTTTCCTGGCTTTGTTGATTTTTGTTCTGGTTCTGCTTTTAATATTTTTCCAGGCACCTTCTGATCCTGAATTGAGCTCTAAATAATAAGTCTGGGGTTTGCTTAGTATCAAGTTGGTATTTTGTACAAGTGCTTTTGCATCGTTGTAGTTTTGGAATCGGTATTCGATATAAGCATATTTTGTTTTTTGTTTTTGTATAAAATGATATTGTTCTCTGAAAATTTCATTTTTTTCAGAAGTATTTAGTTCTTTAAGCCAGACAGGATCTAAAAAAGGAGTCATACTGCCTGGAATCGGAGAACCTGCAAAATGGAAAATGCCTTTTTTTGTTGTAAAAAAAAAGGTCAATAACAAAGGTTCATTTTTTCTTGAGCTCAGAACAGCAGTTGCATTGTAATTCATACAGGTTTCAAGCATTTTTCTCCACCCTTGAGTGTGAAATGGAGTTATTTCCTGGATTGTAGGTTCAAGCAGTTCTTTGGTTAAAACCTCATGATATATCATTTTTGCTGTTCCGATGCAGAAGGGGTATTTATGTATAATATAATTTACTTATAATAGTAATTTTTATATTAAAAGTAAATTAAATTTGATATTTACTACTGTTTATAGTATAATAGTTTTATCTTTGTTTTTGAAGGAAATATATTGAAATACAAGATTGCATTTTTAATCAATTCACTTACTCCCGGAGGGGCAGAAAGGGTAATGTCACTGCTGTTACAGAATCTTCAATGCAATGAGTTTGATATTGAACTGATTATGCTTGAAGATGATATTGTATTTGATATTCCTGATCATATTAAAGTAACTATTTTGTCAAAACATAAAAGTGAAGGTAAAAGTGTGCTCAAAACACTCTCTATTCCTCTATATGCATTGAAATTAGCTACGTATGTTCAAAAAGAGGATATTAAAACAGTAGTTAGTTTTTTGTATAGGGCTGACTTTGTAAATATAATTGCTGCTCAAATAACGAAACATAAAACTATTGTAAGTCAGCGTGTTAATGCCAGCAGTACTTATAATGATAACACAATTGTATCGAGGATTTATCGTTATCTCATACGAAAATTATATCCACGGGCTGATGTGGTATTGAATGTTTCTGAAGGAACGAAATATGATCTTTCAAAAAATTTTGGTATCGATACCCGGAAACAGAAAGTGATTTACAATCCTTATGAAATTGAAAAAATTATGAGTTTGGCGAAAGAACCTGTAGATATTCCACTAGAGAGAGAAAATACAATTGTAGTGGTCGCATGGCTTAGAAAAGTGAAAAATATTGCTATGATTATTGAAGTCTTTTCTATGCTTGATCCCAAAATGCGGCTGGTGATTGTAGGTAGCGGGGAAGAAGAGGAGTTGTTAAAAAGAAAAGCAGCGAATCTGGGACTTTTAGAAAGAATTTATTTTGTGGGAGCTGATAAAAATCCTTATCGATATATGAGAAGAGCTTCTATTTATGTTTCTGCATCATATGCAGAAGGTTTTCCCAATGCTATGGTAGAAGCAATGTTATGTAAGTGTGCTGTCGTTGTCACTGATTGTTTGTCAGGTCCACGTGAAATTCTCGCACCTCAAAGTGATCCGCATACCTTAGTGGAAAATCAAATAGAGTATACCCCTTTTGGAGTGCTTTATCCTGTAGGAGATAGTAAACTTTTAAAAAAAGTGTTGGTTGATTTGATTGAAAACCCAGAAAAAACAAGGAAAATGGGGGAAGAGGGATATCAGCGGGCACATGATTTTGATATGACTGAAATTGTTGCACAATATTGTCAAATTCTTCATGAAGTTAGGTGAAAAAGAAAAATAGTGCAAAGAGCTTTTAAAGATCTATATGCAATGATGTAAAACAGTTGGTTTTTTTATACCATTTAGTGATAATTGAAGGTAAAAATAGTGAAAAAGATTACTGGTATTGTAGGTTTTAAAGATTTGTTACTATCAGAACAGGCGCAAATTCATAAACCTTTTACAGTTTCTGATGATTTACATATTCTTTTTCTAAGAGATGTGGAAAAATACCAAAAGATCATGGTGCAGATGCGTGGTACTGTTTTTAACCGTCTTGAGCTTTGTCGCAAGTTTCAAATTGATGACAAAATCAGTAGTAGTGATTTTCTTGTAGCAGGTTATAGCAAGATTGGTGAAAAATTCTTTACGCTGCTTGAAGGTTCTTTTTCATTTGTACTTTATGATGGAAGAGAAAAAAAGCTTTATTTATGCAAAGATCATGTAAGCAGTCAACCGCTCTACTATTATGATGATGGAAAATATCTACTTTTTGCCGATCGCCTTGAGAGTTTCTTTCAGTTTGGGTTTATACAAAAACATATTGATTTCAGAGCTTTGGAAAATTACTTTACCTATGGCTATATTTTACAGCCAAATGTAATTTACCGGTATTGTAACAAAGTTGAGGCGGGAACATATATCTGTGTCGATGTTGACAGGAAAAAGTATCAAAAACATATTTACTGGGATTTGGGAAGATGTTACGATGAACCAAAGTATGGTGATGATGAATCTATTTTACAGGAGAAAGCGCATAAATATTTAAAACAGGCAGTACAAAAGATGCTGCCAACTGATCAAAAATCATACCATATACTCCTGAGTGGAGGATATGATAGTGCTACATTGGCAGCGCTTCTTTCAAAAGAGGAGCATCCTCTCAATACCTATACAATAGGTTTTGAAGAGAGGTCGATCAATGAAGCAGATGATGCTGCAAAAATTGCGCATCATCTGGGAACTGTACATCATGAACACTATTTTAGTGCAGCGGATGCTTTGAATGTTATTCCCCGCCTTTCTGATATATATGAAGAACCGTTTTATGATGAGGGCTCAATTCCAACGCTTTTTCTTTCTCAATTGGTGGAGGCAGAGGCGGCACGCACGGTTTTTTGCGGAGATGGAGGTGATGAAGTCTTTGCAACAGCAGATGACGATAAAAAATTCAGGCGTATTTTGTCTATCCCTAAAGAGATGCGGGAAATGGCATATCAGGTAGGCAAAGGACTCCAGCCACATCGTATTCCTATTCTCAGGGATTACTATAATTTTCCTACCAAATATTATAAATTTCTTCAGATTTTCAGTGCAAATAATATACCCCAGATGGTCAAGACAAAAATGATACTTTTTGATCCTCATGAAATTTCCCAGCTGATTGGGGCAGAGAATGTTTCGATGCCGATTACATCACATGATCTCTATTTTGGTGAATATGCCGAAGATGTAGATAAAATTACAGGAAGTTATTTTAAAACTTTTATGGTAAATGGAGAACTGGTGAAAAGTACTCAGGCATTTCTTTCTGTGGGTATTGATGTCAGGATACCTTATTTGGACAAGGATTTGATCTCTTTTATGGCTAAAGTACCGGCGTCCGTTAAAGTAAAAGAAGGAATCAAAAAAAATTTATTGAAAAATATTGCCTATGAATATATACCAAAATCGTTACTTGACAGACCCAAAAAGGGATTTTCCATCCCTTCTTCAAGATGGTTATATAAAGAATTAAATACGCTTTTGCTGGATACGCTTAATCCGGAAAACCTTCGACATGATGATGTTTTGGATATTCCATTTGTTATAAAATTACGTGACAGCTTTTTAAACGGAAAAGAAGAATATAAATATAAATTATGGTCGATATTGTTATATCAGTTATGGTATCAAAAAAATATGCGTAAAGGATAACATATGGATTGTGAAATATCTGTTGACAATGTAAAATATCATCCGCCAAAAGTTGATTTTGAAACCTGGTCACAGGAAAAACTGGATCAAATAACTATTTTGATTGAAGAAAAAATTGCGCATATCTCTTTACCCGTGCTGGTAGTATTTGAATTGGGTCATTTTACGTTGCCCAGAGAAGAAAAAAATATTGAATGGGCTGCCAAAAATGTCTCTTTTGTAGATCGTCTTGCTCAGAGGTTAATCAAACGGTATCAGAAAAAGGTTAAATTTCTGGCAACTTTGTTGATTAACAATCTTGAGAGTGAAGATAAAAATGAATCAGAAGAGATATTATGTGAGCTTTTTGATAACAAGCGTTATATTCCAAAGAAATCGCTTAAGATTCTTTCCGAAAGAAATCTAAAAAACCGCGCTTATAAAGCGTTGAAGAAAAATGCGGCTTTGGCTGATAGTTTTATTCATATCGATGGTAAAGCTTATCTCAAAGATGAAGAGTATCAACATGATCTCGCAGCAGGCTTTGTGGATGAAAAAGGTGATATTATTCCAAGATGCGGTCTTATTTTAACCAGTTTTTTGGACAAAATTTCGGAGTTTGCACGAATTCGGATGCATCCTTTACGTCAGTATGAAGTACTTTTTGTCTCTTTTTCTCAGGAGTTTTTTGAATATCAAAGAGTAAAACTTGGAGTGGATATCTATACTTCTACACACGATTTGGTGATTACACCTATTGTAATGCATTGGGATTATAGTAGAGATTGTTGTCTTGTTTCCCATCGAAACAGTGATTCAAAACAGTGGGAAACCAATGGCAGATAGTCAGAAGAAGCGGGGTATTTTTACAATTTCGCTTGATTTTGAGTTATATTGGGGTATGCGTGATGTTGTTACAATCGAAGCTTACCGGGATAATCTTGAAGGTACTTCAACCGCAGTAAATGAAATGCTTGCTCTTTTTGAAAAGTATCATATTCATGTAACATGGGCAATAGTAGGATTCCTTTTTTTCAGGAATGAGGAAGAATTAAAAAAAAATCTTCCTATCAAAAAACCAGCTTATAACAATAACGCTTTTAATCTCTATGATTATATAAAAAAGAGTAAAAGTTTATACAATTCTTATCATTTCGCACCCGATTTGATTTCCAAAATAATCAATACACCATTTCAGGAACTTGCAACACATACTTTTTCACATTACTACTGCCTGGAAGAGGGGCAAAGTATAGAGGAGTTTCAGGAAGATATATCTTTGGCACAAAAGACAGCTTTTTTAAAGGCAGGTATCCAGTGTAGCAGTCTTGTTTTTCCCAGAAATCAGTGTAATGAGGCATATTTACCCGTTTTGGCTGAAAATGGTATTATCGCATATCGAGGAAATGAACCCCACTGGATATATCAGGAAAGTGACTGGAACGGAAGGATTCTTTTTCGCCGAGCTTTGAAGTTGCTGGATAGTTATATCAATATCAGTGGACACCATACTGTGGCTATAGATAAGTTAAAACAAAAAAATGGAGTGTTGAATATCCCTTCCAGTAGATTTCTACGCCCTTTTTCAGCAAAAATCTCTTTTTTGGATTTCTTGAAATTACGCAGAATCAAAAAAAGCATGACATATGCTGCGCAAAAAGGGGAAATTTTTCATCTTTGGTGGCATCCACACAATTTTGGAAAAGATACTCATCAAAATATCCTCTTTTTAGAACAGATACTTTGTCATTATAAAACTTTATCCAGACAATATGGGATGGAATCTTTACATATGCAGGAGATCGCCGGAAAATTCCGGCAATAATTTATTCGGATTCAGATTTGGATATTGTATCTGCAATAAGTTGAGCTGCATCTTCCAGAAGTAGTTGAAGATGTTCCCAGGATTTGAAACTTTCTGCATAGATTTTATAAATATCTTCTGTTCCTGAAGGACGAATAGCAATCCATCCGCTTTTGGCAGTAGCTTTTATTCCTCCGATATCCTGATGATTGCCTGGAGCCTTTGTGAAAATTGCTTCAATCTTTTCTCCTCCAAGTTTATCAACAGTAATATCTTCAGGTTGGAGTGCTTTTATTTTTGCCTTCTCCTGTGGTGTTGCAGGGGCATCAATTCGCTGATAATAGGAAGTACCGAACTTCTCTTCCAGTTTTCGATAAATTTCTCCCGGATCTTCTTCTGTAATTGCCAAAATTTCCGCAGCAAGTAAATTGAGAATAATACCGTCTTTATCCGTTGTCCAGGTACTTCCATCAAAACGCAGAAAAGAAGCGCCCGCACTCTCTTCACCCCCAAATCCGAGTTCTGCATTAAATAATCCCAGTGAAAACCATTTAAAACCTACCGGAACTTCGTAGACCTTTCTGTTTAATGCATTGGCTATTCTGTCAATCATTGCACTGGAAACCAGTGTTTTTCCGATTTTCAGATCTTCATCCCATTCCGGTCTGTTTTTAAAGAGATATTTGATAGCCACACTGAGATAATGGTTCGGATTTAAAAGACCATGACTTTTGGTTACGATACCATGCCTGTCAGCGTCAGGATCATTGCCAAATGCTATGTCATAATTATTTTTAAGATCGATAAGAGAAGCCATGGCATAAGGGGAAGAACAGTCCATACGGATTTTACCGTCGTGATCAAGTGTCATAAAAGAGAAGGTTGGATCAACATAAGGGTTGACGATGGTTATGTTGAGTTGATGGAGTTCCTGAATTTTTTTATAGACACCAATGCTTGCGCCTCCCATTGGATCAACGCCGATTTTTATGCCTGCTCTTCGGATTGCTTCGATATTTACAATTTGCGGTAAAGCTTCGACATATGGTGTAATAAAATCATACTCTTCTATATATCCGCTTTTTATAGATTCTTCATAAGAGAGAAGCTCTGGTCTTTTTTTATTCTGAAGAAGTTCATTAGCCCGTTTCTCAATCCAGTTTGTAACGTTTGTATCTGCCGGACCTCCGTTGGGTGGATTATATTTGAATCCACCGTCTGACGGAGGGTTGTGTGAGGGAGTGATAACTATACCGTCACTTGTATTTTGGTCATCTTTTGCATTGTGTTGCAAGATAGCAAAAGATACAAGCGGGGTAGGGGTGTATTCATCATCTTTGGCAATGTATGTTTGTATCTTATTGGTAGCCAGAACTCTGATAGCAGTCATTTGTGCCGGTGTGGAGAGTGCATGTGTATCTTTACCCATATAGATTGGACCTGTTATGTGATGCTCTTTCCGGTAATCACACAATGCTTGTGTAATAGCAATAATATGGGCTTCATTAAAACTTTTTCTGTTGGCATTGCCTCTGTGTCCTGAAGTACCAAATGAAACTTTTTCTTCCGGCTTGTTACTATCCGGAATCAGATTATAATAATTTGCAATGAGAGTCGGGATGTTTTCCAAAAGTGCTGCGGGTGCTTTTTCTCCTGCTTTTGCGTGCATTATAGCTCCTTATTTTTCGTGTAGTATTTTAACATTTTTTTATAAAATAGAATGAAATTATCATATTCAATATATTTGATTCTGTTTGTCGGAGTTATACTTTTAATGACTTTTATTATAAAATGTAAAATTATTTATGAAAGGGGTTTACTTGGATAAGATACGAAAAATATTACATGATTTGAATGAGTTAGTCATGTTTAAGCACTCTATCTTCTCACTCCCTTTTATTTTTATCGCAATGATTGTTGCAGCGGGCGGCTGGTTTGGCTGGTCGCTTTTCCTGCTTGGTATTCTTGCTGCGGTAAGTGCACGGAATTTTGCAATGGGTTTTAACCGTTATGCAGATATCGATATTGACAAAGCCAACCCGCGAACTGCTAATCGTCCCAGTGTAGATGGTCGTTTGAAAAAAGAGACTATTCTCTTTTTTACTATTGGAAATGCTGTGGTATTTGTAGTAACTGCATATTTTATAAACTCTCTGGCATTTTGGCTCTCTTTTCCTATTTTGATTATTTTGGGTGGATATTCTCTGATGAAAAGGGTGTCTCCTGCAGCCCATCTTGTTTTAGGACTCTCTCTGGGATTGGCTCCTATAGCCGGGGTAGTAGCGGTAAAAGCAGAGATAACGATGTGGTCAGTTATGCTTTCAATCGGTGTTATGTTTTGGGTCGCAGGATTTGATCTTTTATATTCACTTCAGGATATGGAATACGATAAAAAAGTAAAACTTCATTCTATCCCTTCAGTGTATGGGGCAGAATGTACACTTTTTTTGTCTAAAATTTTTCATGGGTTAACTATTCTTTTCTGGCTTTTTTTTGCTGTTGAATCAGGCTCCGGATGGCTTACATACGTGGCTGTCGGGCTTTCTGCAGTTATTTTATATATGGAACATCGTATTGTAAACAAAGATTTTTCTAAAATTGATAAAGCATTTTTTACCCTTAATGGTTATCTTGGTATAATGTTTTTAGTCTTTGTAATTTTGGACAATATATAGGTGCTTTGATGAATGATATCCGTTTTGTTCCCGCAGTACTAACGATCCATTTCGAAACATTAAATGATGAAAATAGTGAAATGTTTCGTCGTGAGTATACTTCTCTTTCAGAGTATGAGGAAGATGCAATTGGGCAATGGCTGAAGATAGCAAAGGCGCGAGGTGAGACGAAAGAGACTGATGAGGTTTTGCTTAATCTTCTAGTGGAGTTGCATAAAAAGGTTGACGAGCTTACAGCTTTGGTAAAAAATGAAGAAAAAAAGCTTTTGACTTTGGCGCATACAACAGATATTTTAGAAATCGGGTTTGAGTATTTCCGAATAGAAAAACCTCTTTTTATACCGGGAAAAGAGTATTATGCACGTATAGAAATGCCTATTTTTCCAAAACGTGAAATGGCTGTTTATTTAAAAGGTATTGATGCAAATATTGCGGAAATTATTTTAATGCATGATAAAGACATGAAAGACTGGAATGCATATGTTGTAGCAAAAGAGCGTGTGATGATCCGTGAATTGAAAAAAGGTAAAAGTGATGGTTGAGATTTTTGTGTTTGTCGGATTTTTACTGATTCTTGGGCTGTTAATTGCCTATTTTTATATGCGTGATCAGGCTGTGACAAGACAGCTGAGTGCCTATGAACGTGCTATCGATGAACTGAATAGCCGTGTACACAATATGGAGCGTAAAGTAACTTCCATACCTGAGGGACTTGAAACGTTACCTGATTTTGCACAGGAACTTGAAGCGCTTGAAACCAGTTTAAATCAGAAGCTAAACGACCTTAGTGATCCTCTTTTAAAAGCGATTCGTGCTATCAAGCAGATGGAAATGGAGATGAAACGTATCAATGACAGTCTAAATGAACGTATCAATAAAATTGAAGAAAATAATAAACTCAGTTCAATCTCTGCTACAAGCAAGCTGATCAATGAAAAAGCGATTATAGAATTGTATAAAAATGGTTATAGTGCAGAGGAAATTGCAAAACGCGAACGTACACCTCTGGGTGAAGTAGAGCTTATTTTAAAGATTGCCAATCTCAAATGATAGAAAATATAGATAAATCCTGGCAGGGGATACTGCAAAAAGCCTTTGATGCTTTTGAACCGGAGTATCTGAATTATTTACAAAACAATAATGGATATTTCCCGGATAAAAATAACTTTTTAAATGCTTTTAAAACGTTGTCGTTGGAAAAAACACAATATATTCTTTTTGGACAGGATCCATATCCCAGGCAAGAGAGTGCTATCGGATATGCTTTTATTGACGGGAAAGTTCAGTCAATATTTTCTTCTTCCGGTTTGTCAAAAGAGGTTAATCGTGCGACAAGTTTACGGAATTTTGTCAAAATGTTACTTTTATGTGAAGGTGAACTGGATGAGGACTTTTCCAAAGCTGCACTCTCCCGGATAGATATGTCAAGATATATCCAAACTATTCACCAGCTTAGAGAAAATTTTGAAAAAAACGGTGTATTGCTTTTAAATATGGCTCTGGTTTTCAGTACAAAAGAAGAAAGTAAAAAACATATAAAAGCATGGAGGGGATTTATCCGAAGTTTTCTCGCTGAACTGTATAAAGAAAAAAAAGATATTGAACTTATTTTATTTGGAAAGATCGCTGAAGAGGTAGAAAAACTGGATGAGGCAAAATATTTTACAAAACATTTTCTGCCTCATCCTTATAACATTTCATTTATTACGGATTCAAAAGCGCATAAGCTTTTTGCTCCTATGCATCTTTTACATTAATTCGCTTCACTGCTGAGTTGATCAAGTTGTTTAAAGAGTGTATCACTCGCTTCTTCCATCTCTTTGAAATTATCTAAAAGTGCAGGAATAACATCTTTACTAATTGGTTTATCTGTAATCATAATATTTTTATTTGCACTGTTATGTACTTTTGAATGTGTATTGTCAATGGTTTTAAATGTTTGCAGATTTCCGAACATCTTTTTACCTTCATTGTTATACCATTTTCCAAATCTGCAGTCATTATGTGAGATACGTGGACTTTTATTTCCATCATCGTATAAAACTGTATTGTAGATGTTTGCTTTATAAATAATGTGATCAGCTTTTACCGATGTTGTAAAACTTTTACGTTTAACATTTTCTGCATTTTGAGCTGTTGTATTTGCATCATGATTAAACTCAGTGAGTGTTGCCTGGAAAGAGTCAACTGTTTCACCGGAAGTAGTTGCAATTTCATTGACTTGTTCTACACTAGATTGTATATCCATAGTTTCTTGCTGAAGTGTTTGAACAGTTATCGCAATTTCAGCTGTAGCTTTTTGGGTTCTTTCTGCCAGTTTTCGTACTTCATCCGCTACGACGGCAAAACCACGTCCGTGTTCTCCCGCTCTTGCTGCTTCAATTGCTGCATTGAGTGCGAGCAGATTGGTCTGGTCTGCAATATCTTTGATAAGATTTACAACAGAGGTAATCTCTCCAGTCCTTTCATTAAGAGAATTCGCAGCATCAGTTACTCCTGAAATCAACTCTACCAGATGATTGAGTTTATCGGCAAGTTCTGCGGTAACTTGCATACTTGAGTCAGATTGTGCGGCAGTGCGCGAAGAGAGAGATGTAATCTCTTCTACCAGTTCAATAGTTTCCATAAGATCCTCTTGAATAACATTCATACCTGAACGAATACCACCGCTGATTTTATCAATTTCTAAAGCCAGTTCACTTTTTAGTCTACTTTTATTTGCTTCAATGACATCATCGACTGCTTTTGAAGAGAGTTGACAGTTTTGTTGAAATGTTCCTTTTAAGCCTTGACAAAATACTTTTCTGTAGGTATCTCCTTCGCCAGCTCTTTGGAGTGCATTTGCAGTCCCTCTGAGAGTCGCTTCTACCTGGTCGAGCATATTATTGATATTCCATGCAGTGCGTGCCATCGGATCATTGGGATTAATACCTGTGATACGTACCTCTATGTTTCCTGCGGCAGCTTCTTCCACTACCTGATTTATTTTTTGTAATAGGGCAGTCTTGTTTGTAGATTGATTATGATGTTTGGATCGCGATAATAAACTCGTCATAGCTTACTCCTTTTTCTTTCAGTAAATTATTCAAATATGTTTCTGCGGCAGCGATGCCACCTCCGCTTTCAATCGCTTTTAGCTTTTCATAAAGCGGTTTTATAACTTCAAGTGCTTTGGGATTTGGTTTGATGCGTACAGAGTAGTAGCCAATAATATTGTTGTTATTGTCATAAGAAGGAGTAACATTTGCAAAAACCCAGTAATAACTGCCATCAGCGGAAAGATTTTTAACATAGGCAAATATCTCTTTACCATGTTGTATATAATCCCAAAGAAGTTTAAATACTATTTTGGGCATATCCGGATGTCTTACGATACTATGGGGTTTTCCCAGAAGTTCGGATTCTGGAAGTTGTGCCATCTCCATAAAAATCTCATTACAATAGGTAATTTTACCTTTTGTATCTGTTTTGGAAACGATAAAATCATCATTATTCATGATTCGTTCACGGTTGTTCGGTATGGGTGCACTCATACGATGCTCCTTTAATATTGGATTGGTTTGCTATAATATCGGCAAAACGAAATTTACATTTAGGGGTTAGGGAAGATGTTAATAGATGGACATAACAGAGTAGTAAATTATTTGCGGGTATCGGTGACAGAGCGGTGTAATTTTCGCTGTCAATACTGTATGCCGGATAAACCTTTTTCATGGGTGCCCAGAGAAAATCTGCTTTCACTTGAAGAGCTTTTTTTATTTATCAAAGCTGCAATGGATGAGGGAATAAACAAGGTTCGTATTACGGGGGGAGAGCCTTTACTTAGAGAAGGTCTGGATCAATTTGTTTCTATGATATACAATCATAATCCTGATGTTGATCTTGCATTGACAACCAATGGTTATCTCCTGAAACAGACAGCAAAAAGATTGAAAGATGCAGGATTGAAGCGTTTAAATATTTCTCTCGATTCATTAAATCGAGAAATTGCACATCAAATTGCGCAGAAGGATGTATTGGAAGATGTTCTTGAAGGTATAGAAGAAGCTCTTCGGGTTGGCTTGAAAGTAAAGATAAATATGGTTCCTTTGAAAGGTATCAATGATCATGAGATTGTAGATATTATGGATTATTGTAAAGCCAGAGGTATTGAAGTTCGTTTTATAGAGTATATGGAAAATGCTATGGCAAATGATAGCATCAAAGGAATGCTGGGGAAAGAGATACTTGATAAAATCAAAGAGAAATATATTATTAAAAAAGTAGGAAGAGAAGGAAGCAGCCCTTCATTCTCCTATTTGCTGGAAGATGGATATAAATTTGGATTGATCGATCCACACAAACATGATTTTTGTGAGTCTTGTAACCGTATTCGTTTGACGGCAGAAGGTTATTTGATTCCGTGTCTCTATTTTGATGAAGCGATGAGTATTAAAGAAGCTGTACAGAAAGGAGATGTCTCAAAGGCTGTCGAAGTTTTGAAAAGTGTGCTTAAAGATAAACCAAAAGAGAATCGCTGGAGTAGTGAAGAAAATGAAAAATCAAACAGAGCGTTTTATGAAACGGGTGGTTGATTATGATAATCCGAAAACTCTTTAAATTTGAAAATGCACATATCGTCCGGGGTTGTACCAGTGAACGATGTAAATACAGTATTCATGGGCACTCTTATAAAGTTGAGGTCTTATTTGAGTCAAATTATCTTGATCAGGGGCAAATGGTATATGATTTTGGACTTACAAAAACGACTATTAAAGAGTTGATAGATTCATTTGATCATGCTACTGCATTTTGGGATAAAGATGATGCTGAATATATTGCTGCGATTAAAAAATTCAGCAGACGATGGATCAGTTTACCTGTCTCCCCCTCTGCAGAACAGTTTAGCCGTGTAATATTTTTGATGATCGATACACTTTTGGCACAGACAAAAATGCAAAATGGAGAAAAAGAGGTTCGTGTACATAGTATAATAGTTCATGAAACCGATACCGGATATGCACAGGGGTTCAGAGAAGATGCATATAGTAAAGTGATGGGTGAGATAGATTTAAAAAAAATAGTTTTTAGTGAGCAGATTAAAAAAGAATGGAGTGACAGTGCAATGTGGGATAAACTTCTTAAAGGTGAAATATTTATAAACCCTAAGCCTCTCTAGGTAATATTTAATCTAATGTTCTTTTTATTATGAAAGAGTAGAATAGATAATGAAAAATATTATATCAGGAGAGAGAAATATGAAAAAAACTTTTATTTATTCATTAGTTTTAGCTGCATTCTTAGTTGGTTGTGGTGATTCAGCAAAAGAGGCTGCTTCAACAGTCACTGAAAAAGCGAAAGAGTCTACTTCACATGCTGTAGATGCAACGAAAGAAGCTGCAAAAAGTGCGGCTGCGGGTGCTGTAGAAGCAGTAAAAGAGGGAAAAGATATGGCTACTGCTGCTAAAGATGCAGTTAAAGAAACTGCAACAAAAGCAGTAGAAGCGACTAAGGAAGCAGCATCCAATGCCGTTGAAGCGACTAAAGAGACAGCAGCAAAAGCAGTAGAAGCAACTAAAGAAGCTGCAAATAGTGCTGTTGAGTCAGCTAAAGAAGCAGGAAGTGCAGCAGTTGCAGCGGCAACAGGCGGAGCAGACGGTGCGGCAGTTTATAAAAAATGTGCAGCTTGTCATGGTGCCAAAGCTGAGAAAAAAGCTTTAGGTGCAAGTAAAGTAATAGCTGGATGGGATGCTGCAAAAGTTGAAGAAGCATTAAAAGGATACAAAGACGGAACATATGGTAGAAATATGAAAGGTGTAATGAAAGGTCAAGTTGCTTCTATGAGCGATGCTGACATGAAAGCTGTTTCTGAATATATTTCAACTTTAAAATAAAAATTTTAAAAAGGGTAGGGTAATATACCTTACTCTTTTTAACTCATAATTTCTTCAAAATTATTTTTTAAAAAATCCCATCGTATTGGTAAAAATTTAACAATTTTTCCTTCTTCTGCTATATTGGTTTCAGGATCAATAATGATTACACCATTGCAATGGCTTAATACATTAACCATCCCTGGTGCATATTTGGTGCTGGGTGTGAAAGTTTGACCGTCAAACCATCCTGGAACAATATTCGCAACAGGTCGGGGAGAATCTATTTTCCTTGATAGAGGAGTTAAAATATAATTGTGATATTTTGCTGTCAAACCTTGAAGGGCATGGATGATAAAAGTACCGAATAATTCAAAATTCAATGCGGCAGCAAGTGGGTTACCGGGAAGATTTAGTACAAGCGTGTTTCCTATTTTACCAAATGTTGTAGGTTTCCCAGGTTTGACCTGCACTTTGTTAAAGAATATTTCCATTCCCAAGGCACTGAATGCTTCTTTCGTAAAGTCTGCTTCACCTACACTCACACCACCGCTTGTAACAATAAGATCACAGTCAAGAGCAGCTTTGACAAGTGCTTTTAGAGAATTTACACTATCTTCACTCTTTCCGACAAAGCGTGTTTCACAATGTAGTTCCTGACTGCGGGCAAGCAGATAAAGAGTATTGGAATTATATACTTGTGCGTTATTTAGTTTTTCAAAATGTAGTTTAAGTTCACTTCCACTGGCAAATACGCCTATTTTGACTTTACGATTAACTTCTATATGGGTAATTCCCTGACTGGCGAGTAAAGCAATATGTGTAGAGTTGACACCACTACCGGCTTTAATGATTGTCTCTCCTTCATGAATATCTTCTCCCATATGGCGAATGTTTGCACCGATTTTGACGGGTTTAATAATTTTGATAATATTTTTATTTTGTTCTGTATTTTCCTGTGGAATAATACGCTCGACACTATTTGGGACTTGTGCACCGGTGAGAATTTTGATACATTCACCATCTTTTAAAGTGTATGTATGACTGTCTCCGGCAAGGATTTTACCTATAAGGGTATACTCTTTAGCTTCTCCTTTAAGTCCGTAACCATCCATTGCAGAATTGTTAAAAGTGGGCAGTGCAAGGGTCGCTTTTACATCTCTTGATGCTACTCTATTTAAAGCATTTTCAATTGGAATTATTTCTGTAGAGATTGCAGGTATACTTTTTTCTATTAATTGTAGTGCTTCATAAATAGTTACAGCCATAATTGTCCTTCATGTTGATAATAGTTTTGTATTGTAGCAAAAAGTAAAGAAGTCTTATCATAAAAGGTCTAAAGATAAGAGCTGTAAAATATTGATCTTCAGACCTTTTGTTTATTTATAAAGAATTAAGAAAGTCCTGTGCTTCCTGTGAAGAGTTATGTTTTAAATAAATAGAAAGCGCTCGTTTTGCAATTTCCGGCTTTCCGAGTGCTATTTTCGCTTTTGCATAGATAATCCATGACTGTGCCTGAGAAGGGTCTTTTTTACTTGCTTCGACAGCCCATTTTACTGCTTTTTTATATTCTTTTTGTAAAAGGTAAAATTGTGCTATTCTGATAGCTGTTTTATAAGATTTTTGATCTTTATAGTCAACCAACATCTTATATAAACCTTCACGTTGGGTTGGTTTAAGTTGAAAAAGGTCTTCTTTGGATTCTTTTTTCTCAGAGATTTTGTTATTTGTATTTTGCGTTTGTTTTTCTATTTCAGCCGGTTGAGTTGGTGCACTATTTGCCGGTGCAGTTATACTATTTTGTATAGGAGTAGAGGAATCTGCAGCAGATGAGCCAGATGATGAAGCAGCTGTATTGATTTTGCTGCTATTTTCAGCAGTAACTGATGGTACCGAAGATTTACTGTTTTGCATATAGATAAGATACCCTGCTGTAATTATTACAATCAATGCAAGCAATTTAAGGAGCATTTGATTGCGTTGCTGTCTTCTATATTTTTCATAAAGTTTGATAAGTTTGCTAAAGTTGTTATTTAACATTGATTAGTCCTGTATCAATGGCTGCCATAGTAAGGGTGGTATTATTGAGTTTATTATATTTCTTGTAATTTTCCCGATTTGCAATATTTAAAATTTCCAGTACAGTTTTAACAATTTTTTTTGTTGTTCTGAAGTTACCGTGTGAATGCTCTTTGATAAATTTGACATGAGAGCGTTTAAACATAGATGCAATATCTGAAAAGTTGTTTGAAAGGAGGCGACTCTCGATATATCGTCCTATCTCTTTATCTGTAAGTCCCTCAAGCTCTATTTTTTTGGTGGTGCGGGATTTAAAGTGATCTTTTGAGAGGATATAGTTTCCTTCTCTTTTATGCATAGCTAAAACAAATTGAAAAATTTTCTGATCACTTAATATACGTATTAATTCAACCTGATCTTCTGTCAAGAGTTGTGCTTCGTCAATGAAAACAGTATACTCCAAATCTCCAAATGCACGCTTTAATCGTGAAATAAGTTGTTCTGTCGAGTACTCATTATGTTCGATATTTTTTCCTGCCAGACTAAGAAGTGTCTCAAGAAATTCTTTTTCATCGAAATAAGGATGTGTAAAATATTTTGCTACTTTGACACTTGTGACTTTTTGCTGAATATAGTTTAACAGAAAGCTTTTTCCTGTACCTGGATTCCCTAGTAAAAAAACCAGTGGAACTTCATGTGTTTTCATAACATCGATAAGTTGCTTTTTCGCATATTCAAAGGTAAGACTGTCAAAATATCCACTTAAGTCAAAGTCGTCATAGAACAGTTTTTTTGCCTCTGCAAATTGATTCATTTTACCTCTTTTACATCTGTTTTGGTAAGGAAAAGTTTAAATGTCCTTGCCTTATAGAAGTTTTGATTTATATACTATAATCAATTCACTCTTATATTTTACTTTTTTCTTATGATTTAAGAGTAAATATATGATTGAAATGTTTATAGATAATTAAATATATTTATTTTTAATAAAAACTGGAGATAGATATCTTTATAATATAAATAAAGTTTTTGTAATCTTTTATATTTGATTGTAAAATATAGATAACTATTATATTTTGAAGTAACTTCAACTCTCTGCGCTATAATAACGGTAAAAAAAATTTGGAGTGCTCTATGGAAGCAATGAATGATCTCATATCAATGTCAATAACTCTGCATATTATATTTATTGTGTTAGCACTCTTGTTGGCGTTGCTAAGCCTTGTATTTATTAATCAGGATAGAGAATTTCGCGGTTTTTCCAATCGTGTCGAAAGTGTTGCTCTGCAATACTATTTTATGTTGGCAGCACTTTTTTTTACAGGATTGGTTGTATTTGGTGCAACGGGTCTAGTTGTAACATGGCAAGTTGTGATGATGGTTGGAGCACTTGGATGGATAATTTTTACAAGTGCAAAACTTCATCAGGTTTTTAAACGTACACGGGAGGTTGATATTGAATCTCAGAAATTGTTTAAAATGTATGCCAGGAAAAAATATATGACAGATATTGCGCTCATAATAATTGTAGCGGTAATAATGTATGCAGTATCTTTATGATAAAGATGCAGGTGCTTCAGAACTTCAAATAAATGGCGAAAACCACCGTTATCTTTTTAAAGTACGACGTTTACATGAAGGAGAATTTGTTTATCTCCGCAATTTGCAGGATGATATATTATATCAGTACAAAATTGTCCAAATTATGCGAAGGGAAGCCCTCCTAAAATTTGTTAAAGCACAAAAAGAAACAAAAAGAAGCGGAGGAGTGCACCTGATTTGGTGTATTATCGATATCAAAATCATAGAGAAAACGCTGCCTATGTTAAATCAATTAGGTGTTGCAAAAATTACTTTTGTATATTGTGATCGTAGTCAGCGAAATTTCAAACTTGATCTCAACAGAATAGAAAAAATTTTAATCAACTCTTCTCAGCAATGCGGCAGAAGTGATTTGATGAAAATAGAAATTATAGAAACTCTTGATAATGTATTGAAGAAATACAGTGAAATTGCTGTTCTCGATTTTGACGGTACAAAAGAGTGGTCAGAAGTTGAATCAATTTTAATTGGATGTGAAGGTGGTTTTAGTGAAGAAGAGCGAGAAAAACTGAAAAAAAGTCATAAAATAGGTCTCAAAACAGATTTAATCCTTAAAAGTGAAACAGCTGCTGTCGGTATTGCATCAAAACTCTTGATTTAAATTATTTTTTCTGTTATACTTATGGTTCCCCTCCCCCTATATGGCAG